>JAYUWL010000247.1:0-3291 GCA_043753585.1 Burkholderiales bacterium
CTTCTCACCCACGACTTCGATAGAGTGCTCGCTGGTTAGACGACGACGCGAAAGCAGCGTTGGTGCGCCAGCCTTGTTTTCGAGGATGAAGCTCTTTGCGTATTCGCCGGTCTGAATGTCTTTCAGGCACTGACGCATGGCGTTCTTGGTGTCCTCGGTGACGATCTTCGGGCCGGTGACGTATTCGCCATATTCCGCGTTGTTTGAAATCGAGTAGTTCATGTTGGCGATGCCGCCTTCATAGATGAGATCCACGATCAATTTCAACTCATGCAGACACTCGAAATACGCCATTTCCGGCGCGTAACCCGCTTCGACCAGCGTTTCGTACCCCGCCTTGATCAGCTCAACAGTACCGCCGCAGAGCACCGCCTGCTCGCCGAACAGATCGGTCTCGGTTTCTTCACGGAAATTGGTTTCGATGATGCCGGCCTTGCCGCCACCGTTTGCCGACGCATAAGACAGCGCCAGAGCGCGCGCCTTCTTCGACGAATCCTGATGCACCGCGACGAGATGAGGCACGCCACCACCCTGGGTGTACGTATTGCGAACCGTGTGGCCCGGTGCCTTCGGTGCAACCATCCAGACGTCAAGGTCAGAACGTGGGATCACGCAGCCGTAATGAACATTAAAACCGTGCGCAAAGGCGAGCGATGCGCCCTTCTTGATGTTCGGTTCAATATCGTTGGTGTAAACCGCACCGATCTGCTCGTCCGGCAGCAACATCATGACCACATCGGCAGTCTTGACGGCTTCAGCGACTTCGGCAACCTTGAGGCCTGCTTTCTTCGCTTTGTCCCAGCTCGGGCCATCTTTGCGCGCACCAACGGTGACTTTGCAGCCGCTGTCGTTCAGGTTTTGCGCATGGGCGTGGCCTTGTGAGCCATAACCCACGATGGTGACTTTTTTACCCTTGATTAGCGAAAGATCGCAATCCTTGTCGTAATAAACCTTCATATTCGCTTCCTATCTGTCTTGTCCCCTCTCCCCCTGCGGGAGAGCTGAGATTGACTTGTCGGTCGTGACCGACGGGGTGAGGGGTATGTATGCACGCCAGCTTTTGTCATAGTCGAAAGGGCTCGGCATGCGACCAACCCCTCACCCCCGCTCTCTCCCGCAAGGAAGAGGGCGCCTAAATTAAATCTTCAAAATCCGCTCGCCACGCCCGATGCCTGAGGCACCGGTGCGCACTGTTTCCAGAATCGTTCCCGGCTCGATGGCCGCGATAAAGGCGTCAAGCTTATCGCTGTCGCCCGTCAATTCGATGGTGTAGCTCTTGTCGGTCACGTCGAGAATTCGCCCGCGGAAAATGTCCGCAAGGCGCTTCACCTCGTCGCGATCCTTGCCAGCCGCACGTACTTTCACCAACATCAGCTCGCGCTCGATGTGATTGCCGTCGGTGAGGTCAACCACCTTCACCACTTCGATCAGCTTGTTCAACTGCTTGGTGATTTGCTCAATGATGTCGTCAGAGCCGTGTGTGACGATCGTCATGCGGCTCATCGTCGTGTCCTCGGTCGTGGCGACCGAGAGCGAATCGATGTTGTAGGCGCGCGCGGCGAACAGACCGACGACCCGCGCCAGCGCGCCCGGTTCGTTTTCCAGCAGGATGGAGAGGATGTGTGTCATGGTTATCTCCGTTCGCCCTGAGCCCGTCGAAGGGTCGGCGGCACCGGAATCAACAAGGCTTCGACTGGCTCAGCCCGAACGGTACGATTTGAGCCGATGTTCATCACAGCTCCTCCGCCAGAATCATTTCGGACAAACCTTTGCCGCCAGGAATCATCGGGAACACATTCTCGGTTTCATCGGTGATGAAGTCCATGAATACCAGACGATCTTTGAGCGCCAGCGCCTCGCGCAACGCGCCCTCAACATCGCCCGCTTTTTCGATCTTCATGCCGACGTGCCCATATGCCTCGGCCAATTTTACGAAGTCCGGCAGCGCGTCCATGTAGCTCTCGGCGTAACGGTTGCCGTAAAAGAATTCCTGCCACTGCCGCACCATACCGAGCGAGCGGTTGTTGAGGTTAATAATCTTCATCGGAATGTGATACTGCTTGCAGGTCGATAGCTCCTGAATGCACATCTGCACACTGCCCTCGCCGGTGATGCAAGCGACAGTTGCGTCCGGGTTGGCGAGCTGCGCGCCCATCGCGTACGGAATGCCGACGCCCATCGTGCCCAGCCCACCAGAATTGATCCAGCGACGCGGCTTGTCGAACGGGTAATACTGCGCGGCCCACATCTGATGCTGACCTACGTCGCTGGTGATGATGGCATCCCCTCCCGTCGCCTTCCAAAGCGCCTGAACAACGGCTTGCGGCTTGATGCGCCCGTCCGTTTTCGCAGGTTTGAACGCAAGACACTTTTTGCTCTGCCAACCCTTGATCGTCGTCCACCAACCCTTGAGCGCAGCGGCATCGGGCTTCTTGTCGGACGCCTCGATCAAACCAATCATTTCGTTGAGCACGTCGCGAACATAGCCCACGATGGGCACGTCCACCTTTACGCGCTTGGAAATCGATGACGGATCGATGTCGATGTGAATAATTTTTCGGCCATCGCGGAAGAAATGGCCGGGATTGCCGATTACGCGATCATCAAAGCGCGCGCCAACTGCGAGCAGCACGTCGCAATCCTGCATCGCCATGTTCGCCTCATAAGTGCCATGCATGCCGAGCATGCCCACGAATTGCGGATCAGACGCAGGGAAACCGCCAAGCCCCATGAGCGTGTTGGTACACGGCGAACCGAGCATGCGCACCAGCCTGGTCAACTGCGCGGATGCGTCGTTTAACACCACGCCGCCGCCCGCATAAATCATTGGCTTCTTGGCCTCAAGCAGCAGTTGCACTGCCTTCTTGATCTGCCCGCTATGGCCCTTACCGGACGGGTTGTAGCTGCGCATCGTGATTTCCTTGGGATAGTCGAACGCGCATTTGTTTGCGGTCACGTCCTTCGGAATGTCCACAAGAACGGGGCCAGGACGACCGGTTGTCGCAATAAAAAAGGCCTTCTTCATCGTCAGCGCAAGGTCTTTCACATCCTTCACCAGGAAGTTATGTTTGACGCAAGGCCTCGTGATACCGACGGTGTCACATTCCTGAAACGCGTCCTGACCGATCGCGTGCGTGGGCACCTGGCCGCTGATGATGACCATCGGGATTGAATCCATGTAGGCGGTGGCAATACCCGTGACGGCATTGGTCACGCCGGGTCCGGAGGTGACAAGGCAGACGCCAATTTTTTGCGATGAGCGCGAGTACGCATCCGCCGCGTGAACAGCCG
>JAYUWL010000248.1:0-29511 GCA_043753585.1 Burkholderiales bacterium
TCTTCTGCGCGGGCTTTGGGGTCGACGCCTATCGCCCCCCAGCCGTCCGGCGTGACCCAGGCGGACAGGCTGTTGCGCAGCATTTTGCGGCGTTTGGCGAAGGCGTGGGTGACCATCAGTGCGAACGCTTTTTCGTCCTTCGGTTTGAGTCTTTTGTCGGCCAACGGCGTGAGGCGCACGATGGATGAATCCACCGCCGGCACCGGCTTGAACGCCGTCGGCGGCACGTCGAAACATTTCTCGATTTTGAAACGATATTGCAGCATCACCGAGAGCCGCCCGCGCGCGTCCTCTCCCGCGTTTGCTGCCATGCGATCCACGACTTCTTTTTGCAGCATGAAGGTCATGTCAGCGATGCGGTCCTCGTACTCGCACAGCCGAAACAGGATCGGCGTGGAGATGTTGTAGGGCAGGTTGCCGACCACTCGGAGCGGCGCAGGCAAGGTCGCGAAATCAAACTCCATCGCGTCGGCCTGATGCACGCGCAACTTGCCCGCGTCAAACTCATGCACCAGCCGCGCAACCAGATCGCGGTCGATTTCGATGGCGTCGATGCTGCCACCCGGTCCCAATGCGGCGATGAGCTTGCGGGTGAGCGCGGCCTGTCCGGGGCCGATTTCAACGATGTGTTGGCCAGCGCGCGGATCAATCGATTCGACGATGCGATTGATGATCGATTGATCGACGAGGAAGTTTTGACCGAAGCGCTTCCTTGCTCGATGGTGGGTGCTGTGCTGACTGCTTTGGGGCGTGTGTCCGCTCATTCGAAATGCTCCAGCTCAGCCAATAGTCGAGGCATCGCGTCGGTCATGCCGCGATAGGCGATGACCTCGGGCGTCATCGAGCGCAGCGAAGCAGCAAGCTCCGCAGCGCGTCCCGGCGCAGCTTTGATGACGTCCACCAGCGGGCTCATCATCACGCGAATGAAAAACACCGCGCGCTGCAAATGCGGCAGCGGCCACGTCGTCTGCCGTTCGACCCGGAAGAAGAGGTTCGTCAACAGCGGCGACATATCGCGCAGGGCCTCCGTCCACCATGCCTCGTTTTTGTCGGGATGCTGATCAAGACTCGCGCTCGGCACGATGAGCCAGACGTGGCGCAGCATGGGCTGTTTCATGAAGGCCGTGGTCATGATGCTTTGCCCGGCGGCAATCAGTGTTTGATTGTCGGCCACCGGCGCATGAATCGCCGCGAAACCAAGCCCCAGTTTTTCGCGCGGATCCCAGCGCGAAGGGAAGCAGACGGAGAGGTATTCGGTGCGAAAGGTTTCGTTGTCTTGCTTCAGGATTACGAAGTCTTCCTGCATTGCGAGCGCGATGTCTTGTCCCCTCTCCCGCGCTGCGGGAGAGGGGGTCAAGCCGATGATCGCGTTGAGTGTTTCGTTATCTGCACTGCCAACTAAAGCGTGCCCAGGGTGCGCGGCTATTACACGCGCCCGCTCCCGCCGATAAACGTCCACCAAGCCATCCCGCAACAACAACGCAGGCGCAACGGGATCAAGCTTTTCCAGATTCGGGCGCATGCGAAACGGCGTGGTCACGGGCCACGGCATTGCGTCCGCGGGCGTTAGCCAGTCAGGCTGCATGACTTACTGCGGCCACGCGGCTAAATACTCTTTCCAGTGCGTGCCGTCGTGCGCTGAAAGCTTGTCGCGCAACAGCGCAAGCTCGGCCGCGTATTCGGCCTTGTCAAGGTCGCCGCGCATGGCGATGAAGCGCAGGAAAAGCAGGTAGGTATTCGCCACATCCGTCTCGCAATACGCGCGAATCTCGGCGAGTTCACCGCGCTGGAACGCAGGCCACACCTGACCGCCGTCCATGCCCAGCTTGCCGGGGAAGCCGCAGAGCTTCGCCATGGTGTCGAGTGGCGCGTTGGCGCGCGCCTGATACATCGCCATGAAGTCCATCAGATCGAGATGGCGCTCTTTGTAGCGGTTCAGGTAATGATCGAAATTGAACGTGCGGTCGTTGGCGCCGGTTTCCAGAAAACGCGACGCGGTGACGCCCGTAATCAGGCCACGCTGCATGAGCACCGGCAAATCAAAACCACCGCCGTTCCAGCTTACCAGATGCGGCGTTTTACGTTCGATCAGTTCAAAAAACTTCTGAATGATGGTGGGCTCGTCATCATCAATCTCGCCGAGCGTCCAGATCGCGAGCTTGTCCGCACCTTCGCGAAACGCGCAGGAGATGGCGCACACGCGTTGCAGGTGGTGCGGCAAAAATTCGGTGCCGTTTTTCAGGCGCTGCTGCGTGAACGCCCAGAGCGCAACCTCCTCATCAGTGAGTGATGCGGGCAGATCGTGAAGGCGGCGGATGCCCGGCACGTCGGGGATGGATTCGATGTCGAAAACTAGGGTGGGCAGCATGATCACATTGTAGGAGCGGCTCCGCCGCGACCCACTTTTGCGTGCGCCAACCGGTCGCGGCGGAGCCGCTCCTAAAGGCGTGCCTACCCCGGAAACACGCCCATCGAAAGATACCGATCCCCGCGATCACACACGATAAATACAAACGTGCCGTTCTCGACGCCTTTGGCCAGGCGCAAGGTAATCGCTAACGCCCCTGCTGCGCTGATGCCGCAGAAAATGCCTTCCTGCACCGCCATTTGCCGTGCCATTTCTTCGGCGTCGGACTGTGACACTTCTTCGACCTGGTCGACGCGTGCCTTTTTGAAGATGGCCGGACGATAGGCTTCGGGCCATTTTCGGATGCCTGCGATGCTGGATCCATCCGTCGGTTGCGCGCCAACAATGATGATCCTCTCGTTCTGTTCTTTGAGGTAATTGGAGATGCCGGTGATGGTGCCGGTGGTGCCCATCGCGCTTACGAAATGAGTCACCTGGCCATGGGTCTGCCGCCAGATTTCGGGGCCGGTGCCGGTGTAATGCGCGAGCGGATTATCGGGGTTGGCGAATTGATCGAGCACGCGGCCTTTGCCTTGCTGCTCCAGTTCAACAGCCAGGTCACGCGCGCCTTCGATGCCCTTTTCTTTCGATACCAATACAAGTTCTGCACCGTAAGCCTTCATCGCCTGACGCCGCTCGACCGACTGATTCTCCGGCATGATGAGCAGCATCTTGTAACCACGCATGGCGGCGACCATCGCCAGCGCGATACCGGTGTTGCCAGAGGTCGCCTCAATCAGCGTGTCGCCCGGCTTGATAGTGCCGCGTTTTTCCGCTTCGACCATCATTGAATACGCGGGTCGATCTTTCACGCTGCCTGCGGGGTTGTTGCCCTCCAGCTTGCCGAGAATGACGGTGCTTTCCGGCACGCCGAACGCAGCGGGCAGGCGTTGCAGGCGAACTAGCGGCGTGTTGCCGATCGTGGAGTCGATGGTGGGATACATTTTTTAGTGAGCGGTGACGAGTGAGCAGTGAGCTGTGAATGCTGCGCCGCTTTACCGCTCATTAACAGATTATCCCGCACCAAAGAAAAACCCCGCCGTGGCGGGGTTTTTCAGGACTGACCGGCGAGGCTTAGGGCTTCTTCGGGGTGTCGTCTTTTTTGGCTTCAGCTTTAGGCGCGTCTTTCTTGGCGGCCTCTTTAGCTGGAGCTTCTTTCGCTTTGGCAGCGTCAGCCTTTTTCTTGGCTTCGGCTTCTTTCTTTGCTTTTGCGTCGGCTTCTTTTTTAGCTTTGGCTTCGTCAGCTTTGGCTTTCTTGTCAGCGGCTTTCTTGGCTTTTTCTTCAGCTTTAGCTTTTTTGTCAGCTTCTTTCTTGGCTTTGTCAGCGGCAGCTTTTTCGTCTTTGCTCATCGGCTTGTCAGCAGCTTTTGGCATGGCAGCGGCAGCGGGTGCAGCAGCGGCAGCTTTGGGCGCTTCTTTTGGCGCAGCAGCGGTAGCAGGTGCGGCAGCTTTGCCGGCATCAGCTTTTGGAGCGGCAGCGGCACCAGCGGCAGCGACAGGCGCTGCGGCTTTGCCAGCGTCAGTTTTTGGCGCGTCTTTTTTGGCTTCGGTTTTCCAGTCGATTTTGGTCGGGCCGGAGGTTGCAACTTTGTCCTTCATGTCCATGAAGTTTTTGTCGCCAACGCCGTCAACTTTCTTCAGGTCTTCAGCTGACTTGAAAGGGCCGTTTTTCGTGCGGTAGTCGATGATCGCTTTGGCGCGAGCCGGGCCAACTTCTGGCAGCGCTTCCAGCTCGGTTTGCGTGGCGGTGTTGATGTTGACGGCAGCGAATGCCGAGCCGGCCAGCAGGAATGCTGCGAGCAGTGCGTAGATTTTGTTCATGATTTTTTGTGTCTCTCCGTGGAAATTCCGGCGCGCCGGGGGTGACGATTCAAACTGGCTTGTGGCGCTAACTGGGAGAAAGCGCCCTGTGCAGCAAAACACTGCCAGTCATGGTGTGCCGCTTAAACGCGCAAATCGTAGCGGGGGTTGACAAATCCGAGCATGCGCTCAGGCGATAGTCAGATAACGAAGCGCGAAACCCTTGGCGCTACGGCGGTCAACAGCTCATAGCCAATGGTGCCAGTGGCTGCGGCAACTTCGTCCACCGGCAGCTGGACTCCCCACAACTCAACAGGCGTGCCGACGCGCGCCAGTTCAATTTCCGTGATATCGACGGTGATTTTGTCCATCGAAACACGGCCGACCACCCGAGTGCGTTGTCCGGCCACGAGGATCGGCGTGCCGGTGCCAGCGGCCCTGGGATAACCGTCGGCATAACCGCAGGCGACGACCGCGACGCGTTCGTTTTTGCTGGCGGTGTAGATCGCGCCATAACCCACCTGTTCGCCCGCTTTCAATGACTGCACACCGATGATTTCGGTGCTGAGCGCCATCGCGGGCTTGAGTCGGAGCGAGGCGGCGCTGCGCGCGGCGTGGGAAAACGGTGTTGCGCCATACAGCATGATGCCGGGGCGTACCGAATCGCTGTTAGTTGCCGCAGCTTCATTTGATGCAACACGATCAAAGTCAAAACAGGCTGCGGAGTTTGCGACGGATCGGGCAAACGGTAAGCCTTCCGTTGCCTGGTTGAACGCGCGCAGTTGCTCGAGATGGCCATCGCGTTCGTCGGCGCGGGCCAAATGGGTCATGAGCGTGATGTCACCAACACCTGAGTTGAGCACCACTCGGGCGGCGAGATCGCGCGCCCGCTCGATGCGAAAACCAAGCCGGTTCATGCCGGTGTTGAACTTGAGATAAATATCGAGCTTGCGCGACAGCGGCGTCGCTTCGAATTCACACAATTGCTCGTCGCTGTGAATCACGCAGCTGAGGCGATGCTCGGCGGCTGCATGCCAGTCAAGCGCGGCGTAACAACCTTCGAGCAGGAGGATGGGCTTTTTCCAGCCCAGGTCGCGCAACCGGATAGCGTTTTCGATTTCGATGAGGGCGAGACCGTCTGCCGCAGCGAACGCGTGCGCGGCAGCAGCGACACCATGCCCATACGCATCCGCCTTCACGACCGCCCAGATACGTGCACCGCGCGTGAGTTGCTGCACCTGTTGGAGATTGTGCGCAAGCGCGGCTCGATCAATGGTGGCTACGATAGGTCTGGGCATAGTGCGTTGCGTCATCAAGCGATATCGCAGCCTATGCTACTCTCCCGCTCGAGGTTGATCAATGGCTCATGCTCCGAAAAGTGCGTCCGGCACATGCGATGCAGACTCTGCGGGGAGCTGCAACCTTTCAATCGATGGCAACCCATAAAAGGGAGATGAGTAGCGCATGCAGCGCGGTTTTTACACGATTATGGCGGCGCAGTTTTTCAGCTCGCTCGCCGACAACGCGCTTTTTGTAGCGGCTTATCAATTGCTTCGCTACGACGGCGCCCCGAGTTGGCAGGGCGCGGCGCTGGTGCCGCTGTTTGCGTTCTTCTACGTGGTGCTGGCACCGTTCGTGGGCGCATTTGCTGACCGCTTCCCGAAGGGGCGCGTGATGTTCATGTCCAATCTGATCAAGGTGGCGGGCTGCCTGATGCTGTTGTTCGGCACCCATCCGTTGCTCGCCTATTCGGTCGTCGGCCTGGGGGCCGCCGCCTATTCACCCGCGAAATACGGCATCCTGACCGAGCTGTTGCCTCCCTCGCAACTGGTCAAGGCGAACGGCTGGATTGAGGGCCTGACGATTCTCTCGATCATTATGGGCAATGTGCTGGGCGGTGTATTGGTCGGCCCCAAGGTCGGCGACTGGCTGCTGGATATTGATTTTCCGATGATGGACTTTGACATCGCCTCTGCGCCGGAGGCGGCGATTGCCTGCATGATCGCGGTCTACATCATCGCTGCGGCGTTCAATCTACGCATTCCTGATACCGGCGTGGCAATGCAGCCGATCCCGACAGTGACGCATTTATTGCCCGATTTCTGGAATTGCAACATTCGCCTGTGGCGCGACAAGCTGGGCCAGATTTCACTGGCAACTACCACTTTGTTCTGGGGCGCGGCGGGCAATCTGAAAGTCATAGTCATCGCGTGGGCGGCGGCGGCGATGTCGTACAGCGTGACCGAGGCGACTACGCTGGTCGGTGTGGTCGGTATCGGCACGGCGGCCGGTGCGGTTTACGCGTCGATGAGGGCATCACTTGATCGTGCTACGAGCGTAATTCCATTGGGCATTGGCATGGGCCTCGCGGTGGCCTGCATGATCTTCATTCACCATCTGTGGATCGCAGTGCCGTTCCTGATTTTCCTGGGTGCGATTGGTGGCTATCTCGTGGTGCCGATGAACGCGCTGTTGCAGCATCGCGGCCACATGCTGATGGGCGCGGGCCGCTCGATTGCCGTACAAAACTTCAACGAACAGGCCGCCATTCTGGCGCTGGGCGGCTTCTACACCCTGATGACCAGCCTTGAGCTGTCGATTAATGTGTCCGTCGCGCTGTTTGGCTTGCTGGTTGCGGGTTTCATGTACGTCATTGGCCGCTGGCACAAGTCCAATCTCGTGCATCACAAAGCCGAGCTTGATCGGCTGCTGGCAATCGCCAGGAGCGACAAGCATTAGGGCGCTCCTATCAATCCGGTGTTCGGGCGGATTGCTTCGTTGTGGGGTTGCTCGCAATCCTCATGTATCCGGGCGATAACGAAGATCGCTGCGCGCCTCTCGCTTCGCACTTCATCCCGAAAAACGAATTTCTAGACGTGCTAATTAGTAAGTCGGATAACGGCTTTTCGCCGAACGCCTCGTTTTATATGGGCTGATGGGTGATTCCGGCTAAAGTCGATTATTGATGAAATTCGCTGTTAGCCCTGCTGCTACGGCGCTTTCAGAAAAAAGTCATTCACCAAAGCCATGCCGCGCCCCGCACCCCGCCGGCGTCGCCATGTACGTTCGGTGCAATCCTCGTTTCAACGAACTCGCTGAACACGTAACGCGGCAACAGTTTTGGCACGTTGTCGTAGAACCGTGCAATGTTCGACACGCCGCCGCCAAGCACAATGACATCAGGGTCAAGCACGTTGATGATCGTGGCCAGAGCGCGTGCCAAACGATCTTCTACGCGTTGCAAATAAGCTTCGGCGGATGCGTCGCCCGATTCAGCGCGGCCCACGATTTCCACCGTCGCGGCGCTGCCATCGCCGAAATGCGCCGCGATGCCGGGGCCCGAAAGCCACGTCTCGATGCAGCCCAATTTTCCGCAATAGCAATGCTTCCCCGGCCATTCGTCCGCCGTCGGCCATGGCAGCGGGTTATGCCCCCATTCACCGGCAATCGCATGCAACCCGTTCAGAATTTGCCCGTTGATCACCACGCCGCCGCCCACGCCTGTGCCGAGGATCACGCCGAATACGCTGGCAGCACCCTTGCCCGCGCCATCCACCGCCTCAGACAGCGCAAAGCAATTGGCGTCGTTGGCCATGCGAATCTCGCGATGCAGTCGCATCTCGAGCGCCTGCTTGACTGGCTGCCCGTTCAGTACGACGGTGTTTGAGCCGCGCAGCAGGCCGGTTTTCGGAGACAACGACCCCGGCGTACCGATGCCCACCGTCGCGCCTGCTTGGAGGGACCGCTCGCAGCGCTCAACGAGCCCGGCAATCGCGTCGTAAATCAAATCGGCGGCTAACTTTGGAGTGGGCATCCGCTCACGCCAGACGATAGCTCCTGATTGGGCCAGTGCCACGGCCTCAATTTTGGTGCCGCCGAGGTCCACGCCGATTCTGAAGTGTTCTGTACCCATGTCCGAAATGCTATCTGTGGACGGAGCGACAGGTTAGCTGCTCCTTACCTGCGGAATACTCGGCGGCTTCCAGCCTAATTGACCATCGCCCCAGTCGGCAACGGACAAACCGCGCCCGTTCCTGCCAGCCCACAATATCCGGCCGGGTTTTTCTCCAGATACTGCTGGTGATATTCCTCGGCGTAGAAAAACTCGGGCGTCGGCTCGCCTGCTTTGCCGCCCAGAATTTCGGTGGTGATCAGGCCGAAACCGCGCGCCGTCAGCGCTGCCTGAAACTGCGCCTTCGACGAATCAACCGCTGCCCGCTGCTCTGGCGTGTAGCAATAAATCGCCGAGCGGTACTGGCTGCCCATGTCGTTGCCCTGGCGATTACCTTGCGTCGGGTCGTGCGCTTCCCAGAAGACCTTCAGCAGCTGCTCGTAGCTCACTTTAGCCGGGTCGTAGACGACGAGCACGATCTCCGTGTGGCCGGTTTTTCCGGTGCAGGTTTCGTTGTATGTCGGGTTGGGCGTGTAGCCGCCGGCGTAACCGACTGCGGTGGAATACACGCCTTTCTGCTGCCAGAATTCACGTTCCGCCCCCCAGAAGCAGCCCACTGCAAATTGCGCCAGCTGCATGCCTTCGGGAAACGGCGCGACGATGTCGTTGCCGTTGGCAAAATGTTTGCGTGGTACGCGAATGGACTCAGTGCGTCCGGGCAACGCGTTGCCTGCGCTCACCATCGCCGTTGATTTTCCGAAAAATCCCATGATTCAGTTCCCTGCAAGAAATGGACAATGTCCGTTAGTGTGGGGCCACAGTGCGAGCTTACAATCTGCGTAGCAAAAAACCGAAAATTTTCCACCGGGAGCGGGACAACATGGACAAACGCGCGGCAATCATTGCCGGCCTGATCGCTGCGACTGTCAGCTTTCTGCTGGGTATGGGGGTATTGCAGTTTCTGCACGAAAGTGCGTTTGCCCTTCCCCGACTGCTGGCGACGATAGTTTTGGGTCGGGGCGCGCTTGATGCGGAGCTGACCTCGAATAACACTGCGCTGCTGGTTGGCGCGGGAGTGCACCTCGTGCTGGGTCTCTGCTTCGCGTTTGTCATTTCGTTCACGCTGCACCGCTGGGGCTTCTGGGTGGGCCTGATTGGCGGCGGGCTGTTCGGGCTCGCGCTTTATGCGATCAATACCTATACGATGAGCCGCTTTTTTCCGGAGTTCTACCACTATCGCAGCTGGTTTATGGTCGGGCTGCATGTGGTGTTTGGTGCGCTGTGCGGCGGCATTTATGAATCGCTGGAGCGAGATCGTCGTTCCATTTATCGCCGATAGAGAGTACGGTAATGAACAAAATTCAACTCCTCATCGCGCTCGCTGTGGCGGCGTTTTCCCTGTTCTCCTATTTCGGGTCGTCTTCGGTCAATCCGGTCACGGGGGAAAAGCAGCACATCTCGGGAATGTCACAGAAGGACGAAGTGGCAATGGGCTTGCAGTCCGCGCCGCAGATGGCGCAGCAAATGGGTGGCCTGTCACAGGACGCGCGGGCGCGCGCGCTGGTGTCGCAGGTGGGCGCCAAAGTGGTGGCGCAGTCGGTCGCCGCAAAATCAGGTTATCCGTTCAGATTCCACACGCTGGCTGACCCAAAAACAGTCAATGCGTTTGCCTTGCCCGGTGGTCAGATTTTCATCACGACGGCGTTGCTGTCGCGGCTTGAAACCGAAGGCCAGCTGGCAGGCGTGCTCGGCCATGAAGTTGGCCATGTGCTGGCCCGGCACAGCGCGGAGCACATTGCCAAGGATCAACTGACGCAGGGCCTCACCGGTGCCTTCGCGATGGGCTCCGGCTCGATGAGCGCGGCGCAGATCGGGCAAATGGTGGGTCAGATGACGATGCTCAAGTACGGTCGCGACGACGAGCTTGAGGCCGATACGCTGGGCCTGCGCCTGATGTCTGAAGCGGGCTACGATCCACGCGCCATGATTCGTGTCATGCAGATTCTCGAGAAAGCTTCGGGAGGGTCACGCAATCCCGAATTTCAGAGCTCGCACCCCAGTCCGCCGCATCGCATTCAGGAAATCAATGCAAAGCTTACCAAAGCGTTCCCAAACGGAATTCCCGCCGGACTGATCCCCTGACTCGGGCGCACAGCGAGCCCCGTCGTGCATTTCCTTCGTGATTTTCCGCTTGCAGCATTCAATACGTTTGGCGTCGCCGCGACCGCTCGCCAGTTCGCCACCGTCTCAACCGAAGCGGCGCTCATGGACTGGTGCGCCCGCAGCGGCAAAACCACACCGCCGTTTCTGCTTGGCGGCGGCAGCAACCTGCTGCTGACGCGTGATGTTGAAGCACCGGTTCTGCAGATCGCGCTGCGCGGTGCCCGTGTTGTATTTGATGAAGGCAACACCGTGCTGGTGGAGGCGATGGCGGGTGAGCCGTGGCATGCATTTGTACTCTGGACGCTGGCGCAGGGCCTGAGCGGGCTGGAAAATCTGTCGCTGATTCCCGGGTTTACAGGCGCTGCGCCGGTGCAAAATGTAGGCGCTTATGGCGTTGAAACGGCGGACACGCTCGACAGCGTGAGTGCGATTGACACGCGCACCGGTGAGTGGCGCGAGTTCCGCAATTCGGAGTGCAAGTTTGGCTATCGCGACAGCATGTTCAAGCAGATGCGCTCCGATTTGCTGGACGGCGAAAGTGATCGCTACGCCATCATGCGGGTGCGATTCCGTTTGTCGCGGCAGTTCACGCCACACGTTGATTATGGGGAAGTGAAAGCGCAGCTGCAGCACGCGGGTGTCTCCTCGCCAACGCCCGGCGACGTGTCGCGCGCTGTGATCGCCATCCGGCGTAGCTTACTGCCCGATCCGGCTGTGATTGGTAACGCCGGAAGCTTCTTCAAGAATCCGGTGCTTGACGCGCAAACCGCGATTGCATTGAAAGAAAAATTTCCTGATATGCCGCAGTACCCTGCGAAGGATGGCGTCAAGGTCGCGGCTGGCTGGCTCATTGAGCAGGCGGGCTGGAAAGGGCGTCGCCTGTCACCGGCGAGCGGAGCTGGCGTGCACGACAAACACGCGCTCGTGATCGTCAATCGCGGCTGGGCAACAGGGGCTGAAATATGGGCGTTAGCGCAAGCGGTTCAGGCCGCTGTCCAGGAAAAATTTGGCGTAGCGCTGGAGCCAGAGCCGCGGGTGGTGTGATGCTCAGTGGGCTGACAAACAAGCCAGCATCCTGTTCACTCAGGTGACGTGGCGCGGTACAAAACCTATTTTCCTGATTTGGCCTTGATTCATCCGTAGTCACGAGCAATTCCGTTCGCGTCGTCTTCGATCCATCGCGGTGTAACGACGCCCACGTATCGATAGCTATCGCACTACCAAACCCCCAACGCTGCCAGCTGTGCCGCTGCCTGCGGAGCCCAGCCGCGGTTGGCCATTGGGCTGGCGGGACTCGGATGCAACACAGTGCCAATTTGCAAATTCGGCAAATCAGCCGCTAACGCGCTGCGCGCCTGATTTTCTGCAAACTTGCCAATGCCAATTACCCATTCCGGATTGAGCGTTGCAACACAGGTGCGAAGGTGAGCGTCACACGCTTCGTACAGCGGCTTCGTTTCCGATTTCTGGAGCTTGTCCGGCGTCACGTTGCGCGCCTTGTCGAAGAACGCGAGAGGGCAATAATTCAGCACAAAGTAATTGCTGAAGAAGTCTTCGGCGCGAGGGAATCGTTCGGAGAAAAGGGCCCACAAGCGCTGTCCCGAAACCTCAGATCGCGTGCAGGAAAAACCTTCCACCGGACGCCATGGATTCGGTGTCTTTGGTTGCCTGACGGGCGCGTCAATTTTCATCCAGTCGCGAACCGAGTTCACTTCGCCGAACGGCACACCCACTTGCACCATGCCAAAAGGGCCGGGATTCATGCCAAGAAACACGACGCGCTTCTTCCCGTTTCCAAATTTGCGCAGGTATTGCTCATGCGGAGCCCATGCGTAATCGAGCGGGTTCAGCGTGTGTGTAACCGGCAAAGAAAAATGCAGCGCATCAACGGCGGAGCACAGGTTGCGCGCGACCGCCGTCAGCGCATCGGTTGTCACGCCGCTTTCGGCCACAACACCATCTGCGTGCAGCGAAAGAGGGCAATGGTCTTGTCAGATTCGCGGTGCCGCACGACGGCATCCCACACCTGCGTGGTGCGGCCGAGATGCACGGGACGCGCTTCGGCGTAGATCGTGCCATCGAGCGCGGTGCCGAGATAATTGGTTTTCAGCTCAATCGTCGTAAAGCCATCCGCACCTTCCGGCAAATGCGAAATGCAGCCAAAACCGCACATCGTGTCGGCCAGTGCAACGACCGCTGCTGCATGCAGGTAGCCGTTCGGTGCCAGCAATTCCGGGCGAACTTTTACCTCGGCAACGAGTAAACTTTCTTCGACGGACAGCAGATCTACCCCGATCAGGCCCGGGAATTTGCCGACACCACGACCTTTCATTGACGCGACCGTGAATCCCGGTCGCAGGTGTTTCTTCGTCATCCTTGACGCTAAAACTGGTAGCCAACGGCGAACATCACCGCACTTCCACCGAGAAGAATCGTCTCGAACGAGACCCCTTTGTAGCGAACGCCAAGCGTCGGAATGATGCCAGGAGCGACGCCCGCCTTGTTGAACGGGATCTTGTCGCGATACTTGCCTTTGTAGCCGTGCAGCAGGCCCGCTGTCACTTTGGCGTAAACGTAATCGTTAAAGTCCCAGCGCTGCCCCCAGTAAAGCCACTGCGACGGTTGTCCGAACGAATTGCGCTGGACGGACACACCAAAAAGCGTCTTGTCGGCACCCCACACCCGGTCGTAGTTCGACTGGATTTCAAAGTTCACCATGCGGTTGTGATCGACGTGCTCCGGGCTGTAACTACGGTGCTTGGTGTAGAGCCCGTACTGGATCGAAAATGTGTCGCCATCACGCAGCCACGTGTCGGCGGAGCGCCCATCGCTTGATGCCGAACTCATCACCCCTATCGGCGCGACCGGGGAGGCCTGCGCGAACACAAGGCATGAGATCGCGCCCAGCACAACAGCAGCGACTTTTGAGCAACGCGTTATCAACTTCATCAATCAGTAACCTTTCTTCATCGAGTCATCGGCATCGCGCATTTCTTCGGCTTTTTTCATCGCCTTGTCAACGTCGCTCTTGACCTTGTCAATCGTATTTTCTTTGGTTGGAAACGGATTCGGTGGCGGTGTCGCGGGCTTGCAACCCGCCATCGCAAACGACAGTGAAGCAAGCACTATAAACGCCAGCGCCGTCACATTAATCCCGGAAATTATTGAACTGTAATGGCAGATCGGTGATATCTTTTTTGATCAGGGCCATCGCGGCTTGCAGGTTGTCTTTTTTGTCGCCCGTCACGCGAACGGAGGTGCCCTGAATCGAGCCGCTGACTTTGAGCTTGCTCTCTTTCAGAAGCTTGACGACTTTCTTCGCCAGCTCCGTCTCCAGACCTTCTTTCAAGGTATCGACACGCTTCATTTTGTCGCCGCCGATTTTTTCGGGCTTGCCCTTTTCAATGGAACGCGAATCGACGCTGCGCTTGGCGAATTTGTTGAGCAACACGTCGTCGACCTGACCCAGCTTGAAGTCGTCGTCCGCGAATACGGTCATCGTCTTGTCTTTTTCGTTCAACTCGACGCGGGAGTCGGAGCCCTTGAAATCGAAGCGGGTGGTGATTTCCTTGTTCGCCTGATCCAGCGCGTTTTTGATTTCAACCCAATTCAAGTCGGAGACGGTGTCAAAGGAGGGCATGGCAGGCGTTGCAAAAACAATCAATCCGCAAGTGTAAGCGGTGCCAGCGGCAACCGGGGCGTTGGGTGGGCGCTTCAGGCGCGGCGTTGATCAGCCACAATCTGCCCGTCGGCGAGTGTCACCTGACGGTCGCAGGTGGCCGCCAGATGCGCGTCGTGCGTTACGATCAGGAAGGCGGTGCCGAAGTCCTGATTGAACTTGCGCAGCATCACAAAAATATCCGCGGCGGTTTTCGTGTCGAGATTGCCCGTAGGCTCATCTGCCAGCACCAGTGCGGGTTTCATCGACAGTGCGCGGGCGATGGCGACGCGCTGCTGCATGCCACCGGAGAGCTCCGACGGCTTCTTGTTTTCAGCGCCTGCGAGCCCGACCGACGCGAGCAAAGCTCCGGCCTGGGCGCGGGTTTCGGCGGTGCTGCCTTGGCCGTTGACCAGTTGCGGCATGAGGATGTTTTCGAGCGCGCTGAATGCCGGTAACAGGTGATGAAACTGGAACACGAAACCCAGGCTCGCTGCCCGCAACTGCGTCAGGCTGTCGTCGTCGCTGTAACTCACCGGATGACCGGCAATTTCGACGGTACCTGCCGTGGGGGCTTCGAGCAATCCGATGATATTGAGCAGCGTGCTTTTGCCGGAGCCCGACGGCCCGATGAGTGCGGTGAATTCGCCGTTGCCCACGGTCAAATCAATGCCGTGCAGAATTTCAGCCTCAACCGGTTTGCCGATGTTGTACGACTTGCGGATGCCGGCCAGCCGCAACACATCGCCGGACGCCGCCGTCATGCCCGCATCGCCATTGCAGGGTCGAGCCGCGCTGCACGGCGGGCCGGCGCAATCGCCGCGAACACGCCGCAAATGGTGGCCGTAACGCAAGCGACAAGCAGCAGCGGCCACGTCACGTTAATCGGGAACAGTGCGTTGCCATCCGCGCCTCGCACCAGCATCGAAAACAGGAAGGCCATCAACAGCGCCAACAATGCGCCGAGCATCGAGCCGACCAGGCCCACCAGCGATCCCTGCAACAAAAATACCCGCAGCATCTGTCCGCGCGACGCACCCATCGCCCGCAGGATGCCGATCTCCCGGGTCTTTTGCACGACAGCAACCACCAGCACGCTGGCGATGCCCAGCATCACGACGATGGAGACGAACACGCGAATGGTGGCGGTCGAGGCGGACTGTGCGTTGAGCGCGCTCAGGAGCTGGCTGTTGCTGCTCATCCAGCTCTCGACCGTCAGCGGTGTCACTCGCGCTACGTTTCTCGCGATGTTGTCCGCGTCAAACACCTCGCGAACGCGCAAATCAATCGAGGTCACGCCGCCGGGCAGGCCGAGAAAGCTCTGCGCCACATGCAGCGGCAGAAACACCGCGCGGCGGCTCAGATCCCGGTTACCGAGATCGAGCGTGCCGACAATCTGCAAGCGATCACCATCATTGGTCCCGGCGCTGCCGTTTGAAATTGTGATCCGGTCGCCGACTACGGCCCCCAAGTCGCGCGCGAGCTCGGTGCCGACCAGCACTTCACCGGCCTCCAGTCGGAGCTTGCCAGTCACCAGCTTGCTTGACAGGTCAACGATGCGGTCATAGCGTGGCAAATCGACGCCGAAGACTGTCACCGCGTTCCTCCCCTCACCGCGCAGTGCAATCGCCGCGCCGGAGGCCATGGGCGACACCGCCATCACGCCGGGAACGTCTTCGTACGCACTGATGATCTGCTGCCAGTTATCGATCGAGCGCACCTTGCGCGGCGCGACTTGCAGCGTGGCGATGTTTGACGTGCCTGCGCTTTCAGTCGCCTGAATTCGGGCAACGGGTTCGATCGGTTTTGCCACAATGTGTGCTTGTGCACCCAGCGTGCGGTTGATGGTGTTGGCTTGAAGGCCCGTCACCAGTGCCGAAATGAATACGACCACGGCAACGCCCACCATTACGCCGCCGACAATCAGCGCCGATTGGGTGCGCCCTTCGCGCAGAAAACGCAGCGCCAGCAACAACTCAAACCGCATCGCTATTACCTGTCGCGCGACGCACTAGGGAGCCAAAAAAGTATAACTTGGACACTTTGACGCTTGCAGACGAGATGACAGACGAGGCGCGAAACGCGCCGCGTGGCTGGCCACGCAAGTGTTTTGCGACGACATATGGCGCTCGTATGCAAGATGGCAAATGTTCAAGTTATTCTTTCTTGGCGACTAGGGCCCCGGCATCGGCACGCCTGCCGCCTTCCGGCGCGACGATGATATGTCGGGTGCAACGACGGCACGCACGCGCTGCCCGGCGCGAATGCGATCATCGAGCACTACCTGGGCGCCTGCGCTCAGGCCGGAGACGATTTCAATCCGCTGTAGTGAGCGCACGCCGACGCGCACGTCCGCTTCTTTCGCCACCCCGTCGGCCACCGTTAACACAAACAAGCGCTCGCCCGCTTCGCGCAGTGCGCTCGCCGGAATGGTCAACACATTGGTCTTCTGCGCTGCGACCACCTCCACCGAAACCGTCATGTCATCGCGCAGGATTGATGGCGGTTTGGTTACGCGCAGCCTTGCCTCTACCGTGCCCCGCGCTACGTCGACCGAAGGTGCGAGATAAATCAGTTCTGCTTCAAACTTGTTGTCCGGAAATGCGTCGGCCGAGGCCACTGCGCGCATGCCTTCACGCAACAAGCTGAGGTTCTTCTCGTCAACCTGCGCGATCAACCGCGTCTCTCCGGTCGTCGCCAGCGTCAGCAATTTGCGGCCGGGTTGAGCCACATCGCCGACCTCGGCCGTGCGCGCGATCACGCGGCCATCGGCGGGCGCGGTGATGCTCGTCTGCTCAAGCTTTGCGTTGACGATAAGCACTGCAGCTTGCGCCTCGGTGAGGCGCGCCTGGATGGTCTGCACTTCCGAGCCGCCCCGGGTGTTGGCGACCGCCTGTGAGCTCGATTGCGCAAATGCGGCGCGCGCGCTAGCAACGGCACGTTCGGCGTCCTGCAGCCTGGCGTCGCTCAGAAAGCCCTGCTCCTGCAATTTGCGCGTCCGCGCCAGCTCCGCCAACGCAAAATCGAGCGTCGAGCGGCTCTGAGCCATGCCCTGCGTCGCCACCGGCCCTGAGAGTTCGAACTGCGACTTCACGCGCGCCTGAGCGGTTGCCAGCGCGGCCTGCGCCTGCTGCAATTGCGCGCGCAGATCGTCATCATCAAGCGCCACCAGAAGTTGCCCGAGCTTCACGACATCGCCCTCGCGCACCAGCACTTTGTCGACGCGCGCCGTCAGCGTGCTCGCCAGATCGGTTCGCGCGACGCTCGCCACCCGGGACGAGAACACCAGCGAATGCTGAATCGGGCCAGACGTGACCGTGGCAACTTCAGCGGCCTTGCCGCGCCAGGCGTAAATGCCCGCAGCGATTGCGGCGATGATGAGCGCCAGAATGAACCAGAGCCACGACTTGGGGCGACCCGTGCTCGCCGATTTCCACCACGCCATAAACGACACACACTTCGATTGAATGACCCGAGCTTAACCGCGAAGCGCTAGGAGTCGTTTGATCTAGCGTCAAACAAATCGTCAAAAGCGTCCGCCGCCGCGGATTTCGCGACCTTGCCCGTGCGCTTGCCGGAAAAGCTCTCCTCGATCTTGTCTTCGAAAAAACTGTTCGGCGAAGGCGACGACATCAGCTGGCGATAGAGCTCCGGAGAAACGGCCTTGTATTCGTAAACATCCCCGTTCACAAACTCAATCTCCATCACCCGCAACCGCTCGTCATAGCCCGCCGCGCGGAGCTTGCTGGATTTGAGGGGTTTGCGGTTCATGGGCGGGGTTAAGGAGGGTACGTAGCGAGTAGGTTTGGTGATTGGCTTATTTGTGAAAGTGCTGCTGTGCTTGGGTTAGAGTGGCAAATATGTGAAAGTCGATAGGTGCGATTTTCGCGTTGTACCACTAGTGGAAACGACCTTCTATAAAAAAGCCGTACCAAAACCTACCCCGTTAGCCAATCGAAAAAAGCTCAGAATCAATTTTGTCGCGCAGACTTGTCATCCAGCAACTTAGCCTCCCCCGACCCCGCCGCCAACATCCCCGCCTTCGCGTAAACCGCCAGCTTATCCCGCGAATCCGAGATGTCCAGATTTCTCATGTGCAACTGGCCAATCCGGTCCAGCGGTGAAAATGCTTCGTCTTCCACGCGCTCCATCGACAAACGCTCGGGGTGATAGGTGGCGTTCGGGCTTTGCGTGTCAAGCAGCGAGTAGTCGTCGCCGCGACGCAGCTCAACGGTCACTTCGCCGGTCACCGCACGGCCCACCCACTTCTGCAGCGTGTCGCGCAGCATCAGGCTTTGCGGGTCAAACCAGCGGCCTTCATAGAGGAGTCGCCCGAGGCGACGCCCCATCGCGCGGTAGTTTTCAATGGTGCCTTCGTTGTGAATCGCCGAGATCAAACGCTCGTACGCGATGAATAAGAGCGCCATGCCGGGGCCTTCGTAGACGCCGCGGCTTTTCGCTTCGATGATGCGGTTTTCGATCTGATCCGAGATGCCGAGGCCATGGCGACCGCCGATGCGGTTGGCTTCCATCACGAGATCAACCGGGCTCGCAAACTCCTTGCCGTTTAGCGCGACCGGAAAGCCCGCGTCGAAGCGAATCGTCACTTCTTCCGGCGCGATCGCAATCGACTGATCCCAGTGCTTCACCGACATGATCGGGTTGACGATGCGCAGGCCCTTGCTCAGGAATTCGAGGTCTTTCGCCTCGTGCGTCGCGCCCCAGATGTTACTGTCTGTCGAGTACGCTTTCTCGGTGGACATCTTGTATGAGAAGCCGTTGTTGTTGAGCCATTCGCTCATCTCTTTGCGGCCACCGAGCTCCGATACAAACGCCTGATCAAGCCATGGTTTGTAAATTTTCAACCCCGGATTGGCCATCAAACCGTAACGATAAAAACGCTCGATATCGTTTCCTTTGTAGGTCGATCCATCGCCCCAGATGTTGACCTCGTCTTCCTGCATCGCCTTCACAAGAACGGTGCCGGTAACCGCGCGACCGAGGGGCGTGCTGTTGAAATACGTGCGGCCAGCGGTGGTGATGTGAAACGCACCGCATTGCAGCGCGACCAGTCCTTCATGTACCAGCGCCTCGCGACAATCGATCAGCCGTGCGCCCGCAGCGCCGTAGGCCATGGCTTTCTTCGGAATGTCGTCGTAATCAGTCTCGTCAGGCTGCGCGAGATTCGCCGTGTAGGCATACGGAATCGCTCCTTTGTGCCGCATCCAGGCGAGCGCAGCAGAGGTGTCGAGACCGCCGGAAAAGGCGATGCCAACTTTTTGGCCGACGGGGAGAGAGAGGAGGATTTTGCTCATATACGCAAAATTTTAACGCGCCGCATAGAGCCAATGGCAGCGCGATGTGACAACTCAAAACGGGAGACAAGCACTATTTTCCCGTCCACTCCCGATGAGGCGTCGACATTCAGGAAGGAACAAAAAAAACTCCAGCATCGCGCGAACGAAGCTGGAGTTCGTTGTGTGCAGCCGAACTATTTCGGCATCAATACAGTGTCGATCACATGAATCACGCCGTTCGACGCTTTCACATCGGCGGTCGTTACTTTCGCGCCATTGACAGTAACGCCCATCGCGTCGGCTTTCACGTCGAGCGATTGACCGTTGACGGTCGGCACCATGCCGGTTTTCACGTCTTTGGCCATGACCGCGCCGGAAACCACGTGATATGTCAGGATTGCTTTCAGCTTGGGAATGTCCTTCAACAACGCGTCAACGGTGCCTGCTGGCAGCTTGGCGAACGCGGCGTCGGTTGGCGCGAACACGGTGAAAGGACCCTTACCTGAAAGGGTTTCGGCAAGTCCCGCAGCTTTTACGGCGGTGACGAGGGTTTTGAAACTACCGTTGGCAACGGCGACATCAACAATGGTGCCGGGGGCTTGCGCAAGGGCAGCACCGGACAACAGGGCAACGCTGACAAAGCCAGCAAGAACGGACTTGAGGGGACGAAACATCATGATTGAACTCCTAGAATGAATAAATGGTCAGAAAAATACTGATCAGTTTGAATTGGCCCGAGAAGCCTTAATTCACACCCGTTAGTCTTTAATTGAACCGCTAAGTTCACATTATTACCAGAAAGTTTCGTTTTGGCAACACCCTATCGTCTGCGTCAGCTGGAAATGCGTGAGGAAGCTATCCTCGACGCTGCGCATCAGTTGCTGGGCAAGCTCGGCTATGAAGAGATGACGATGGACGTGGTGGCGGCTGAGGTCGGTATCGCCAAAGCCAGTCTGTACAAGCATTTCCCGTCGAAAGAGAAGCTCGCCGCGCGCACCATGACGCGGCTGTTTGAGCGCACGATCACCCATCTGACCGGCCTTCCTTCCGGGCTTTCCGCGGTCGAAAAGTTGCGACAGATGCTGGAATGGGTGCTGCAGGAGCGGCTGAAAGGCAGCATTCCGCACCTGCCCTCGACCAACGGCGCGCTGGAGCACTCACTGATGACCGACGAGGTTTATCTGGCAGCACTTTTCACCCTGAACGCCGCATTGTCGTCCCTGGTGGAGCAGGCCAAGAGCGACGGCGCGCTGTCGCGGGAGCTGCCAACTGACTACATCGTCACTGCGATTTACGCGCGCTCGTGTGACCCGACGCTCGACTACATGCAGCGTGGCAACAGCTACTCCGGCGAAGAAATCGTGCGCCACATGCTGCGTGCTTTTTTTGTGGGTGTCTCCGCGATCACGCCGACCGTATCCTGATTCCGATCCCTGCCCTGATGTATTGAGGTACCGCGCATGCAAGTTTTTATCGGTCTTTGGAAACCAAAACAGCGCTGGCTCGCGCTGTCGCAGCCCGCGCGAACGGCGTACTTGAGCAAAGTCACGGCGCTCACGCGGCTGCGCCTCGGCAGCAAAGCCGAGGCCGTCGCGTGGGGGCAAAACAATCACGCCGCGACGGCTGATCGCTACCAGTTTTTTTGCGTGTGGCGGTTTCCAACTGCGGAGATGGGAGACGCTTATTTAGGCGTACTCGCCGAGAATGGATGGAACGACTATTTTGAAACCGACAGCGTGCGCGGCGATCCAAAAACACCATTCGACGTGATGACGAAGCATGTGCTTTTATAAATCAGCTTTTAAGTGAAATCGCCAATTTACCTAGGCTGGCAGCGATAAATTGACTTTTTCGACTATCGCATAAATCGTTAGATAGCCCAGATGCAGCGGGGTTTTAAATGAAAAGCTGTAGTCTGACCGTGCCACCGTACGCCGTAGTTCCGTAAGCCCGGATTCTCTGAGGACTACTGCGGCAAACGCCGCGACCAATGCCGGAAGTTTTTTTCATTAAGCAGCCGCGCCCGGTGTGCCGAGACGCGAAAGGTCATGTGGTCGAGCACGGATTCCTCTTGCATGCAGGGTTTGGTTCCCTCCCTCGCAGCGCGCAGCGACAAACTTGTCGCGTTCCGCTCCGGGGCGGTGGGTGAGGGACGTTCCATCAACAGGTATTTCGAGTGTCGCGAGGACTCAAGCTTTGCATTCAGTCCAACGTAAATTTACTACGCAACCGCCCTCACCCCAAGCCTCTCCCGCGCTGCGGAAGAGGGGGGTTAAAACTAGCACTCCACCTGCGCAAGCGCCAGCCCACCCTGCGATGTCTCCTTGTATTTCGACTGCATATCTGCCCCTGTCCGGCGCATCGTGTCGATGGCTTGATCGAGTGACACGCGGTGCGTGCCGTCGCCGCGCATGGCAAGCGACGTAGCGCTGATTGCCTTGACGGCACCCATTGCGTTTCGCTCAATACACGGAATTTGCACGAGTCCTCCGATGGGATCGCACGTCATGCCGAGGTGATGCTCAAGCGCGATTTCGGCGGCGTTTTCGATCTGTTCGTTGCTGGCACCAAGCGCTGCAGCCAGGCCCGCCGCAGCCATCGCGGCGGCAGAGCCTACCTCTCCCTGACAGCCCACCTCAGCGCCTGAAATCGACGCATTCATTTTGCAAAGCGCGCCCACGGCCGACGCAACCAGCAAAAATTCATGTTGGCCCGCGCGGTCTACGTTGCAAAAGTCTTGCGCGTAGCGCAGCACGGCGGGCACCACACCTGCGGCTCCGTTAGTCGGTGCCGTAACCACGCGACCGCCTGCTGCGTTTTCTTCGTTCACTGCAATTGCATACGCGCTCACCCAGTCGAGCATTTTGTGGGGTGCGATGCCGCGTTGTCCGCGCTCCACCAATAGCTGATGGTGGATATCGGGAGCGCGTCGTCTGACGTTCAAACCGCCTGGCAATTGCCCGCGTGTGCGCAGGCCTTTATCGATGCAGTCGAAAAAAGTTTTGGTGATGCGATCAAGAAATTCGCCGGTGGCCGCTTCGCCGCGGACGTGATATTCGTTGGCGCGCAGCAGTTCACTCATCGGCCGCTTCGCCGCCGTTGACCGCGCGAGCAGATCAACCATGTGCGAGAACGGATGCGGCACAGAGAGCTCACCGCCGCGCGGGCTGCCGACAAACGCTTCGTCCTCGTCGATGATGAAACCGCCACCTATCGAGTACAGTGTGCGTTCGGCGATGGGCGCAGTCATACCCTCTGAATAAGCGCGAAAGGTCATCGCATTTGAGTGCAGTGGCAACACGTCTTTCAGGTTGTAGCGAATGTCGAGCATCGGCTGAAACTTGATCGCGCGTTCGCCCAAGAGCTTGATCGACTCGCTCTTGCTGATGGCAGCAATTTTTTGCGGAATCGCAGCGGTGTCGACGACATCGGGCAGCTCGCCGCTGAACCCCAACTGTAACGCGACGTCAGTGCCGTGCCCCTGGCCCGTGTGCGCAAGCGAGCCAAACAATTCGACGCGAACGCGGGCAATTTTCGGCAACACATTGTCGGGCAATTCAATGAGGAACCGCCGCGCCGCCCGCATCGGCCCAACCGTGTGTGACGATGATGGGCCGATCCCGATTTTGAAGAGGTCCGTGAGGGAGATATACATCAATACCTATTCCTGATTTGCCGAGCTTAATCGTGTTGGGCGATGATTTTTTCAATACGTTGATCTGGAAGAACCCGACGAGCGCAAACAGGATCAGCAGCGCTCCAGACAGCAATGCCAGACCGCGTTCCGCGACACTTTCATTATCAGCACCCTGATGGCGATGACGTCAGCCCTGAATGATGCTGACCTGGTCTTGCCCATAGTCTTATTCCCTTCTAAATCATCACGCTGTCAGCAACAGCGTTGCAACAAAAATACCGATCATCATGAATACCAAAACCAGTTTAACCACGGTTCCGACGAGCAACCCGAGCCACGTCGCGAGCCCCACTTTCGCAGCTTGCCTCGCATTTTTCTGAGCGATCAACTCACCGATGACGGCACCAACAAACGGCATAAACAGCACGCCGATCAAGCCCATAAAAATACCCACTATCGTGCCAAGCGCCGCGCCGATTAGCGCCCATTTGCTTGCGCCGACCTTTTTCGCGCCGAGTATCGTCGCGAAATAATCAGTCGCCCACGCCACCACCGCAAGCACGCTGATGATCGCGATGACCCACCACTTCACGCGGGTGAAGTCGTCGAGCCACGCGCCGAGTATGATCCCCGCCAGCACCAGGATCGTCCCCGGCAATGCTGGCAACACGGTGCCTGCAACGCCAACGACAATCAGAAGTACCGCGATGATCCAGCCAATAATCTGTGTTTCCATAAGCTAGTGGCGAGTGGGCGGTAGCGCGCTACCGAGTCAAAGTAGACTTCGAGTGTAGTGCGGCGGCGACGACCTGCCGTAGGTCATGCGTGACACTGGTCAGGGTTGATGTTGATGTCCGGTTGTGCTTGCGGTTGTCAACGCGCTAGCGAACAACCTGAAACGACGGCAGCTTTCTTGATTTATCCAAATACCTTTTGGGCTAGCGTGCAAATTATGCAGATATCGACTGTGGACAAAAATCAGGTTTATCCTTCATGGGTCGTGGCTTTCATTGAAAAGCTGAAATCAAAATTTCTTGCCGTTTCCTGTGTTGGCGTAGCACTCATTCTGTCGCCCATCGTCGCAGCGCAATCGGGCACCGTTGTCGAGTATTACAACCGACCGCTCGACGCGTATTTCATCACCAGCCGCGCCAACGAGCAGGCCCTGCTGGACGCCAATTCTGCTGATTTTTTGCGCACTGGCATGCGTTTTACGACTGCATCAGGCATGCCGCCCGATGCTAATCTCGCCAGCGTGTGCCGGTATTACATAAGCCTTGCCACGCCGTATACGCGGTCACATTTTTACGGCATCACTGCGGCTGATTGTTTTCTCGATTTGAGCATTCCGCCGCCCACAGGATTTAGTTACGAGGGGCAAGATTTTTTTGTGATGAAGCCCACCAACGGCGCGTGCCCTACCGGTGCGCCGGTGCCTGTGCGCCGCAATTTTCGTCCTGCGATTGATGGCCGCACACCGAACCATCGCTACAGCGTCTCAATGGCCACCTACAACGCGATGGTCGCGGCCGGATGGAGTGCTGAGGGTATCGCCTTTTGCGTACCCGCGAGTGCCGACGTCGTGTCTGCTTCAAGCGCCAGTTTTAAGCAAGTCGTTTCGGCGTCAACGACGCCCTTTGCCGCGGGATGCAATCCCGGTTCAGGGACACTCTATTCGGGTGCTGAGGTGGAGCCCAGTCTCGCCATAAACCCGAACAACAAAGACCATTTGCTGGCATCGTGGCAGCAAGACCGATGGTCCAATGGCGGCTCGCAAGGACTGGACAGCGCTGCGAGCTTCGACGGCGGCCTTAGCTGGAAGCGCTCGGCTGCTACTTTCTCGCGCTGCGCGGGCGGCACCGCTGCAAACAATGGCGACTACCAGCGCGCCAGCGATCCGTGGAGTACGCTGGCGCCGGACGGCACCGCCTATTTAATGGCGCTGCAATTTTCGGGCAGCTCGTTTGCAGCGGACGGCGTGAGCGCGATGGCTGTCGCACGCAGTGCCGACGGTGGCCGCACGTGGGGCGTGCCTCTGCCGCTGCAACGAGACGCCGGTGCGGAATTCTTTAACGACAAAAATACACTGCTTGCCGACCGGTACGACGCACGCTTTGTGTATGCCGTTTGGGGGCGACTAAAAGGCAACGGCAACGGCCCGGCGTTCTTCGCCCGCAGCACGGATGGCGGTACCAGCTGGGAGCCAGCGCGCAGCATTTTTGATCCCGGTGCCGCCGATCAAACCTTCGGCAACTATCTGGTCATGTCGGCTCCGACCGCGAGCGCGCCAAACGGAGTCTTGCTCAACGCATTCATGCGTTTTTCACGCAACTCTTCAGGCTCGAACACACTTTCCACGCAGATGTTCGCCATGCGCTCACTTGATCGCGGTGCCACGTGGTCAACGCCCGTTTTCGTGGGCGACTATCTGGGCGTACCCACAGTGGAACCCGACAGCGGCAGCATGGTGCGCGACGGAGGCGGTCTGCCGTCGGTAGCGGCAGGGCCGGATGGACGGTTTCATATGGTCTGGCAAGACACACGCTTTACGGGCGGTGCCTACAACGGCATCGTCTATTCGCAGTCCGGCGACGGCGGCCAGAGCTGGAGCTCGATTGCGTCAGTCAACGCGCGGCCTGACGTGCGCGCGTTTATGCCGACGGTGGCGGTGCGCACCGATGGCACCATTGGCGTGAGCTACTTCGATTTCCGCAACAATGTTCCGGGTGGCACCATCGACACATCGTATCGGCTGGCAACCTCAACCGACGGTGTGCACTGGTCGGAGAGCAGCATCGAGGACACGTTCGATCTTGACCGTGCGCCGGTTGCGAATGGGCGGTTTCTTGGTGACTATATGGGACTCAGCAGCAATGGCGCAGCATTCGGAGCGCTCTACATACGCTCAGTGGCGGGCGCTGACAACAACAATCGCACCGAGGTGGTGTTTGCGAACGTGGCCGATGGCTCGCTCAAGCGCGCGTCAGCTGCATCAAAGCAGTATGTGGCGGCGACTTCCCCGGCATTCACGCCCGATGCGGCGCTGCTAGCGACGGTGCACGCTGGCGCGGAAGCGGCGCAGCGGGCGCGGCTGCCGCGCCAATAAACGATGTCTGCCAGTCACTCTGCCGAAATATTCGCTGCCTTGATGACCCGCTGGAACATCTGGATATCGCGCTTGATGATCGCGTCAAAGGCAGTCGTGCCCTGAAATTGCACGCTGCCGCCCGCGCCTTCAACGCCCTTTTTGAAGGTGTCGAGCGTCACCGCTTTGGCCATTTCATCGGCAAGTCGCTTGATCACATCGGGCGGCGTGCCCATGGGCGCGACAAAGCCAAACCAGGCGTCGACCGAGAAATTCGGAAAACCTTCTTCTGCTGCGCTCGGCACGTTAGGTAGCGACGGAATGCGCTGATTGCCAGTTACCGCGAGGATGCGAATCTTGCCGGTTTGTGACAGTGGAATGATGCCCGGCGGCGTGGTGATCACGATGTCCACATTACCCGCAGCCAGATCGGTCACGGCGGGGCCGGTTCCCTTGTAGGCGACGGCGATCATCTTTGTCTCTGCCAGCTGTTCCAGAAGCGAACCGGAAATATGGTGCAACGATCCCGGCCCCGCAGTGCCGTAGTTCAATTTGCCGGGATTGGCTTTCGCGTATGCCACTAATTCTTTGAAAGTCTTGACTGGCAACTTATCGGTCACCGCAATTGCCTGCGCCGAATTGATGATCAGCGCGACGGGCAAGAAGCTCTTGAGCGGATCCCAGTCAAGGTTTTTGAACAGAAAGGGGTTCGCAGCATGAAAGCCGGAATAGGCCGCGAGCAAGGTGTAACCGTCGGGCTTGGCTTTTGCCACGTAGCTTGCAGCGATGTTGCCCGATGCGCCAGGCTTGTTCTCCACCACGACGGTCTGACCCAACGCTTTCGACAGCGGCTCTGCAATTTGTCGCGCCATCAGGTCGGTCGAGCCACCCGGCGTCACCGGAACGATGAGCGTGATTGGGCGTGAGGGAAAAGTTTGTCCACCCACATTGACCGCCAGACCGAAGGCTGCAGCGAAAGTAAAAAAGTGGTTCATAAAGTTAAACTGGTTATTGGGTTGAATTGATTGGTGAGCGACACAAAGTTTAAGGAGCTTTATAGATTCCAAACTACGTATGAACCCGCAAATCACGACCCTGTTTTCTCCCATTCGTGTCGGCGCAATTGAAGCCGCCAACCGCGTCTTTATGGCGCCACTCACGCGTTGCCGCGCAACCCCCGGCACCGACGCGCCCAACGCCATGATCGCCGAGTATTACGGGCAGCGCGCCAGTGCCGGCATCATCGTCAGCGAGGCGACGCAGGTATTGGCGACAGGTAAGGGTTACGTCGGTACGCCCGGCATTTACAGTCCGGAGCAGGAGGCGGGCTGGAAGCTTGCTACCGCAGCGGTTCATGCGAAAGGCGGAAAAATCGTCGCGCAGCTATGGCATGTGGGCGCGATTTCGCATCCTGACTTGCAGCCTGACCATGTATTGCCGGTGTCTGCGTCCACCGGCTACAACCCCGGCGGCGCGATCTACACGCAGAACGGCAAAGTGGAACGCGTTGCCGCGCGCGGGCTTGAAACTGCTGAGGTCAAAGCCTATGTCGAAGCCTACCGGCATTCGGCGGAAGTGGCCAAGGGCGCAGGCTTCGACGGCGTCGAAGTTCACAGTGCCAACGGCTATTTGCTTGAGCAGTTCATTCGTGACAGCTCAAACAAACGCACTGACGAATACGGCGGCTCTATTGAAAATCGCATTCGCTTCACGCTTGAAGTCGTCGATGCTGCGACCTCAGTGTGGGGTAAAGAACGTGTCGGCATTCGTCTCTCGCCGGTCACTGCCGCAAACAATGCCGCGCAGGACAGCAACACACAGGCGACGTACGGCGCGCTCGTCGAAGCGCTGGCAAAACGCGGCATCGCCTTCGTGCACTTCATCGAAGGCAACACCGGCGGTGCGCGTGACCTCAAGGACTTTGATTTCGCCTGGGCGAAGAAGACTTTGACTGCTGAGGGCGTAGCTTATATCGGCAACAACAAGTATGACCGCGCGATGGCGGTTGACGCAGTCGCGCACGGCGCGGTTGACGCGGTGGCTTTCGGTGTGCCGTTCATCGCCAACCCTGATCTGCCGGAACGCCTGAAGCGTGACGCGCCACTCAATGCGGCGAATCCGAAGACTTTCTACAGTGCCGGGCCTGAGGGTTATACGGACTACCCAACGCTGATGTAGCCGCCGTCTACGGGCACAATTGTGCCCGTGATGTAGCGCGCCGCATCCGAACATAAAAACATGATCGGGTCGGCAATTTCGGACGGTTCGGCCCAGCGTGCCATTGGAATGCGGCTCATGATCTGCGCGTTGCGTTCCGGGTTCTCGCGAGCACCGCGCGACAGTTCGGTGATGACCCACCCGGGGGCGACTGCGTTGACGCGAATGCCGTCGGGCGCGTAGGCTGCCCCAAGCGACATCACAAGATTTTTCACTGCACCTTTCGACGCTGAGTAGGCGGGCTGCACGGGTCCGCCGAAAAAGCTCATCACCGATCCGATGAATACGATGGCGCCCTTACTCTCATTTTTGTTTTTCGCCAGTAGCGGTCGGGCTGCGGTTGCTACGCGCATGCCGCCCGTGAGATTCACGTCGATGACCTCTGCAAACGTCTCAGGATCATGCTCCGCCGCGCGGCGGATGATGCCCGCCGAGTTCACCACGAAATCGAGTTGATCGAGCGAACCGATGAGGCGCTTGACGGCCTCGCTGTCACGCACGTTAAGCGCCTCGATACGCATGCCCGCGAATGCCGGGTTCGCGCGTGCTGACGCGATTTCCTGCTCCGTCACACCGCATGCGATCACGTTCGCGCCGCAGCGCTTGAAAGCGAGCGACGCTGCCGCGCCGATACCGGAAACGCCGCCGGTGACGAGGGCGACTTTGCCTGAAAAATTGAAAGAGGTATTCATTTGTGTGGTGCTTTCTGTTTGGAAGAGCCTTTGGACGACACGACGGTGGCACCAAACGTCAACAGGGCGCGATCAACACTCAATAAACGCAGGCCGTGAACTTTTGCCTGAGCGTAAAGCAGTCGATCAAACGGGTCGCCGTGCGCCTGCTTCAACTCACAGGAGACAAGAACGGCTTCAGTCGAGATTGTCACGTGCTGTACGCCCATCGCGAGGGCCTCGCGAGAAGCAACACGGGGTTCCAGCGACAGCTTTCCGGTGCGCCATTTGAGTCCAATTTCGAGAATCGAAACGTCAGAAAAATAGACCGCCTCGGATGCGTCGATCTGCTTTCTCGCGCGTTGATCCAATTGCGCATCGTCATTGAGAAGCCAGATCAAATAGTGCGTATCGAGCAACAGTTTCATAGATGACGGAGCAAGTCGTCGTCCGTCATCGGGTTTGAAAAGTCAGGTGTCATTTTTATTTTTCCTGCAAGGGCACCGCCGAACTTCACGCCACTGCGCGACTTCGGAGCATCGGCTAGTGGCGTGAGACGCACCAGCGGCTTGCCAGCGCGCGCTATCACAATCGTCTCGCCCGCAAGCGCACGATCCAGCAAATTGGACAGTTGGGTTTTTGCTTCGTAGACGTTGAGTTGCATGGTTGATCCCGGTTTAGTTG
>JAYUWL010000249.1:0-3270 GCA_043753585.1 Burkholderiales bacterium
CATTCGAGGTGTGGTGTAACTCATGGCTTATTGACTCTGCGGTGTGCTGATGACTTCGTCAACATTGCTTGGCAAAAGCTTTTAACCACACGCTCCTTCATTGTTATTCTCGCTGCGAGTCGGGCAGGCGTCCGTGCGGTATCGCACTTAGACGCTAACTCACCTGCCGACCAATCAGGTCGCGATCGCGACACCGATAACGGCATTCATGGGTCGAACGAACCGGCGAAACAAGCTCCGTCAACTCGCTCCTTGACGCAGCCGCGTTTCAGCCGATCGTAATGGCACTGCCAACGGTCGACGCGTTCTCGTTTCTCGAAAGACTCTTTTACGCTATTCATCCGCGGATTCTCACTGGGCCAGCAAGCCTCGCACGCTTTTGTCGTGACCAGCTTGTGGCACTTAGAGCTTCAACAGACATTTCGGTGATTCGATTGGAAAGCCCGCGCGGTATCGACGACGCGAGTCTTGGCGCGTTCGCGCAAGTGCTCGCGCAAACGGGCTGCGTGTTGTTGGTGGGCAAACGGCTCGGTTTTACGCTCAAGTTTGGAGTCGTTCCCGCATTCGCAGCCGATTGTGAGTTTCTGCAAATTGACGCGGAACAGCACGAGATAGCGCGTTCGAAACGCGCCTTTGCGCCGCGTCTCACTGCGGCGGCAGAAGCAGACACACCGGCCGCGATGCAATCGCTCATGGTTGCAAGTGTCTCGTCCAGCAAACCCGACAGGCTCAGACCTATCTAATTGGGCATTTCACGAAAAAGTCGTCACGCTAATTTACCGGTGGTGCCGGTTCCGAAGAGCCGCTGACTCAGTCGATGTCGGACCCGCGATCGCGCTTACGTCTGTCCAGACAAGCAATCACGCCCGACGCAATTTCAGCTGATGGACACAACTGATCTGGTCGACAATTGGGCGGTCTGGCAACGTACGGCACTTCAATGTGCCGAAGATCATAGCGAAGGACAGCAAATATGCGCCAATCAATTTCGGCACCCAAAGCCCTTACCGAAGGCTCGGCGGGCCCGCCGGTGGTCGATCTGCAGGCAGCGTTGAATTTGTTACCGTCGGTACTCGCAGTGTTGGCGGTTGATGGCAAGTTTGGTGCTAAAACTACGGCGCGCGTCAAGGAGTTTCAGAGACTCGCACGCATCGCTGTCGACGGCGACGTCGGCCCCGAAACGATGCAGCAGCTGCTGGCGCTGATACCTGATCTCAATGCTGCCGTCGCGATCAGTGCTCAGCGCACCGCCGTGGTGACGGTGGCAAATCTGGAGCGCTTTGGGCCCGGTGCGTGGGTGAATGCAGTCAAAGCGGAGTGGTTCACCGAGCCCGGCTCAAAGAAAGCCTTGCGTAAGGGCTATCTGCGACTTCTGGAATACTTCCGCCTGTCTGATCCCAGCGAAGTGTTTGCACGGGACAACATCAAATATCTGGCTACGCAAAATACGCTAGCACCTTGCCCACATTGGTGCGGAATTTTTACGCTGTGGGCGCACAAGACGGCAGGCACTCCAGGTCTGGGCAACTGGGTTCGGGGCGTTGGTATTAGCGCGGTTCCGGGCTTTCGCACGTTGAAAGCCAACGAGTTACCCATGCCCGCAGACATTGGCTATGTCGGTGAACCCTTTCAGCACCACGTGTTGATACGGCAAGCGAGGCCAAAGAACGGCGTGCTCGTCTTCGACACTGTGGAGGGCAACAGTTCACCTGGCAGCGTCGTAGCGACGCGCGAAGCCTCACCGGCTTCGCGGTTCACGCGCTTTTATCGCGCGCGATCTCTCGACATTCTATAACCGCAATTCCGCAAAAAAGCCTTTTTTTAGACTAGCAAAATCATAGTTCTGCGACGTCAGTCAGGAGCCCGTATGAAACCAATCATCCGTCAGTTCGTCAGCGCAGGATTGTCACTTGCGTGGGCGCTTGCGATGCTGCCAGCGCATGCAGCAACGGAGGTGCCTAGCGCCGACTTGAAAGACCTTGTCGATCCGCCGGGCATCAAGCGATACGCTGGATCGGTGCTGGTTTATCGTGATGACGTGGCCTATGACGAAGTGAAATTTCCCATCGGCAAAGTGCGTGATGTGGCCGAGACGTATCCAGCGCTTGCCCGCTCGGGCAAGCGCGTTGCTCTTCAGTACACGCTGCCGGCCGGACGCTCATCGTTGGAGGTGATTCGCAACTATCAGCAACAGGCGCGCGCCGATGGATTTCAGCCCATATTTGAATGCGTGGGGGACACCTGCGGTGCGGGAGGTGGTCAACTCAAATTCTCCATCGTGACCGCTATGTTGCCGCAGCGTTTCTTTGATCAAGTTGGCGAAAGCAGCGTCGCCTCGTGTGGGGCTTATGGCGTTGCCACCATTCGCTATGCGTTGCTAGAAAACAAAGCCACCGGGGTAGCGCTCGCCATCGCAGCCGCAAATCCGGAAATTTTCTCGGTATACTGCTCGGACGCGTTTAAAAGTCAGCTCAGCGTATGGGTGACCCGCGTCGAACCGCAGGCGCGTGAACAACAAATGATCGCGCTTTCCGCGAGTGATATGGCCAGGAGCATTGACGCCGACGGGCGCGTGGCGCTCTATGGTATTCACTTCGATACCGGCAAGGCCGACATCAAACCCGAGAGCAAAGCCTCGCTCGATCAGATCGGCGAATTGCTCAAACAGCGTCCTGAACTCAAGCTGCATGTGGTCGGCCATACCGACAACATCGGTGGCGTCGATGCCAATATGGCGTTGAGCAAACGTCGCGCGGAGTCAGTGGTTGGCGCGCTGGCGAGCAACTACGGCGTCAATCGCGCACGGCTCACCGGTAACGGCGTGGCAAGTCTGGCACCGGTGAAGACCAACACTACGGAAGAGGGTCGCGCGAAGAATCGGCGCGTGGAGTTGGTGTTGCAGTAAATGAAATCGCAAGCGACACCGTGACGGTCACCGATGGCCGTCAATTCAGTCAGTGCGGCTAGAACCCAGAGCAGTTTGGGACCAGTAGCAAGCTTGCTTTGCGACCCGTGCTTGCCTCAAGGGCCGTCAGCGCTGTCGCCATGCGATGATCGCGCTCCTCGTTGTCGGTCTTGCCAATCAAGGCGTCTATGTATTCCATGATTCGATGCACAGGATGTGAATCCGGGTAACGGGGCAAAGCCAGCGTGCGCACCTGAATGAGCGCCGACTGCGCGCGGCCAGCCGTTTGAAATCGGGGTACACACTGGAAAACAATGACCGCATCGCATCAACATCGCCCTCGGCGGCGCGTTGAACCAGCGCGG
>JAYUWL010000250.1:0-3261 GCA_043753585.1 Burkholderiales bacterium
CAGCCACGCTGGCCCCCAAGAAAAAACTCTTCATCCGCACCTTTGGTTGCCAGATGAATGAGTACGACTCCGACAAGATGGCGGACATTCTGGACGCTTCGGAGGCGAGCGGTTACGAGAAGACTGACACGCCAGAAAACGCCGATGTGATCCTGTTTAACACCTGCTCGGTGCGCGAGAAAGCGCAGGAGAAGGTGTTTCACGACCTCGGCCGCGTTCGCGAACTTAAAAAATCGAATCCGAATCTCGTGATCGGTGTCGGCGGTTGTGTCGCGTCGCAGGAAGGTGCGGCGATCGTTGAACGCGCGCCGTTTGTCGACGTGGTATTCGGCCCGCAGACGCTACACCGATTACCCGCGCTGATCGCGAAACGTCGCGAGACGGGTCGCTCGCAGGTGGACATTTCTTTCCCTGAAATCGAGAAGTTCGACAACATGCCGCCGCCCCGCGTTGAAGCGGCGAGCGCGTTTGTTTCGATCATGGAAGGGTGCAGCAAATATTGCTCGTTCTGCGTGGTGCCGTACACGCGTGGTGAAGAGGTTTCGCGTCCGTTTGAAGACGTGCTGACCGAGGTCGCGGAACTCGCGATCCAGGGCGTGAAAGAGGTGACGCTGCTTGGGCAAAACGTCAACGCCTATCGCGGAGCGATGGGTAATTCCGGCGGGAAGACGGGCACGAACGACATCGCCGACTTCGCGATGCTGATCGAATACATCGACGAAATCCCCGGCATTGAGCGCATCCGCTACACCACGAGCCATCCGCGCGAGATGAGCGCGTCGCTAATCGAGGTCTACGGCAAAGTGCCGAAGCTCGTTTCGCAACTGCACCTGCCGGTGCAACACGGCTCGGATCGCATTCTCGCGGCGATGAAGCGCGGTTACACGGCGCTCGAATACAAGAGCACGATCAGGAAGCTACGCGCTGTACGACCCAACATCTTGCTGACGTCAGATTTCATTGTCGGCTTCCCCGGCGAGACGCAAAAAGATCACGACCTCACGATGAAACTGATCGACGACGTATCGTTCGATGGCGCGTTCAGTTTTGTTTATTCGGCGCGCCCCGGAACGCCTGCGGCCGACCTGAAGGATGACACGCCCGCAGCCGAAAAATCGCAGCGTTTGTATCAATTGCAGAAGCGTCTGGACGAGCTTTTTTTCGGCTACAGCAAGGCGATGGTGGGGACAACCGAACGAGTGCTGGTGGAGAGCGTTTCGCGCAAGAGCAATTCCGAGCTTGCCGGGCGCGCGGTGAGCATGCGTATCGTGAATTTTCCGGGCACTGAGCGCATGATTGGCCAATACGTCGACGTGAAGATTACTGATGCCGCGCCGCACAGTTTGCGCGGTGAGATGGTTTTGATCGACTGATCAAGGTCATTTTCTCTCGCCAAGCGCTGTTCAGCCTCGCTTTCCGTGCGTTAGTCTCACCAAAGAATCATGACAAAAATCGAACCTACACTTGACGCTTAGGGTCGATTTTTTTATGCCGCTTTTGTCTGAGAGCACCGCTGATAAAGGGCTGAAAGCAAAAAATGACAAAAGTCGATAAGTAGCGTATTCGACGATGAGCCCATACTTAATGGGGCTTCTACTAAAAAGTTGTAAGAGAATATCACTGGAGTTTTTATGTTGTCCACGTCTCGTTCCGCTCTGTTGAGCACGCTTTTTGGTGGCACCGCATGGGTGCTGACTTCGTGCGTCACCGTTCCGCCGCCCACAACCGCTGCCGCGTCAGCCGCGGCCGCGGCGGCAAGTACGCCGGTCGGCGCGCCTGCATCCTCGGCTACCAGCGCCACTGTTGCCGGTGCGGCACCTGCTGCCGCGCCAGCGCCCGGCGCGCGCCCACCCGGTGCCGCTGCCGCGCCAACGCCCGGTGCGCCGCGCCCGTTCGCCGAGATCATCAAGGACGCGAAAGAGCAGCCGGGCCTGTTTACGTTGTGGACCAAGGACGAAAAAGTCTGGATTGAAATCAAGCCGGAGCAGTTCGACCAGCTCTACTATTTGCAGACGAACATGAGTCGCGGCGTAATGAGCGACATGGGCGTGTCGACGGCGCGCGCGATGCTTCGCGGCAACATCATTACGTTCAAAAAAATCGGCAGCAACGTGCAACTGATCGCGCGCAATTTCAGTAATTACGCCAAGCCCGCGACCCCCATTGCGCTGGCGACAGCCGAGGGTACGAGCGACAGTTTGCTGTCGGCGGCTACGCTCGCCAGCGCGCCGCATCCCGAGAAAAAATCGGTGCTGGTCGAGGCCAACGCGTTGTTGCTCGGCGACATTCCGATGATCACCTACACACTCGATAGCGTCTACCGCGCGGGCTACAGCCTTGATCGTGCAAACTCGTATTTCAAGGAAACCAGCGCACGCGACGACGCTGCCACCTTCGACGTCACCGCGCATTTTTCGGTGCCCAAGTTGCCCGTGCCTTCGCCCACTCCGACACCGTCGACGGTTCCGCAGCCACGTCCGATTGGCGGCGTGCCGGATGCGCGCAGCTTTTTTGTGGGTCTGTTCTACACGCTCTCAAAATTGCCTGATGAACCCATGCGGCCGCGCGCGGCCGATGGTCGCATCGGGCACTTCAACCAGCCGCAATGGATGTTCGGTGAAAAGGATGCGACCGATAATCGTCGCTACGTGGTTAACCGTTGGCGACTGGAAAAATCCGACCCCAACGCTGCACTATCACCACCGAAAAAGCCGATCACCTACTGGCTGGACAAGAACATTCCGCATGAGTATCGCGAGACGGTGAAAGCCGGCGTTCTGGAGTGGAACAAAGCGTTCGAGAAACTCGGCTTCAAAGACGCGATTCGGGTGGAGCAACAACCCGATGACGCCAAGTGGAGCACCAACGAAACCGGGCGTGCTTCGGTGCGCTGGTACGTCGATTATTCCGACGGTGCCCTTGCCGTTGGTCCTTCGCGCGTGGACCCGCGTACGGGTGAAATTCTTGATGCCGACATCACCGTGGGCAACGGCTGGGTCACGCTTCCACGCTGGCGCGGAGGCTATCAGTCGCCGCGTCCAATGCCCGCCGAAAGCGCCATGATGGGTGCGGGTATCGACAACGGTTTTCTCCCCGTGAACCGGTCGTCGGCCCTGCCGCGCGACATTCTCGTTAACAGTGGCGGTGCCGCAGGCTACGAGCCAAGCACTGATCTTTGCTCGTACAGCCAGGCCGCGATGGAAGAAGCGAGCTTTGCTGTCGACCTGATGAGCATGCGCGCGCAGAGTTCAGGCTTGCTCG
>JAYUWL010000251.1:0-3244 GCA_043753585.1 Burkholderiales bacterium
CGCGGTGTTTCGCAAAGCGACTCTGTGGGACAAATGGGACAAAAACGCAGGCGGGACGATCAACGAGCGTCAAAAGAAAATGCTCAACAAACTTTTCGACGGCTTTGAAGGCAAGCTGACGTCGACCAAATGGGCGATCAATGCCAAGTGCTCGCAAGACACCGCGCAGCGCGACATTCAGGGGCTCATTGACCGGGGCATTCTGCTCAAAGACGCGGCGGGCGGACGGAGTACGAGCTATTCGCTGGGTGAGTTTTGACGTTTCCGTGATTGATCGCCGCCAACGCTCGCCACGGGTTTGGCGAAGCGTTTGATGTGGTCGCGACGTTGCCGCGCTGTGGGCTTTTTCCTACTTACGTTTTAGACTATTGCGGACACGGCTCAATCATGTCGCGCACTAAAGTTTGCATCGGTGACTGGCCTGTGCCTTGGTCGGTCACCGCCAACAATTTGCACCCACCAAAGGAGCACGACATGTCAAAGCGCCAACATCACGCACCGAAGCCCGTTCCGTCGCAACCCGTCGCAGCGCCGGGCGCTGTCGCTGACAAATCAGCGGATCAGCCTGACCGCGGCGGTCGTACACAGAGCATCGATCAGGACGTGGGCGACAGCCTCGGTGGGCCGCGCCCCACGGAGGGCGGAATTGAGTCGCTACCACCCAGGGGCGAGCCAATCTGATTGCTGACGCGCAAGCCACGCGTTCCACTTCAGTCGAATGCTGTTTGGCACATCGGTGACGGAATGATGGACGCTGTCAGGCGTCAAAACCCCTCAATCGGCAGCCCGACGTAGTTCTCCGCGAGCGTCGTTCGGCCCGCAACCGAGCCGGTGTAATAGTCAAGCTCCGCCAGTTGCATCTGTTCGTGAAACGGGTCGTGCTCGGGAAAGGTGTGCAGCATCGAGGTCATGTGCCACGAGAAGCGCTCGCCTTTCCACACGCGGCGCAACGCGATGTCGCTGTAGCGTTCCAGCCCGAGCGAGTTGCCTTTTTTGTAGAACATTTCCAGCGCACGCGACAGCACGATGACGTCGGACACTGCGAGGTTCATGCCCTTCGCGCCGGTCGGCGGTACGATGTGCGCGGCGTCTCCCGCGAGGAACATCTTGCCGTGGCGCATCGGCGCGGCCACAAAGCTCCGCATCGGCGTGATGCTCTTTTGCAGGATCGGGCCGACATTCGGTTTCCAGCCTTCCCTGGTGCCGAGCCGAATGGTCAGCTCGTTCCACAGACGATCATCCGACCAGTCGTCGGCGCTGTCATCGTTGGCGCACTGCACGTAGAGCCGCGTGACCCTGGGCGAGCGCATCGAGAACAGCGCAAAGCCACGCTTGTGGTGAGCGTAAACCAGCTCATGCTGCGACGGCGCGGCCTCGGCCAGGATGCCGAGCCACGAGAACGGATACACGCGGTCGTAGGTCTTCAAAACGCTCGCAGGAATTTGCCCGCGACAGACGCCGTGAAAACCGTCGCAGCCCACCAGATAATCACAGGCTAAATCGTAGGCAACGCCGTCGTGCGTGTAGTGAATGTGCGGCTGCTCGGTCTCGACTTCATGCACGCTCACGTCGGTGCTCTCAAACAGCACCTGACCGTTGTCCGCCAACCGCCGCGCAATCAAGTCTTTCACCACTTCTTGCTGGCCGTACACCATGATCGACTTGCCGCCGGTCAATTCATCAAGCGCAATGCGATGACGCTGCCCATGAAAATGCATCTCGAACCCGGTGTGCCGCAAGCCCTCGCGCATCATGCGCTCGCCTACGTCTGAGTCGTTCAGGATGTCGACCGAGCCTTGTTCCAGCACACCGGCACGCACGCGGGCCTCGCAGTAGTCGCGTGAGCGGGCTTCGACGATGACGCAATCGACGCCGTTGAGATGCAGCAGATGCGAGAGCAAAAGCCCTGCGGGACCTGCGCCGATGATGCCGACTTGGGTGCGGATAGGTGTGGTCACAATTGTTCCTGTGAGTTCAAAAGGGGTTGGTGGATCGTCGTAGAGTGGGCAGCCTCTGCCCACCGTTACGTTGCACTTCGGGCTTGAATCCGCCCTTCGTAAAACAATAATGCTGTAGCCGAAATGAAAGTTGATGTACCTATCAGTCTGACTCAACTTTTATTAGAACCCCAGATCTACGCGAACCTGAAACTTATTTTGCACAAGCAGCGACACGCTCTGCGGTGATAGGCATTTCGCGCACTCGCACACTCAATGCGTATTCAAAGGCGTTGGCAACTGTTGGGATCATGCCTGAAGCGACACCCTGTTCGGTTCATTGAAAGTAGAGCGCTTGCACGGCCAACGGTTTGCGCGAGGAGGCAAGCCAAAGATCAAACGATGGCGTGGCTGCTTTTGAATAACCGTACAAGGTACACTCAATTTCAACTTGCGGCTTTCATCGGGGCTCGACACAAAGCCGCGCGGCTTGTTCAGCATGATGGTGAACGCGTCTTTTAACTGCGCCCTGGCCTCGTTCTACAACACGATTTCGGCGTCAGGCAATGCGCGGTCACCGGGGATCACAACGCGACCGCCCACGCTTACCCAACCGCGCTCGATCATGCGGTCGGCCTAGCTGCGCGAGGCGATGCCGCGAAGAGCCAAGATTTTGGAGATGCGGCTCGGTTCAGCGGTGGCCACAGCGTTGGTCATTTAGCGAGCAGTCAGTTTTTGAAAGAACGACGCCACACCGGCCTCGCCCATCTTGCGCGCGTCGGCCAGTTCACCGCCGTTGGTGGCGTAAACGAGCTGATTCGCAGGCGTGACAATCACGATAGACCTGATGCCTTTTTTGATGACTTCGCCGTACGGCTTCACCACGTCGAGGTTTTTGTTGAATCGGTTGACGTCGACTTTGACGATGAGTAGTTGGCGTCGAGCAGCGATTTCAATGCGGGCTTTTTGAACTCGCCGTCGAGCATTTTGCAGTCGCCGCACCAGTTGGCGCCGAACACGATCATCAGCTGCTTGTTGTCGGCTTTAGCATGCGCGAGCGCCTGCGTGACCTGCGCGGGTGAGTCGGCGGATTCGTCGTAAACGGGGGCGTCGGCCGCGCGCGCCAACAGCGAAAGACTCAGGGTAAGTGAGAAAACGAGGGCGAAAACAGATTTTACGGCGATTTGATTGAAAGTGGGTGAGCCATACAAAAAGGCGGGTGGTTCCGGCGCACGCGCCGCAGAGGCCCACCCGCAACAACGATCCGCCGACGTTACGGCATCATACGCAGGATCGCAGCCTCCACC
>JAYUWL010000252.1:0-9850 GCA_043753585.1 Burkholderiales bacterium
ACGGCGACAAGTACCAGCGTGGCGGTCGTCAGCGCTGAGAGTAAGAGTGCGGAGACCAGATTCGCCAGCGCGACCGGCAGCAATAGCGCCAGCAGCGTGAGTCCGGCCATGTGCGACCGCGGCGGCAGCAAACGCCTGTTCATGAGCCACTTGAATCCCGCAATGCCCAAAAGGTACAGGGCGGGACCGCCCAGGATGACGGCGATGCCGCCGTTGGTCAGATCATCGGGATGTACGAGCACCAGTTCGTCCGCGACGGCGCACATGATGATGCCAGCGATGATCGGCAGATGCAGGTAGGTGTACGCCGCGCGTGCGTGGCTGCCGGGGTCATCGGACTTGAGCATTCGGCGGTGCGCGCGCGCGGCACCGGTGTCGAAGTAAATCCACCAGAGCGCAATGCTGCTGAGCACCGCAACGGCGAATCCAGCGCTGTTAGTGCCGTTCCAGGTGAGGCCGGCGAAGGTGGCGCCTGTAACGAGGACGGATTCTCCAAGCGTGAGTATGACGAACAACGCACATCGCTCGGCAATGTGATCTGGGTCGATGTTCCAGTCGGTCGTCGTTGATCGACCGAGCCCCGGCACCCACATGTAGACGATGGGCGAGATGACCTCCATTGCCAGCGCTACGCACCACCAGGCGATGCGCGCCCCGCCCTCGCTGAATGCGCCTGCGATCCAGAACACGCCGGACAGGGTCAGCCACACGAGGATGCGCTGAAAATTCCGGATCAGTGGTGGTGTCTCGCCACGAATCGCCCACAGCATGAATAGCGTGCGCCCCAACTGCAGCAGGACAAACGAGATTGCGAACGCGGCACCCCTATCCGCAAACGCTCGCGGAATCGCCGCCGAGACGATCAGGCACAGCAGCATCAGCGCGAACATCATTGCCCGCACCGGAAGCCGCTCCGGGTCCAGCCAGTTCGTCACCCACGAGGTATATATCCAGCCCCACCAGACGGCGGTGGTGAGAAGGGCGGTTTTCGCCGCGCCCGCGAGCGAGAGGTCCGCCAGCAACGCGCGCGAAAGCTGGGTGATCGCAAATACGAACACGAGATCAAAAAACAGCTCGACCATCGCGACCTTGCCGCTGTCCAGCTGGTCGCGTTCGCGAAGAAGCGACGTCATGCTTTATGCAAAACGAAACGCGATTTTGTCAACTGAATCGGTAATGACGGAGTCCACGCCCCAGCCCCACAGCCGTTCTGCATCGAACGGGTCGTTGCAGGTGTAACAAGCGACGCGCAGGCCGTTGACATGTGCCTCTCGCACGATGTCAGGCGTTAGCGTGCGCCAGTTTGCATCCATTGCGACCGCGCCGACGAGTTTGCAGCGTGCGAGCCAATCTGCGGGCAGCGGATTGTCAAACAGATGCGCGCGATCAAATTCCGGGGCGGCGTCGCGGGCGGCGATTAGTGCTTCGGTTGAGAACGAAGAGAGCAAAGGTTTCAACGGCGAATGCGCTGGGTCGGAAAACAGCGCCTGCGTTTCCAGCGCCACGGCTGCGCCGGTTTCGCGTTCGCGGCCGATACAGGGCTTGATTTCGGTGTTCAGATGAATTCCATTCGCGATGCAGTATTTCGCGACGCGCCAGTAGGTCGGGATCGGCTCGCCCGCGTATTCTTTCGAATGCCACGAGCCCGCATCGAGCAACGCGAGCTGGTGCCATGTTTTCGCGGCGACGCGCCCGCGCCCGTCGGAGCAGCGGTTCGTGGTGTCATCATGCATGAGCAAAAGCGTGCCGTCGCCCGATAGCTTGACGTCGATTTCGGCGGCGCGATAGCCGTGGGCGACGCCCAGGCGAATCGCGGCTAACGTGTTTTCGGGCGCGAACTTGCCCGCACCGCGATGGGCGATGGTTTTGGGGTAGGGCCAAGTCGGCAGCATCAGATGCGTTTGCCGGTATCGGCGTTAAACCAGTGCACACGATACGGATCGAACGACAAGCGCAGGCGTTCACCGACGCGTGCGCCGGTGGCATTATCCAGGCGACAAATGATGCGGTAGTTCGCAAACTGACCGTAGGCATACGCATCCGCGCCAACCCATTCGATCATCTGCACCGCGATGGAGAAACGGGCTTGCGCTTCAGGCACCAGTTGCAGATGTTCGGGCCGAACGCCGAGCGCGACGCGATCACCGTTGGCGATCACCGATGGAAATTCGCCGACGTGGAACATGTCGCCCTGATCGGTTTTTAACGATTGCCCAGCGCGCACGCCCCAGATCTGGTTCATCGCGGGCGTGCCGATGAAGTTTGCGACGAACAAAGACGCGGGTCGCTCGTAGACTTCTTTTGGCGTGCCAACCTGTTCGATGATGCCCGAGTTCATCACCAGCATACGATCCGAGAGCGTCATCGCTTCAATCTGATCGTGGGTGACGTAGAGGCTCGTAACCTTTAATTCCTGATGCAGTTTCTGGATTTCCAGGCGCATGTCGACGCGCAGTTTGGCGTCAAGGTTCGACAGCGGTTCGTCGAACAAAAACACTTTTGGGTCGCGTACGATGGCACGCCCCATCGCCACACGCTGGCGCTGACCGCCCGAAAGCTGCTTTGGCTTGCGGTCGAGCAGATGCGATAGCTCGAGAATCTCGGCCGCCTTGGCGATCCGCGAATTGATTTCGGCATCCGACATTTTGCGAATCCGCAGACCGTACGACATGTTCTCGCGAACATTCATGTGCGGGTAGAGCGCGTAGTTCTGAAACACCATCGCGATATCGCGATCTTTCGGTTCCAGATTGTTGACGACCTTGCCGTCAATCAGGATTTCGCCGCCAGTGATGGGCTCCAGCCCGGCCACCATGCGCAGGAGCGTCGATTTGCCGCAACCGGACGGACCGACGATCACGACGAATTCGCCGTCGCTAATCGTGAGATCGACGCCGTGAATCACGTCCACGTTGCCGTAGGATTTTTTGACCTGTTTGAATTCGACTTGAGCCATAGCCGCGCACTATATCAATCTGCCGTGACTTCTGCGCAACGCTTGTGTTAGTGAAACCCATAATTGCACGGCGCCTGCAAAAGTGTCACATTTGCAGCTTACGCTTATATGTTGATAATAAATTTCGGAAAGAGGAGACCCCCATGAAACCAATTTACAAGGCGCTTGCAGTCGCCATGATGAGCACAGCGCTCATCTCGGGCGCTGCAATCGCACAGAATAAGCCGGTCGAAATCCAGATGTGGATGGGGCTCACGGGCCTCGCCGGCGAGACCATGTCGAAGTACGGCGAAGAGTTCAACAAGATGCAGAGCGACTACAAAGTGGTCGTCTCGTTCAAGGGCCAATACCCTGAACAGCGTGCCGCGGCAGTCGCGGCCTTCCGCGCGGGCAATCCGCCGCACATCATGCAGATGTTCGATGCCGGTTCGGGCGACATGATGGGCGCGAGCAAGGCAGTTGTGCCTGTGTCTGAAGTGTTCAAGCGCGCCGGCCTTGCCTTCAACCCGGGTGACTTCATCGCCCCGGCGCGCGGCTATTACGGCTTGAAAGACGGGAGCCTGCTGTCGATGCCGTTTAACGTGTCAACAGCAGTACTGTTCTACAACAAGGATGCTTTCAAAAAAGCGGGGCTAGACGCCAACAAACCGCCAGCAACGTGGCCCGAGCTGATCGCAGCCGCGCAAAAAATTCGCAGCACCAGTTCGGCAGGCTGTGGCTTCACCACCACCTGGCTGGCGTGGATTCAGCTGGAACAATTGGGCTCGCGGCACAACCTGGCCGTCGGCACACAGTCGAATGGACGTGGTGGCCTCAACGCCGAACTGAATTTCAACAATCCGCTGTACGTGAAGCAAGTACAAACATTGGTCGACATGCAGAAGGACAAGGCATTTGTCTACAACGGTCGCTCAAATGATGCTTCCGCAGCGTTCCAGTCGGGCGAATGCGCGATGATCACCCAGAGCTCGGGCGCGTACGGTGGCTACATCCGCGACGCGAAATTCGACTGGGCTGTAGCGCCGCTTCCGTACTGGCCAGAAGCCAAGGGCGGGCCCTACGCAACCACCGTGGGCGGCGCGTCGCTTTGGGTGTTCAATGCGCCGAATCGCAGCGCAAATGAATTCAAGGGCGCGGCCAAGTTTCTCGAATATTTGAAATCGACACCGGTCATGACCGACTGGGCGAAAACCACCGGCTTCTTGCCCGCGACCAACGCTGCGTTCAAATATCTGACCGACGAAGGCTACTACGCGCAAAACCCGCGCGCGGCGGTGGCTATCGGCTCCCTGGCCAATGGCAAACAGGGCGAAAACACGGGCGGCTACCGCTTCGGGCGCTGGACTGAAATTCGTGATTTCTACCATGAAGAAGTCGAAAAAGCGCTACAAGGCAAACAGTCCGCCAAGGACGCAATTGACAACAGCATCAAGCGTGGCAACACCGCGCTGAGAGCGTTTGAGAAGACGGCTTCGACAAATTAGTCGGGCGCTCTTGTCCCTTTCCCCCAACGGGAGACGGGTACTGCGAGAAATGACGCGCCATTAAAGGCGCGTCCAGCAATTGTGTTGTGTAGACTGAGTCCATGGAACGCCGCGTAATCTTCCCCAACAAGCTGCTGCCTTACCTTCTCGTAGCACCGCAGCTCGCAGTGACGCTGGTGTTTTTTTTCTGGCCTGCGGGTCAGGCCATTCATATGTCGGTGCTGTCGCAGGATGCGTTCGGGCAATCGGTAACCTTCGTCGGGCTCGATAACTTCAAGGAAGTGCTGAACGATCCTGATTATCTGAAAACGCTGTGGCGCACGCTCTTCTTCGCATCAGCCGTTGCAATTTGCGCGTTGGTGCCAGCGCTTTTGTTCGCCACGATGGCTGAGCGCGTCGTTCGCGGCGCGACGTTCTATCGCACCGTACTTGTGTTGCCTTATGCGATCGCCCCGGCCATCGCCGGCGTGCTCTGGCTCTTTATGTTTTCGCCGTCAACCGGCATCCTGGCGTACGTTTTGAAGAAGATGGGTATCGACTGGAACCCGCGACTCGACGGCGATCAGGCGATGTTTCTGGTGATCATTGCGGCGGCCTGGAAGCAGATTAGCTACAACTTTTTGTTTTTCCTCGCAGGCCTGCAGTCGATCCCGAAAGCGCTGCTGGAGGCCGCCTCTATCGACGGCGCAGGCGAGTGGCGCAAGTTCCGCACGATCGTGTTTCCACTGTTGTCACCGACCACGTTTTTTCTGTTGGTGGTGAACATCGTGTACGCGTTTTTTGATACGTTCGGCATCATCGACGCGGTGACCAACGGCGGCCCGGCGAAGGCGACCGAAGTGCTTGTCTATAAGGTCTACTACGACGGCGTGCACTCGCTGAACCTCGGATCCTCTGCGGCGCAGAGCGTGATTTTGATGGCGATTGTGATTTTGCTGACCGCCGTGCAGTTCAAGTATGTTGAACGCAAAGTGCATTACTGAGCCATGAGAACCGAAGCCATCAACTCCATTGGCCGTAACAGCAACTGGGTGCCGCACCTGGTGCTCTGGATCGGCGTTTTCATCACGGCGTTTCCCTTGTACATCACGTTTGTGGCGTCCACACTGTTGCCGCAGGACATTGCGCAGGTGCCGATGCAGATGCTGCCGGGCCCTCACCTTTGGGATAACTATGCCGAAGCCTGGTCAAAGGGCGCGACGGGTACCTACCTGTCACCGCCGGGAAAAACGCTGTTATTTAATTCGCTGATCGTCGCGCTGGTGGTGACTTTCGGGAAAATCACCGTGAGTCTCCTGTCGGCCTACGCGGTGGTGTTTTTCAAGTTTCCGGGCCGGATGATTTTTTTCTGGATGATTTTCATCACGCTGATGCTCCCGGTTGAGGTGCGCATTTTGCCGACCTACGCGGTGGTGACGGACTTGCACCTGATCAACAGCTACGCGGGTCTGACCCTGCCGATCATCGCGTCGGCGACCGCAACCCTGTTATTTCGCCAGTTCTTCCTGACGATTCCTGATGAACTGGTCGAAGCCGCGAAGATCGACGGCGCGGGCGCGATGCGATTTTTCAAAGACGTAGTGATTCCGCTGTCGCGCACCAACATCGCGGCGCTGTTTGTGATTCTCTTCATCTACGGCTGGAATCAGTACTTGTGGCCGCTGTTGATCACCACTTCAAACTCGCTGGACGTAGTCGTCGTCGCGATCAAAAAGATGATTGGTACGGGGGCCGAGCCGACCGACTGGCATATCGTGATGTCCACTACGGTGCTCGCGCTGTTGCCGCCGATCCTCGTGATCATCGTGATGCAGAAGAGTTTTGTCAAAGGTCTGACCGACACCGAAAAGTGAGCGCCTCTGCGGTTTCACAGTAGCCCAGCAGCTTTTCGCCGAAAGCGTTATTAAATGAGGGCTAAAGCGCGAAATATTACTTTATCGATAAATGCTTTAAACAGTCCGTAGCCCCTGTGCAGTGGGCATTTTGGCTCGAAGTTGCTTAATTTTTAAGCGACGAACAGACAGCCTCGCCCCCTAGAATTAAAACTGATTGAACAAGAGGGGATGACACTTTGGAACTCGTACTTTTTTCGGGCGGTTGGTGGACAGCATTGGGCTCGATCATTCTGGCCAATATTGTGCTTTCTGGCGACAATGCAGTCGTCATTGCGATGGCCGCAAGAAGGCTGCCTGACAGTCAGCGTCAAAAGGCAATTTTTTGGGGCTCGGCTGCAGCTATTGTGATGCGGATCCTGCTGACCCTCGTAGCGGTGCAGTTGCTGGCCTTTCCGTATCTGAAAATCGTCGGTGCGTTCCTGCTTGTCTACATTGGCGTGCAATTACTTGCCGAAGGCGAGGATGGCGGGGGGGATGACCACAAGTCAGTAAAAGACGGGATGGCAGCTGCGGTGCGCACGATACTGATCGCAGATTTGGTGATGAGCCTCGACAACGTGATCGCCGTTGCGGCTGCGGCAAAGGGCAACACGGCCCTGTTGATTGTTGGCCTCGCCGTCAGCATTCCGCTGATTATTTTTGGCTCGACGCTGCTTATGAAAGTGATGGATCGTTTTCCGATCATCATCACAATGGGTGCGGCCTTGCTGGGTTTTCTGGCAGGTGAGATGTTTGTTACCGATCCCGCCGACAAGGATTTCTTCGACAAGTTGACCGATTCGCACATGTGGGCTGGGCTCATCGGCGCGGCCACCGTGGTGGCCATTGGCACCTATGCAGCACGCAGAAACAAAGCCAGGGACGCCGCCAAGACCGGCTAACTAGCCAGCGATTTTTGCGCCTCGCTCAATCACCACGCCTACCATCGCCGCGTTTTTGATCGCGGCGGGTTTGCCAACCGTGACCTTGACCCACGGCGCGCGAAATTCGCTGAGAATTGCTTGCGCGATGTGCTCCGCCAACCGCTCCACCGTTTTGTAGCGCAGCGTTTTCAAAAGCTCGGTCACGCGCGCTGAAATGCTGTCGTAATTCATCAAGCCCTTCGCGCTGTCATGCTCGAACGATTCGCTGGATGCCGCAGCGATTTCCAGATCAATCAAAACCGGGCGCATCGACACCCGCTCCCAATCGTATACACCAAGGATAGTCTCGCACTTGAGACCACGAATAAAAATGACATCCACGACAAGAGACTCCTGATGACCGCGCAAGCTCGCTCGCATACACTGCCGACCATTCTAGAGAGCGCTGAATCCAGGCGAGGGGAGCACCATGTACGTGGCTGACATCATCGCGTCGGTTATTGCCTATCTGATTGGTTCACTGTCGTTTGCCGTCATCGTCAGCCGCGCGCTCAAGCTGCCCGACCCGCACAGCTACGGCAGCGGCAATCCTGGAGCGACTAATGTGCTGAGGAGCGGCAGCAAAAAGGCGGCCATCCTCACGCTCTTGGGCGATACGCTGAAGGGTGTCGTTGCAGTGTTGCTGGCGAAACATTTTGCTGCGCACTTCGGCATCACCGATTGGGGCATAGCGTTGGTTGCGATTTCCGTGTTCCTCGGGCATTTGTTCCCGCTGTTCTTTGGCTTTAAAGGCGGCAAAGGTGTTGCAACGGCGGCGGGTGTGCTTTGGGCGCTCGATTGGCGCATTGGGCTGGGGCTCACGCTAATCTGGGCGCTGGTGTTTGCCGTGACGCGTGTGTCGTCGCTGGCGGCGCTGATTGGCAGCGCGTGCGCGCCGATACTGGCTTATTTCCTTATGGGCATCAGACCATTCTTTTACGCCGCGTTGTTAATGGCGGCGTTGCTGTGCTGGCGGCACAAAGAGAATATTGCGCGACTAGTGTCGGGCGAAGAGGGTAGTTTCAAGAAGCGCTGATTCTGCAGGAGCGGTTCCACCCCAACCTTAGTAGCCGCAGCGCACTCAGGTCAGGGTAGAACCCTTTGCTGCAGGTTGACTGGAAGCAACTCCGACAGCGCCCATCGTGGCCGCACGTTGATCGCGTAATCCTTCCTCGCTTCAGGCAAGCGCAGCGCGCCCACATGCGCAATCATTGCGCCGTTGTCCATGCAGAGCGCGATTGGCGGATAAAAAACCGTCGCTCCGATGCGTGCAGCGCCCGCCGTCAACGTCTCACGCAATCGTGTGTTCGCGCCTACGCCACCTGCGACGACAATCTGCTTGAGACCGGTCTGTTTCAGCGCAGCCAGCGACTTGCTCACCAGCGAATCAACAATCGCGGCCTGCACCGATGCTGCCAGATCGGCGCGACGTGGGTGATCTACTGGCAGTGTCGGTGGCGCGGACGAAGCGGCACCGCGGGCAGGCAGAGCAGTCCCGGTCAATCGCCGAACTTCATTGAGGACCGCGGTTTTGAGTCCGGCAAAACTGAAATTCAAATCGCCCGAATGTAGAAGCGGGCGCGGAATCGCAAACGCCTTGGGATCGCCGCCCTCAGCCAATTTCGCCAGCAACGGTCCGCCGGGGTAGGCTAGACTTAGCAATTTCGCCGATTTGTCGAAAGCCTCCCCAGCGGCGTCATCAATGGTGTCACCAAGGAGCGTGTACTCACCTACAGCGTTAACGCGCATTATCTGCGTGTGACCGCCCGACACCAAAAGCGCCACAAACGGAAAGCTCGGTGCCGGATCAGCCAACAGCGGAGACAACAAATGCCCTTCCATGTGGTGAACCGGGATCAGCGGCTTGCCCCAGGCGAACGCCAGACTCGCGGCCAGTTGCGCCCCGACGAGCAACGCCCCGGCCAGGCCCGGCCCTTGTGTGTAAGCGACCGCTCTCACGTCATTACCCTCGAATCCGGAATCCTGCAAAACTTGATTGATCAGGCGTAAACCGTACTTGATGTGGTCGCGGCTAGCCAGCTCAGGCACTACGCCGCCGTACGGCGCATGCAATGCGATCTGCGAATGCAGCGCCTGGGCCACCACTTTGCCCGTCGACGCGTCAAACAGCGCCACGCCTGTTTCGTCGCACGACGATTCGATGCCCAGCACGCAACCCGACTCAGGCCCCGAAGCGGGTGACACCGCGTTTTGTCTTGAGTGTTCTGTCATTTCGGGTTATATTACAAGGCTACTCAGAAGAAACGTGCTGAACTTGAACCCAGCGCACTTAATCGCAAAACACACATGATCGTCAAACTCCGCGAAAACGAACCTTTCGAAGTTGCACTGCGCCGCTTCAAACGCGCCATCGAAAAAACGGGCCTCCTCACCGAACTGCGCGCCCGTGAGTCCTACGAAAAGCCAACGACCGAGCGCAAGCGCAAGCACGCCGCGGCCTGCAAGCGCAATTACAAACGTCTGCGCGCAATGCAATTGCCGCCGAAGATGTACTAGATTTTTCTGCTGAGTAGACAATGCGGCTCCCCAGGGAGCCGTTTTTATTTCAGCCCTTTACTTTTTCAAACGCTGAACCCATTTCCCGTTTGTGGC
>JAYUWL010000253.1:0-3236 GCA_043753585.1 Burkholderiales bacterium
GGTCGTCGCGGCAGGTCGCGGCCACAAGTGGTTGCCGCACTTTGCGCAGAGCACGCCAGACACTGTGTGGGGCTATTACGGCCTGACGCCCGAGCAGGCGACACGTGGTGGCTTGAATCCAAAAATGTTCAACAGTTTTCTCGACGGGTCGAAACCGTCGATTGAATGCACCGCAGTGAGTAATGCGACCGGGCTCTTGGTGCCGTCGAACGGCTTGCTCTACCCGCCCGCCAGCGTTGAAGATATTCCCTTCGTCACCCGGCCAATTTCAGAAGGCGGCGTGCTCGAAAAAAAGGGCATGGTCGAGGTGATCTCGTCGCTCGAAACAAACGGCCGAAAAATCCCATACGACATTCGCATGGGCGTGTGGGTGACGGTGGAGGCGGAGACCGAGTACATCAAAAATTGCTTCGAGGAATACAACGCGCACACGGACCCGAGCGGTCGCTATTTCACGCTGTATAAACGCTGGCATTTGATTGGTTTGGAAGTCGGCGTATCGGTGGCATCGGTCGCGCTACGTGGTGAGCCCACGGGTGTGGCAACGGCGTGGAATGCGGACGTGGTGGCCACCGCAAAGCGCGATCTTAAAGTCGGCGAAATGCTCGACGGCGAAGGCGGCTATACCGTGTGGGGCAAGCTCTTGCCAGCAGAAAAATCAGCGGCGATTGGGGGCGTGCCACTGGGGCTCGCGCATGACGTGAAAGTGGTGCGTGAGGTGAAACAAGGGCAGAGTTTGAGCTGGGCGGATGTGGCTATGGACGTAACGACTGATGCCTACATTGTGCGCCGCGAAATGGAGGCGATGTTTGCGCCTCCGGTGCAGTCCCCGATCTTGAAAGCCGCGTAAGCACGAATAAAAACGGCCCGAAAAAGCACGGCAGTTTTTAAGTCAGCGACACGCTTAGCCTCAGCGAGCGTTAACGCCTGTTCACCCTAACGCACCGAGCGCAGATTGAAACGCAGTTTGCGCTGCGCCTTGGTCGTGGCAACCTTGACCATGCGCCAGTTTTTGAGGACGTATGCGTAAATTTCAGCGCGAATCCAATGCAGCGCGAAGCTCACCAAGCGCACACCGCGCTGCGATTTCTTCTTGATGTCGAGATCGGTCGGCGTCGCGTTGCTATCGCGCCTCGTGCGCGATTGGCGTGTCAGAAAGCGTGTAGCGCAGCGCCCACCCGATCACCCATGCCCATTCGCGGCAAGGCGTCGGCGCGTTCGGCGCAGAGCAGCTCGGCAAACAAAAAACGACGCAATGCGGCGGGCGTTTAAGTCTTTGAAAACGCTATCGGCTTTTACGTAAAGGCCATGTTTGATTTAGGCTTAGCGCAGATTTGGTACGAAGTCGACTTTTTACAATTTCACACACGATGTCTCATTGCAGTGGACTTCTTAGCGAAGCGTTATATCTGAATAATCCGTTCGCGCTGAGCGCAGCGAAGGGTTTGTTGCGCACGAGTCAAATCCTTCGCTACGCTCAGGGCGAACGGTGGTCTGGACCGACACCGCACCTGATAAAGTTGGGTTCATGAATGCACAAAAAGCCCCCTCATGATCGGACGTTTAAGCGGCACGCTCGCCGCCAAACAACCACCACAAATCGTCATTGACGTAGGCGGCGTGGGCTACGAAGTGGACGTGCCGATGAGCACGTTTTACGCCCTGCCCGCCACCGGCGAGCGAGTGCAACTGATGACCCATTACGTGGTGCGCGAGGACGCGCATCTGCTGTACGGCTTCGCCACCCATGATGAGCGCGCCGCCTTTCGCCAGCTCATCAAAGTCACCGGCATCGGCCCCAAAGTCGCGCTCGCCGTGCTCTCCGGTTTGTCGGTGCAGGAATTAAATCTTGCCATCGCGGCGCAGGACGTGAAGCGCCTCACCCGCGTGCCCGGTATCGGCACCAAAACCGCCGAGCGGCTGCTGCTAGAACTCAAAGGCAAGGCAGTCGCCGCCAGCGGAGTGCCCGGCGCGGCGTCCACCATCGCCAACCCAACAGATGATGTGGTGAACGCCTTACTGGCGCTCGGCTACAGCGAAAAAGAGGCCGCAGCCGCTTGCAAGGATCTGGCAGCAGATTTACCGTTGAACGACGCGATCAGGTCGGCTTTGAAATTGCTGTCGAAAGCGAAGTAGGTTGCATGTCACCCACGCGCTCAATGGCCGCGCGGGGGTGGCAGACAAGCTGGTGGTTCAGCGAAAGCAATGATCAAACTTAGCCCGCTAGGGCACGAGCCACTCTCACCGGAACCCTCTCCCGCGCGCGGGAGAGGGAACCAGACAAGCGGCAGAGGACAAACCATCGCCCCATAGAATAGCTCTATGGCCATTCACGATGATTCTCTTGCGCATGCGGTTGACCGCATCATCGCGCCCAAAAGCGAAGGCGTGCAGGAGGAGGCGCTTGAGCGCGCGTTGCGTCCGAAGCAGCTTGACGAATACATCGGACAGGAAAAAATTCGCGGGCAGCTCTCGATTTTTATCGAGGCGGCGCGGACGCGCAAGGAGCCGCTGGATCATGTGCTGCTGTTTGGCCCGCCGGGGTTAGGCAAGACGACGTTATCGCACATTATTTCGCGCGAGATGCACGTAAACATGCATCAAACCTCCGGCCCGGTGCTGGAAAAAAAGGGTGATCTCGCGGCGCTGTTGACCAATCTTGAGCCGAACGATGTGCTGTTCATCGACGAGATTCATCGCATCAGCGCGGTGCTGGAGGAGACGTTGTACAGCGCGATGGAGGATTACGCCATCGACATCATGATTGGCGAAGGGCCGGGCGCGCGTTCGGTGAAGCTGGACCTGCCGCCGTTCACGCTGATCGGTGCGACGACACGCGCGGGCATGCTGACCAATCCGCTCCGCGACCGCTTTGGCATCGTGGCGCGGCTGGAGTTTTATTCTGACGAAGAGCTGTCGCGAATCGTGACGCGGTCGTCGAATTTGCTGAACGTGAATATGGAGCCGGGCGGTGCGACTGAAATCGCCAAGCGTTCCCGCGGCACGCCGCGTATCGCCAATCGGCTGCTGCGTCGCGTGCGAGACTACGCGGAGGTCCGCGCCGACGGGCGTGTGTCGCACGAGGTGGCGGACAAGGCGCTGGCGATGCTCGATGTGGACGCGAGCGGGCTTGATGTAATGGATCGCAAACTACTGCAAACCATCGTGGAAAAGTTTGCCGGCGGGCCGGTCGGTGTCGACAATCTGGCCGCCGCGATCAGCGAAGAACGCGAGAC
>JAYUWL010000254.1:0-3234 GCA_043753585.1 Burkholderiales bacterium
GACGGCTTAAACGAGACATGGTCGACTAGCAGCTATATTGCCTTGGCGCCCAGATGCAGTAAGCTTTTCAGTAAAAAGCTGACATCCCTACTTGACATCTTTTCCAGTGGCGCGAAGCAGCAACGGATACAGCGGTTTGCTCGCTGCCAAAATCGGATTGCCGCCGATCAGGCCGTCGTTCGCGAGGAAGTCGTTGCAGCGTCCACCCGCTGCCTCAACGATGACGATGGCGGCGAGGCAATCCCACGAATTGATGTGCGGTTCGTAATAGCCAATCAGCCGTCCGGCTGCGACGTAGCACAGCATCGACGCGCCGGAGCCGTTTCTGATGAACATGCCGCCGCTGGCCAGGAGGGTGTGCAGGAACGGCGTGAATTCGTCGGGGTGTGAGCGGTGCGAAAAGCCGACGCCGAGCACGCCGCCTTTGAAATCGTTGACTTCCTTGACGTGGATGGGCTTGTCATTCACGAAACCCCCCGCTCCGCCGAACCGGGCAGCGAGCGCATGGAACAGTTCTTTTGCGTTCGGATCAAAGACCGCGCCAATCGCCGGGACGCCATCGACAACGACCGCAATCGAGATGCACCAGCTGAACATGTTGTTGACGAAGCAGGCGGTGCCATCAATCGGGTCAATCACCCAGATGATGTTCTTGCCGTTTCGATCATCGCCGCCTTCTTCGCCGAGGACGCCGTCATCGGGAAAGGCTTCGGCGATTTTGGCGCGGATGAAGACTTCGGTTTCGCGATCGGCGATGCTGACCTCGTCTTGCGGGCCTTTCGACTCAACAACGATCTGGTCGAGGTTCTGGAAGTATTGATGGGCGAGCGCGCCTGCTTCGCGGGCCAATTGCTGAGCAAAGAGGTAGCGCGCGTGGGTAGATGCGACAGGGGTCATGAGACGAGGAGGTAACGTGTTTCAGTGTTCCCTCTCCCGCAGCGCGGGAGAGGGTGCCCGACAGGGCGGGTGAGGGCGGTGGCGCGATAGCCAACTTGGTTCTGCAGAGCAATCGCCCTCACCCCGGAGACTACTGGCGACAAGCTTGTCGAGCTCTCCCGCACTGCGGGAGAGGGGACCAGTCCAGACTACCGCGGTGCTCCAGAAATTTCATCGGTCCAGCGCTTGAGCAGATGCTTGCGTACTTCGCTCGATCCGTATTTCGCCTGATCGTAATCAATCAGTTTCACTTCGCTCGGCTTGATCGATTCTGCGGAAACGGTGGCGTCTTTGTTGGATGGAATCTGATATGCCTTGACCGAGGGCGCGAGCGACTGGATGTCCGCGCGCAGCGCAAACTCATAAAACCGCTTCGCCTCAGTCATGTTGCGTGCACCTTTGATGATGCTCATCGAGCCAATTTCGTAGCCGGTGCCTTCGCAAGGCGTGACCAGCGTCACAGGGAAGCCGCCGAGTTTGGGGACGATGAGGTCATGCATGAACGACACGCCAATCAGTGTCTCGCCGCGACCGACGGCCTGTGACGGCGCGACGCCGCTCTTGGTGTACTGGTTCACGTTTTTGTGCATCGATTTCATAAAGGCGAACGCCTTTTCTTCGCCCATCAACTGCACCAGTGTGGCGAGCATGGTGTACGCGGTTCCCGACGAATTCGGGTCCGGCATTTGCACTTCGTCTTTGTATTTTGGGTCCGCCAGATCGGACCAGCACTTCGGCGCGGCCAGCTTTTTCGAAGCGAGCATTTTGTCGTTGTACGAATAGCCCAGCGCGCCGAGATAGATGCCGACTGTACGGTTGCCGGAAGCGTCGGCCACCTTTTGTGCCCACGGTTGCAACTTGGGCAGCGATGGTGACTTGTAGACCTCGGTCAGGCCCTCGGCGGCCGCTTGCAGATGCGGGTCGCCCGTGCCGGCCCACCACACGTCGGTCTTCGGGTTCGCCGATTCGGCGCGAATCTGGGCGTACGACTCGCCGGAGCTGCGGCGAACCATGCTGGTTTTGATGCCGGTTTCGGCTTCGAATTTGTTCTTCATGAGCTCGCACCAGTCGATGGTGGCGTTGCAGAGCAGGCTCAGACTTTGCGCCTGTGCGGCGGGCGTGAGCAGGGACAGGGCGCTGGCAGCGAGCGCCGCGTTAACAAAACGTTTCATTTGAATCCTCCTTTTGAATCACCGGCAATTGTCTAAACGAGAGCGGTACGCGGATCGCGCGTGCCAACAATCAGTTGCAATTGACCCGTTTCACTTCCGAACTCTACACGACGAAACGTTGTCTGTATGCTTCGCAACGCAAAATAGCGAACCAGCCACACAACCCCGGAGCGCGCAGACCTTGGATACCGCAACCTTTGTTCGCATTTATCTCGTGATCGCGGGTGTGGCCGTCGGCAGTGCGCTCCTGGAGGGCGTAGTGCTCTCGCTCACCGGGCGGCGCGATTACGACTGGAAAGGCTCGATGGTCTCGCTGGTGATTGCCGTCGGCAGGCGCTTCGCTGATTTTGTGCCCGCGCTTTTGGCGTTGCCCGGTGCGGCGTGGTTGTATGAGCACCGGCTGTTCAGCTGGGACATGACGGAGCCGCTGTCCTGGATCGTGCTCTTTTTCTCACTGGAATTCGCTTACTACTGGTTCCATCGTGTGAGCCATCGCAGCCGCTGGTTCTGGGCTAACCATGCTGTGCATCATTCGCCGAACCAGTTCAACCTGTCCGCCGCTTACCGCCTCGGCTGGGTAGGTAAGATCACGTTGACGCTTACGTTTTTCTCCCCGCTGGCGTTGCTTGGTTTCGCGCCGCAGGTCATCCTGCTGGCGTTTGCGATCAATCTGCTCTATCAATTCTGGATTCACGCCGAGTGGATTCCAAAGCTCGGATTTCTTGAGGGCATCATCAATACCCCTTCCGCGCATCGCGTGCATCATGCGGCCAACGTCGAATATCTCGACGCCAACTATGGTGGAGTGCTGTTGATTTTTGACCGGATCTTTGGGACCTACATCCCCGAACGCGATGACATCAGGATTCGTTACGGCTGGGTGCAGCCCATCACGTCAAACAATCCGCTGCGAGTCGTGTTTCAGCAATGGATCAATATTTTTGGCGATTTGCGCAAGGCAAAATCTGCGCGCGACGTGCTGGGCTATTTGTTCGCGCGACCGGGCTGGCAGCCCGATGGCAAAGGACCGACGACTGAGAATTTGCGCAAACAAGCATCCGTCATTTCTCCGCCGAACCCGCCTGCCCGAGCCAACGCCTCGGTGACTGTAACCGACGGCGTGGTT
>JAYUWL010000255.1:0-3228 GCA_043753585.1 Burkholderiales bacterium
GCGATGCACCCTCGTCAGATGCCGTGTTACATCACGCATACCAATGAGCGGACGCATGAGATTGTGCGCTCCGGGCTGGATCGTTCGCCGATGTTTACTGGCGTGATTGAAGGCGTCGGCCCGCGCTATTGTCCGAGCATTGAAGACAAGATTCACCGTTTCGCCGACAAGACGAGCCATCAGATTTTTCTCGAACCGGAAGGCCTGACCACGCACGAGTATTACCCGGCGGGCGTGTCGACCAGCCTGCCGTTTGACATTCAGCTCGCGCTGATTCGCTCGATGCTCGGCCTGGAAAACGCACACATTTTGCGCCCCGGTTACGCCATTGAGTACGACTACTTTGACCCGCGACAACTCAAGCAAACCCTGGAAACCAAGTATCTGGAAGGCCTGTTCATGGCTGGACAGATCAACGGAACGACCGGATACGAAGAGGCAGCTGCGCAAGGCTTGCTTGCGGGCGTGAACGCCGCACGGAAATCCAAAGGCAAAGACGGCTGGTGCCCGCGCCGCGACGAGGCGTACCTCGGCGTGCTGGTCGACGACCTCACGACGCAGGGCGTGAGCGAGCCATACCGCATGTTCACCAGTCGCGCCGAATACCGGTTGCAGCTTCGAGAAGACAACGCCGATATGCGTTTGACAGAGCAGGGGCGGGCGCTAGGGCTGATTGACGATGCCCGCTGGGACGCCTTCAACCGCAAGCGCGATAGTGTTTCACGTGAAACAGAGCGTCTGAAATCGACCTGGGTGAATCCAGCATTGCTTTCAAAGGAGCGAGCGACGGAGTTGCTGGGGACGACAATTGAGCGGGAATACAGCCTGTTTGATTTGTTGCGGCGGCCGGGCGTGACACATTCGACGATTTCCGCGCTGCGCGACGAATTGAGCTTGAAAGCGAAAAGCGATCTGGTCGCCGAAGCGACCTCAGGCTGCGCTGAAAACCCAGCATTCGGCGTCGTCCGTAGCGATACTGGATTTTCAGCCCCTACCGTTCTCGACGAATTCGTCAGCGAACAAGTGGAAATCGCCGCCAAATACGCAGGCTACATCGAGCGCCAGCAAGACGAAATAGACCGTCAACTCGCCAACGAAAACCTTCGTTTCCCGCCCGACCTCGACTACACCCAAGTGCGCGGACTGTCGAAAGAAGTGCAAATCAAGCTGTCCGCACAACGCCCGGACACGCTCGGGCAAGCGGGCCGCATCTCTGGCGTCACACCCGCCGCGATCTCACTGCTGCTTGTCCATCTGAAAAAAGGGCGGCTGGCCGAAATGGTCGCGTGACCGCAACCCACATCTATGACTGAAAACAAAACCGGCACGCGCCCCAGCGTGCGCCCCGGAATCAACCCACAAGGCCAAGGCATGACCACTTCCGCAGGGCTGCGCCCCGTGATCGACCGACCATTAAAACGTGAGCAAATCGAGTTCACAACCGAGTTACGCGCCGAGTTGCACGCCAAGCTGGACGCGGGCTTGAGCGAGATGCGCCTGACCGCCAGCGACAAGCAAAAAAGTCAGCTCATCGAGTCACTTGCTTTCCTGAACGAATGGAACGCGGTGATCAACCTGACCGCCATCCGCGACCCACACGACCAATTGGTGCAGCACATTCTCGACTCGCTGTCGGTGCTGTACTGCATCCCTAAAGAGTCGACCACGCTGCTCGACGTCGGCTCCGGCGGCGGTTTTCCCGCGTTGCCGATAGCGGTGATGCGCCCCGATCTGGAGGTTGTGGCCGTCGACTCCGTGCGCAAAAAGACCGACTACATCGGGAAGGCCGCGACGCTACTGAAGATCGGCAACCTGAGCGCCGTCCACACCCGTGTTGAGGATCACCCGGTCACCTACGACGTCGTGATCTCGCGCGCCTATGCTTCACTCAAGGATTTTGTAGTTAGCGCCGCTCATTGTCTGGTCGATGACGAAGAAAGCCTGTTGCTCGCAATGAAAGGCAAAAGCCCCGGCGACGAGATCGGCGAACTCGCTGGAACCGGCTGGGTCGTGGACCGTAAGCGGTCGCTCACTGTGCCGTTTCTTGAGGCAGAGCGGTGTTTGGTTTGGTTGGAGCGGGCTTAGTGGCGTCGCCGATGCTGCTAAATGACGCAATTGCGGTCTTGCTGAAATGGGGGCCAAGTGCGAAGGTGTCGCCCGAAATTCGCTTCGCGAAAAAACACCCGACGCTGGGCGAGGCGGCGAATCGAGAGCATCTAGGGCTTGCGCAGAAAGCACGCCTTTTTGCCTATCAATCACTTGTTGAAATCGTCGAAGCAAACCCCGAATCGACGAAGACCTTCTGGCTTCAATTCCATACGAGGATGGGCAACACGTTCCCGTGGCTGACATGTAGTTCCTTGCGGCACCTTTATTTCGAAGCATCGTACGGCGCTTACAAGGATGGAATTTTGAGCGGATCACTTACGGCTCCGCGCCGGTCATTGCTGCAATGGATCAAGGCCATAGTGAAATGACCGGCATCAACGACCTCTGGGCACTAGTCATCGCGACCCTCATTTTCCTTGCCATTCCCGGTCCCGGAACCATCAAGATTTTTGCTTCGATGGCCGAGAAGAACGGTGGACCGCGCGCGGGGTTCTGGAGCACGCTGGGGTTGATGGCGGGTGACGCGGTGTGGATGGTGCTGGCGTTGTCTGGCGTCGCCGCGCTCGCCGCCGCCTACCCGCGTGCGTTCGACCTGCTGCGTTATGCGGGCGCGGCGTACCTCGCGTGGATCGGCTACACGCTGATTCGTGACTCCAAGCAAACGATGGGCGAAGGCATCGTGTCGACGGAGCAGGGGCGCGGCGCGTGGCAATGGTTTCGCGAAGCGGCGCTGGTGTCGCTGGCCAACCCAAAAGTGATCGGCTTTTACGTCGCGTTCTTCCCGCTGTTTATTGACTCGGCAACGTTTGACGGCGTTGCGACGTACGCACGCATGATGGGGCTGGTGCTCGGCATCGTGTTTTTGTACTGCATGTGGCTTATCGTCGCGGCGCAGATCGCCAAACGGGTGTTCGTGCGGTTTCCTTCAGCGGGCATGTGGCTCAAACGAGCAGCGGGCGCGGCTTTGATTGGTTTTAGCGTCAAGTTTGCGTTGCAGAAATAAAAGAGACCGGAATTGCTTAGAACCATCGCCATCGCCAACCAAAAAGGCGGCGTCGGCAAAACCACCACCGCCGTCAATCTCGCGGCCTCGCTGGCGGCGCATAACCGTCGCGTGCT
>JAYUWL010000256.1:0-3224 GCA_043753585.1 Burkholderiales bacterium
CTGCTGCATCGAGCGCTGGCTCTCAATTTTGCGGAAGGCTTCGAGTTGCGCCAGCGCTGCTGCTGTGTCCCCGTCGTTGCGGTGAGCGAGATACAACGCATAGTGCACGCGCATTTGGGTAGACACCGTAGGCAGAAAGCTACGCTCGCCAAGCAGGGCGCTTAGCTCCTCTTTGGCTGCGTGGGAATCGCCGCGCGCCAGATGCAGCTCGCCAATTGAACAACGCACACGGGGCCACACGGCGTGATAACCACCCGCTTCCGCCAGCGCCAGCGCCTCGTGCAACAACTTGTCGGCCTCTTCCAGTTGCCCGAGATGCACCAGCACTTCGCCGAGATTTCCATGCGCAAAGGCGCTCAAATAGGGATCCCCGATGATCGGTGCCATCTTCAGCACCTCCCGCGCTAGTGGCAGACAGTCGTCGAGTGCCGAGCGTCCCTCCGACGCGGCCCAACCATCTCGCAACGAATAGAACTTGCCGATCAGCACCGCTGCCAGATTGTTCATCGTGGTGATCAATGGATACGGCTCGTTCAACTCACGTGCGAGGGCCAGACCGTCCCGCAACAGCCGTTCGCCCTGCCACGGATCGCCGGAGCGCTCGAAGCAGCCGCCCAACAGGCTGAAGGCGAGCACGCGACCGCGCTGGTCATTCATTTCGTCAGCCAGACGATAGCCCTCGGTGGCGCGCTTGATCGCGATTCCAAACAGCCCTGAATCACATGCACACACGCCCACCCAGCGCAACATTTCGGCGTAGGCAGCGTGCATGGCTTCCGCCTTGAGTTGTGGCAGCGTTGCTTCGCCGAACGTGATGGTGCGCTCGGTGGCGCCGGTGCGGTAGAGGAAAAAACAGGTGACGTGGGCAGCAGCGGCCCTGTCAAGCGACGTGCTGGTTTGTGCCAGCGCCAACGCTCGCTCGCCGATGACCAGCCCGTCAGCCAGCGCCGCGCAATCGATTGCCTCGGTCAGCAGCGCGGCGATGGCGGGGGTGACGTCGGCAGGCAGTGGGGCTATGGGCTGTGGCACTCGGACTGTTCAGTATTTAGATTAGCCCGCAGCGTGTGTGAACACGGCCCGAACAGCGTTAACGTCTTGATGCATCTGAACGGTCATCGCTTCCACAGACTCAAATTTTTCTTCGGCCCGGATGCGCTTGACAAACTCCACCACAATGCGCTTTCCGTAAAGATCGCCCTTGAAATCGAGCAGAAACACTTCGAGCAAAGGCTTTCCGTTTTCTTTGACAGTCGGTCGCACGCCAACGCTCGCGGCTCCCACAACCGGTTGGCCGCCCGCCACGTCAATGCCGTACACCCGAACGGCGAAGATGCCAGAAACTGGCAGCGGTGTCCACAGCGGCACGTTGATCGTCGGGAAACCGATCGTGCGGCCCAGCTTGTCGCCGTGTGCGACCTTGCCGGAAATGCGGTACGGACGACCGAGGATCGCGGCGGCGGTCACCGTGTCACCGTCGCGCAGCGCCTCACGCGCCAGCGTCGACGAAAAGCGCACATCCATCGCCTTGATCGCGGGCATGACGTAGCACTCGACCTCGTTGGCTGCGCACCACGCGTGCAGCGTCTTCACATCACCCGCACGGCCTTTGCCATAGCGAAAATCGTCGCCGACGATGACCCATTTCGCGTTGAGTCCGGCCGTCAAAACTTTGTCGCAAAAATCGTCCGGCGACATCGCGGCCATCGTCGCGTTGAAGCGAGCGAGTTGAATGTGATGAACGCCGACCCTCCAGATGCAGGCCAGTTTGTCGCGAAGGCGTTGCAGACGGGCGGGGGGGGTCTTGCCTGCGTTACGGGCAAAAAATTCGCCGGGAGCGGGCGCAAACGTGAGAGCCACTGGCATTAATTTGCGTTGCCGTGCGGCTTGACAAACGACTTCCAGCATCGCTTGATGGCCCCGATGCACGCCGTCGAAATTACCGATCGTTACCGCTGTGGGACGTGATGCGAACGCTCCCGGCACCAGGTCGCGGGCTAACGTGGGTCTTGGAGCGGAAGGGGTCATTCAGTTGGCAAGTGCGCGAAAGCGTTGATTTTATTCGGAAAGTTTTCTGAGCCTGTTGCGCCATTTCCCGACGTCGTTCTCCCCGGAATGCGCGAAGGTTCACGCCATTGTTTGACAAAGACCCCCGTCAGCATCGACTTTTGCGGAAAATTGCGTTCAGCCCATATGCGCTCGCGCTTTCATCAAAAAGCTATACCTCGACTCGAAGCAGCTGATCCAGCCACGGAAAATACAGAGCAACGACCACAAGGCGAGCCATTCCGCGCGATTGATCCCACACTCGAAGCGCCTGCGCGTAGTCGCGTAACTGCGGCCGGTAGCGCTCAAGCTCCATTGCGATCCACTCGCTTGAGTCGTTCGACACGACCGATGGTTGACTAAATTTGAAATCGACGACCCAGCGCTCGCCACTGGCAGTGACAAACGTGCGATCCACGCGCAGGGTTCCATTGCCGCCCGCGGCTGCGAGGCTCAATTCGGTTGCCGACTCAAGATGATCTCGCGAAAACAAAAATTTGATGTGCTCGCGCTCAGCAGCGGCGGAAAACCAGTCGGTCAGTCGTCTGGCGATCACGGGTGCCAGCTCTCGCGAAATTCCCTCTTCGCGCAGCATGCGAGCGACCATCGCCGCGTTCGGCGAAAACATTCCGACGCTATTTGACATCATGGCTGTCGCCAATCCTTCAAACAGCAGATGGCCCACCACGCCCTCAGCGCGTGCATCGAGCTGGCTTTGTGCGACCGCGATTTCTGCGCCAGAAAGCGCCGCAGGGTAGGCGGGAGTGGTGATCAAAGTTACATCAAACAAGGGGGGCGGGCTGGTGCTGCGAGTGAGCGATTTAGCCAACAGCAGGCGCTTGTCGGTTGCGCGCTCTGGCGCCTCGAATTGCACATCGGCAACATCGCCCAGGAGTGCGGAAAAGCTATCAGATGGGGGCTCCAACGCGGCATTGCATCGGGTCAGTGTCAACGTGTTTTTGGCCCGCGTCGCCGCAACATAGAGCAAGCGCTTTGCCTCGGCAGCGCGTGCCGCATTGGTATGCTGGCTCACGTAATCAAACACACTACCCACCAGTTTCTTGCGAGAATCGCGCGCTGCAACCAACACCTGACGCTCATTTGAACCGTTCTCGGCGGGAACAAATCGCCAGCGTGCCAACTCGCGCGCATCGCCGCGCTGTTTTCGATCAATGCCGACC
>JAYUWL010000257.1:0-3193 GCA_043753585.1 Burkholderiales bacterium
GTGGCTACTCCGGCCGCGGGCACCAATCAAAGCGACAAGGAGGAGCCGAAGGCGCCTCAAGTCGTCGACAAGGTCGAGATCAAAGGCGCGCAATCCGACTACGACGAGCGGCGCGAGGACACCGCCACCAAAATCGTGGTGACATCGGAGGAAATCCGCAAGTTCGGCGACACGCAAATACTCGACGTCATGAAGCGGCTGCCTGGCGTGACGGTGCAGAACAACGCCATTCGCCTGCGCGGCCTAGGCAACGGCTACACGCAAATTCTGATCGACGGCGAGCGACCGCCGCCGGGTTTTTCCATTGATAACCTGTCGCCCGATCTGGTTGAGCGCATTGAAATTATTCGCGCTGCGACGGCGGAGTACAGCACGCAGGCGGTGGCTGGCACGGTCAACATCGTCATGAAGAAAAAGTTCAGCGTGTCGAAGCGCGATTTGAGCGTCGGCTGGTACAGCGGCACCGGATACACCTCGCAAAACGCAAGTTTCACCATCGCCGACAAGGTCGACACACTGGCGTTCTCGGTGGGTGGGTACGGCGGACGTGGCACGTTTGATTACGCCTCGACCGGCAACACCGTTGGCCTTGACCCCAGCGGCAAGCGCATTTTGCAGCGAGTCGCAAACGTCGCCAGCTTTGGCGACAACCGGTATGCGGGCCTCTATTCAACGTTAGCGTGGACGCTGGCGGGCGGCGACTCGTTCACCATGAATCCTTCGTTCAATATCAGCCAGTACAGCTCGCAATCGCGCTCAAACACGCAATATCTGCTGGGCGACAGCACGATTTACCCGATCTCCGATGGCCGAAATCGCGGCAGCAACTGGAGTATCGGCAACAACGCAAACTGGATTCTCAAATGGCAGAGTGGCGCTAAGTTGGACCTGAAACTGACTGCAAACGTCGGTGAGCGCAACAACGACGCCTTCAACAATTCATTTAACTACGACAATACCCCGACCCTAGATCGCATCTCGCTAAGTCCGTCGCGGGACAGTCGCGCAGCATTCGTCGGCAAATATTCCACGCCCATCGTGGAAGGACATTCGTTGCTGGCGGGTTGGGATATTGGATTTAACCGCAGCACATCAACCCTGCGGGTGATCGAAAACAATGTCGCCGCCGCGCCAATCGACAGCCTCGAAGACTATGTCGCCAGCGTGCAAAAATTCGCCCTGTTTGCGCAAGACGAATGGAACGTGACGCCGAACTGGTCGGTGTATTTCGGCTTGCGCTGGGAAGGCATTGACACTGCAAGCGTTGCCACCGGCAATGACTCTGGCGTGCCGTCCACCACTAACCGCTCCAGCGTCGTGAGCCCGTTGTTTCAAACCCTGTGGAAGTTCCCCGATAAGTCGGGACGCCAGTTTCGACTGGCACTCACCCGCACCTACAAAGCCCCGGAGACTTCCGCTCTGGTGCCGCGCATCTACCGAACCACGGTCAACACTTCAACCTCGCCGGATTATCAGAGCGGGAACAGCAGCCTCAAGCCGGAGCTCGCGACCGGTGTTGACCTTGCGTATGAACACTTCTTTGCAAAGGGTGCCTCAATGAGCCTCAGCGGCAGTGTGCGGGCGTTGACTGAATACAACACGCGCGGCATTTTTCTGATCGACGGTCGCTGGATCAACAAACCCATCAACAACGGCAACGCGACCTCACGCAGCATCGAGTTTGATGCCAAATTTCCGCTGCAATCCCTGTTTGAGACCGCACCGCCGATTGACTTCCGGTTCAACGTGGCGCGCAACTTTTCGCGCGTACAGGAAGTGCCTGGCCCCAACAATCGTCTCGATCAGCAAGTACCTGTGAGTGGCACCTTCGGCCTCGACTATCGCATGCGCGGCGGCATGGTGGTGGCCGGTGCAAGCTTCAGTTTCAAGAGCGGCGGCGATGTGCGACTAGCTGTCAACCAGATCAACTACTCAGTGCCGACGCGCGAGCTGGAGATGTACGTGCTCTACAAATACACGCCCAAACTCCAGCTGCGCCTGCGCCTAGCCAATGCGCTGCGTCAGGATCAGGTGACCGCATCCACCTACTTCGACGACGCAGGCAGCACCCGATCAAGCAGCATCCGGGCGACGCAGATGAACATCGGCGCGAATGTGAAGCTGGAGTTTTGAGGCGTTCGCGATTGCTCGAAGCTTCACCATTGATCGGTGAGACGGTAGTCTCCCGTAGTGGTGCGTTGCAGCATAATCAAACGATGGACACCTCAACGCCCGCTCCCGACCTCGAAGACAAAGATGCGCCGCTCAAGGCGGACACACGATTGCTTGGCCGTTTGCTGGGGGATGTGATTCGTGCGCAGCGCGGCGACACGACGTACGACAAGGTGGAATCGATTCGGCAAGAGTCGGTGCGCTTTCATCGCGAGGGTGCGACACATCGCACGCTGGATGCGCTGCTTGCTGATTTGAGCATTGAAGAAACACTGGACGTGGTTCGCGCGTTCACCTACTTCTCGCACCTCGCGAATATCGCCGAAGACGTGCAGCAGAACCGCCGGCGTCGGCATCACAAGAAAGTAGGATCGACCGCGCAGGCCGGTTCGCTCGCCGCCGCATTTGAGCGCCTGAAGGCGGGGCATATCAGCGGTGCGGAGATCGCGCATTGCCTCGCGCGCGCCAATGTCAGCCCGACGCTGACTGCGCATCCGACGGAGATTAAACGGCAGAGCACGCTTGATACCGAGCGGTTCATCGCGCAGTCGCTAGCGCACGAACAAGATGACCGCGAAGCCACGTTGCATCGCCTTGTTTTGCAGCTCTGGCAAACCGCAATGATGCGGCTGACCAAGCTGCGTGTGCGTGACGAGATTGACAATGCGCTGGGTTATTTCCGCGCCAGTTTTTTGTCCGAAGTACCGCGTCTAACCAAAAACACGCTTGCTTTGCTGGTCGCCCATGACCGCACCGTTGCCGAGCTGCCAGCATTCCTGAAGGTCGGCATGTGGATCGGTGGTGACCGCGACGGTAACCCGTTTGTCAATGCTGACACGCTTGAATATGTGATGGGCACCCAGTGTGAATTGGCGCTGTCGCATTTCCTCGCCGAGGTGCATTCGCTGGGTGCAGAGCTTGCCATGTCGAGCCGACTGATTGAGGTGACGCCAGAGTTGACCGATCTCGCCGAGCGCGGCGGTGACGCGTCGCGGTTTCGCGTGGACGAGCCATATCGTCG
>JAYUWL010000258.1:0-3193 GCA_043753585.1 Burkholderiales bacterium
GAACTATGCAAACCAGGTTGGCCTGTTTAACGTCGTGCAGATGATGAGGAAGTTTCAGCAGAATCCGCTTGATGATGCGAAGTTCTGGGAGCCTGCGCCGTTGTTGAGGCGACTGGTTGCTGAGGGTAAATCGTTCGTTTGATGCAGGTTCCCTTTCCCGCAGCGCGGGAGAGGGCGGAGGGTAAGGGCGATTGAGTAGCAGAACTTTGGCGGCTAAACTTACAGGCCACGGCCCTCACCCCAACCCGCTCCCGCGCTGCGAAAGAGGGGGTAGAACTTGGAGGAGCTTGGGTTCGTGATTAAGAAGACACTATTTGCATTGTTTGGGCTGATCGCTGCACTCATTCTGATCGTGGCAGCCAAGACGTTATTCACCACGTCAAAGCAACTGAACATCCCGCCCGAGAATCCAGTAACGCTAGATTCAGGCGCCGCCTCTGCCCGCCTCGCGGCCGCAGTAAAACTGCAAACCATTTCTTCTGCAACCGACGCCGAGGCCGGCGCTGATGCGTTCAAAGCGCTGCATCAGATGCTGACCAGTTCTCCGAAACTGCATGCGGCGCTCAAGCGTGAACTGGTCGGCAGCTACGGGTTGCTCTACACGTGGCCGGGCACCGACAGCGCAGTCAAACCCATCGTCGAAGCGCAGCTGTCCAGGGTTGCGAGCACCGCCGCCATGCTGCGTACGACCACTGCGTTAACCGTGATCAACGCCGGTGAACGTGACAACGTGCTGCCGGGTCGCGCCAGTGCATCCGTGAACTTCCGCGTGCTTCCGGGCGGAACGTCCGACGACGTGATCAAGCGCACACTGCTCGCCGTCGGCGACGCACCGATCAAGGCCGACAAGTTTCCCGGATTTTCCGAGCCATCCAAGATCTCCCGAACCGATGCCCCGGGCTACGCGGCCATCGCCAAAACCATTCGCCAGTTGCATCCCGATGTGATCGTCGCCCCAAGCCTGATGCTTGGCGCGACCGATGCGCGCTACTTCGACGATGTTGCCGACAACGTTTATCCCTTCTCACCAGTGCGCGCAGGGCCGAACGATCTGGTTCGATTCCACGGCACCAACGAGCGCATTTCGGTTGCGAATTACACCGAGATGATCCAGTTTTATTACCAGTTGCTGCGCAATGTAAACGCGGCAGCGTCCCCATAACTCCGTTCGGGCTGAGCCCGTCGAAGCCTTCGTGGAATCGAAATCCACAGACCCTTCGACGAGCTCAGGGAGAACGGAGAATTAGTTTATTTTTTCACTATGAAAGAGGCCCATCATGACCGACGCCGTAATCGTAAGTACCGCCCGCACTCCGCTTGCCAAAAGCTGGAAAGGCGCATTCAACATGACTCACGGCGCGACGCTGGGTGGCCACGCCATTGAGCACGCCGTCAAGCGCGCGGGCATCGACCCGGCTGAAATTGATGACGTGCTCATGGGCTGCGCCAATCCAGAGGGCGCGACGGGCTGGAACATCGCGCGCCAGGCGCTGCTTAGGGCGGGGATGCCCGACAGTGTGGCGGGCGCGACCGTTAACCGCTTTTGCTCGTCAGGCCTGCAAACTATTGCGATGGCGGCTCAGCGCATCATCGCGGGCGAGGGCGATGTGTTCGTCGCGGGCGGCGTGGAATCCATCTCCTGTGTGCAGCAGGAAATGAACCTGCACATGTTCAAGGACTCGTGGCTCGACAAGAACAAGCCGACGATTTACTGGAACATGATGCAGACGGCCGAGACCGTCGCCAAGCGCTACAACATGAGCAAAGAGCGGATGGATCACTTCGGCGCCGAGAGCCAGCAAAAAGCCTGCGCCGCGCGCGATGCGGGCAAGTTTGATGACGAGATCGTACCGATCACGGTAACCGCAGGCGTGGCCGATCCGAAGACCGGCATGACCACAAAACTTGTCACCGTGAGTAAAGACGAAGGCCTGCGCGACGGCACCACGTACGAAGCGGTCGCTGGCATCCGCACCGTCGTTCCTGGCGGCTCGGTCAGCGCAGGCAACGCCTCACAATTCAGCGACGGCGCAGGCGCATGCGTGGTCATGAACGCGAAGCTCGCCGAGCAACGTGGCATCAAGCCACTGGGCATCTTCCGTGGCTTCGCCGTCGCCGGTTGCAACCCCGACGAAATGGGCATCGGCCCAGTGTTCGCCGTGCCAAAACTGCTCAAACGCCTCGGCCTGTCTGTCAAGGACATCGATCTGTGGGAATTGAACGAAGCCTTCGCCGTGCAGGTGCTGTACTGCGCCGACACACTGGGCATCCCGCTGGACAAATTGAACGTCAACGGCGGCGCGATTGCCGTCGGTCATCCCTACGGCATGAGCGGCCAGCGCCTCGTAGGCCACGCCCTCATCGAAGGCAAACGCCGCGGCGCGAAACTCGTTTGCGCCACGATGTGTATTGGTGGCGGGATGGGGGCGGCTGGGATATTTGAAGTGGCGTAGTTCGCTTGTTGCTGCTGCTGTCGCTTTGCTCCGTCGTCGCATCGTATTTTTTTATACAGAAATCGCGGTGCGGCTGAGTATTTTTGGGTGTTCTTCGTATTCGGGGTTTGCCTGTTTCCGGCGGCGATCTATTTCGATGGCGGGCTGCCGTCGAAACTTGCCTTTCAAACATTTTTGAAGATGCTGATGCGTGCAATGCTTCACTAGATGCTATTTGTCTCTAAGCCGGGACGAAAGGCCGGCATCGGCGGTCGAGGTGCCTAGGGTGCTGGGCTTATCAACCCAGCCGACGCACTACGCAGCGGAAATTGCGAGAGATTGGACGCAGCAACTTTTCGGTCAAAGCCACGATTTATATGGGCATAGAGGCACTTTTCGCCTAAGTCGATAAACCGCATAAATAGGTGGTTAGCCTTTATTGAATGTGGATTTGTGAAAAAAGCTGTCAACTACAAGCTGCTTCGACATACCGTAATCGCCCGTCTACACTCGAGAAACTACGTAAAATACATAAATTGCGTATTAATTGAAGGGAAGCCCTCCATGCAAACCATAACCAGCACCGAGTTCGCCCGCAACCCGCGCAGCGTGTTTGACCGTGTGATTGAGACGCAAACGCCATTTGACATTACGCGGCACGGTAAGCCTGTGGTGCGGGTGCAGCCGATTGCGCCTGCTCGTCGCGGGCTGACGGGCCCAGAGCTGGTTGCGCTGATAGTCGCGAGCAAGCGGCGTGGCGT
>JAYUWL010000259.1:0-3165 GCA_043753585.1 Burkholderiales bacterium
CAGGAGGGGTTTGGAAGCAGATGCAGGATTAGCCATGACAAAGAGCAGCTCTCTGGAGGAGAAGCACGTATTTTAAGCGGGCGCCATGTTTGCGCCCCACGGCTGCTCGTCCGCCGTGCTGCAGATTAGAGAGAATCATGAGCTTCTCGCAAATCATGTAGAACTCGCTGCCGATCAATGTCAGATCTCCTCATCTCAGAACAACACGGTTTCCGCACGCTGCACTTTGGCTCGGAATGGGTGCAGGGGCGCATGCGCATCAGTCGCCCGGCTGACCTCGCGTTGGGCTACGCACAGGACATGTGCGCGGCGCTGCTAATCGCATCGCCACCGAAACATGTGTACGTGGCCGGGTTGGGCGTGGGATCGTTGCCGCGCTGGGCGCTGGCGCATTGGGAAGAATCGCTTAAACACATGGAGATTGTTGAGTTGCGCGCTGACGTGATGGCGCTGACGCGTTCGGCTTTCCCATTGCCTGCAGACGATCCCCGTGTCGTCCTGACGCTGGGCGATGCGGCGAAAGTAATTGTTGAGCGACCCGCGTCGAGTGTGGACTGGATCTGGGTAGATTGTTATGACGGGCGCGGTCGAGTGGGCACGCTTGAGTCAGCAGATTTCTATGCAGCGGCACATACCGCGCTCAAATCACGCGGTGTGTTTGTCGCAAACATGTGGAGCAGCGTCACGCGCTATCGCGGCGGACTACGCAGACTGCGCACCGTTTTTGGTGACGACAACATCGTGTTGTTACCTGCGATTGCCACCGAGAACGTCACCGTGATCGCGACCAAATCGCCTTTGCCCGCGCTGGACAATCGCGCCATGCGAGCGCGTGCCCGAGCATTGCAGGCGGAGTACAAATTGCCGTTCGAGCGCTGGCAGAAAGCATTAGCACCCGTCGCAACGGCGCTGTAGCGGTTGTCAGTGGAGGCGGTTCCACTAAGTCTGCGTGTGCCAAACCCTGAAAAGAAAAAAGCCCGCGGGCGAATAAACGCGACGCGGGCTGAAGGGTTTCCTCCTCCTCGAGGAAATCAAGACGGAGTATAAAGTGATTTAGATGAATTTCAAGCCTTTTTTGGGCGTTTGTCACTGTTTTGGTGCAGGGGAAACCCTGGAGCTCTCCGTCGTTGGGCCGCGCCTCAAGCAGCCCTTCATTCGTCGCCAGTGTTTTGCTTCGACTGACTAGTCGTTTTGTCCAACAGCCAGTTTCAAAGCTGGCTTCTTCTCGTCAAAGAATTGCTCATCTTCGGTCGACCCGTGCAGCGCCGTCGTTGAGCTTTGGCCCCCTTGAATGACTTGTGTCACAGCATCGAAGTAACCGGTGCCCACTTCGCGCTGATGCTTCACAGCCGTAAAGCCGTGCGCAGCGGCAGCGAATTCAGCCTCTTGCAACTCGACGAACGCTGTCATGTTGTTACGGGCATAGCCGTGCGCGAGATTGAACATCGAGTAGTTGAGGCTGTGGAAGCCGGCCAGCGTGATGAACTGGAATTTGTAGCCCATCGCACCGAGTTCGCGCTGGAATTTGGCAATCGTCGATTCGTCGAGATTTTTCTTCCAGTTGAATGAGGGTGAGCAGTTGTACGCGAGCATCTTGCCGGGGAATTTCCTCTGAATGCCTTCAGCGAAATCACGCGCAAACTTAAGATCAGGCTTGCCGGTCTCACACCAGATCAAGTCGGCAACGGCAGCGTAAGCCAGACCGCGCGACAGCGCCTGATCGAAGCCCGGACGCGTCTTGTAGAAGCCTTCCATCGTGCGCTCGCCAGTGCAGAACGGACGGTCATTCTCGTCAACGTCGCTCGTCAGCAAGTCGGCTGCTTCTGCGTCGGTACGAGCGAGGAGCACGGTCGGCGTGCCCATCACGTCAGCCGCAAAGCGAGCAGCGTATAGCTTTTCAACGGCTTCGCGCGTCGGCACGAGCACTTTGCCGCCCATGTGGCCGCATTTCTTCACGCTGGCCAATTGGTCTTCGAAGTGAACGCCGGCCGCGCCCGCGTCGATCATCGATTTCATCAGTTCAAACGCGTTTAATACGCCACCGAAACCGGCCTCGGCATCAGCAACGATTGGCTGCAGGTAGTCGATGTCGTCCTTGCCTTCCATCCACTGAATCTGGTCAGCGCGCATCAGGGTATTGTTGATGCGTTTGACCACCGATGGCACCGAGTTCACCGGGTACAGCGACTGATCCGGATACATCTCACCGGCCAAGTTTGCATCGCCAGCAACTTGCCAGCCCGACAGATAAATCGCCTTCAGTCCGGCCTTGACCTGCTGCATCGCCTGATTGCCAGTCAATGCGCCAAGCGAGTTGACGAACGGCTCGGTGTTGATCGAATTCCACAGCTTCTCTGCGCCTTTTTTGGCGAGCGTGTGTTCGATGCCGGTCGTGCCCCGCAAACGCACGACATCAGCCGCACTGTAGTTGCGCTTGATGCCTTTCCAGCGCGAGTTGGTCGCCCAGTCTTTTTCGAGAGCGGTAGTCGCGGCGGCCATTTGGTCCAGAACTTTTGCAGATTGCGTCATGATGATTGCTTATACCTATGTAGATGATTCGAGACAACGCTGTCTCTCAAAAAACGTTCCTCACTTATTCGCACTTCCAATCGCGGGTTGCCGCAAAGAAAGCTTGAAAGCATCTTGTTGTTGCTCCGCAGCATATGCGTTTTCAATGGAAAGAGCAAAATAATTTTCAAAAAAGCTCATTAAAACAATGGTTTGCAAGCCCGTTTCATTCCATTATTATTTTCACATGATGGAATCTGGTTTTAGACATTGCGTCGCAACATTTGAAAATGCTTTTCATAAATCGCGCGAAGCCGGGAAAAGTCTTTTGTTTTCAATTGATTCCGAGGGACTGTTGATGTGAGCTGAAACGGGCAACAGTTACGCCCACGTTGAGCCGCCTCGCGACGCACGGGACGGGTACTCGCTAACACGCTCGCGGGCGTCTACCCAAACGCGACAACAACGCAACCCGTGGCAGCGTTCCACCTGCGAACAGCTGTTTGCGTTCGCCGTTCGATGTCTAAGTGCCAGGCCGTGGTTGATACGACAGGTTTCGCGGTTACGGGTTCGGTCAGCATGCCGTTCGCGCTAAGGACGCCGGAGCCCGCACTTGTGAGGGCTTCGGCCAGAGCAATCACACTTGTCGGCAACGCG
>JAYUWL010000260.1:0-3133 GCA_043753585.1 Burkholderiales bacterium
TCTGCCTCTGATGACATCAAGCAATCGTTCGGGCTTCGGCACAAACTTCACGCTGTCGATCGAAGCTGCAGAAGGCGTAACAAGCGGCATCTCGGCGGCGGATCGTGCGCGCACGGTGAAAGTAGCGGTCGCCTTTAACGCGAAGCCCAGTGATATCGTGCAGCCGGGCCACATTTTCCCGGTGATGGCGCAACCGGGCGGCGTGCTCATGCGTGCTGGCCACACCGAAGCGGGCTGCGACCTCACGCGAATGGCCGGTCTCACTTCGGCGTCGGTCATATGCGAGATCATGAAGGACGACGGCACGATGGCGCGCTTGCCTGACTTGCGTATATTCGCCAATCAACATGGCTTGAAAATTGGTGCGATCACCGATCTCATTCAGTATCGCGCGGCCCAGGAAAACCTCGTGGAGTGCATTGGCGAACGCCCGCTTCAAACTGCGCAAGGCGACTTCATTCTCAAAGTTTTTCGCGAAAAGCTCTCCGCTGCGACCCACCTCGCCATCGTCAAGGGTACGCCGACCAATGAGCGTGAAACAGTTGTGCGTGTGCATGAGCCGTTGTCGGTGATTGACACGCTGGACGCCAATAGCGCCGTACATTCGTGGAGCGTTCCAAAGGCCCTCGCACGATTGCAAACGGCGGACGCCGGCGTGCTCGTTCTGCTGCACCAAAGCGAAACAGCTGATGACTTGCGTGATCGTGCGCTGAACGTGAAACCGCTCAACGCGCACAAGATGGATTTGCGCACGTACGGCATCGGTGCGCAGATTTTGCGGGCATTGAACGTGGGCAAGATGCGTGTACTGGCGCGGCCACGTCGCATGCCGTCAATGACAGGCTTTGACCTTGAAGTCGTGGCTTACGAAGAGCAATAAATCTAAAAAAAAGAAAGTACACGAATGTCTCTGCAACCCCTCATGAAACTTCGCGGCTCCGGCTTGCGTATCGGTATTGTTACTGCACGTTTCAACGCACCTGTTTGCGAAAAACTGCTCGCAGGCGCTAAAAAAGCCCTTGCTGAAATGGGCGTTGATCCCAACGATGTAGCCGAGGTTACGGTGCCGGGTGCACTGGAAATTGCATTTGCTTTGCAGGCCTTTGCGAGCACCGAGGAATTCGATGCGCTGGTTGCTTTAGGCTGCGTGATCAAGGGTGACACCTACCACTTCGAAATCGTCTGCAACGAATCGGCCGCTGGCATTACGCGCGTAGGGCTTGAGCTTGACGTTGCGATTGGCAATGGTGTGCTCACGACCTACACCGACGAGCAGGCCTCAATTCGCGCAGAGCAGAAGGGCTACGAGGCGGCGCAGGCGGCCGTTGAAATGGCGCTCCTGCAAGAGTGGACTCATTCGAAGTTTGGCGAATCCTGATCATGGTCGCACCCGAACAGTCACCACCTCAACAAGCGCCCCATACCAAACCCAAACCAAAATCTGCGCGCCGATGGGCGCGTGAGTTCGCGCTGCAAGGGCTCTATGAGTTTTATGTCGCGGAACATGATCCGGTATTGATCCGTCTTCGCGCCGAAAGTGACGAAGACTTCAAGCGCTGCGACAAAGCCTTTTTTCGGGAAATGTGGAAAGGCTTGACCGATGATTGGGAAGCCCTCGTCATCATCGCGCAGCCGCACGTAGACCGTCCGTTTGCGCAGATCAGCCCGATTGAGCGCGGCATTATCCTGATCGGCACGTGGGAGCTGAACTCGCGGCTCGATATTCCGTATCGCGTGGCCATCAACGAATCGGTTGAGCTCGCGAAGAGCTTTGGCGGCACCGACGGGCACAAATGGGTCAACGGTGTGCTTGATAAGGTTGCGCCCCTGCTGCGGGCCGACGAGGTCGCCGCAGCTCCGCGTTCGCGGTTGAAGCCGGCGCAATAGCGGCTGTTTCAATACGTGACAAGCACAACAGCTTTTTTGCCAAAGGTCTACTGCGTTGGGGTTATAGTCATGTTTAGCAAGCTATCGACTTATAACGAAATAGCGCGCCCCGCCCAATTTAATTGGGCGTTCTGGCAAAAAGCTGATGAAACATTTTTCGCCCCGGCGAGAGTTTGCTCGTGAACGAATTCGAGCTCATCGCCCGCTATTTCACGCGCCCGAATCGGTCCGCGCTGCTTGGTAACGGCGATGACTGCGCAGTCGTTGCCCCGAGCGCTGGCAACGCGTTCGCCGTGACGACTGACACGCTAATCGAGGGCCGTCATTTCCTGCCGACGCTTGATGCGTTAAAGCTCGGCCGCCGCGTGGTCAATGTGAACTTCAGCGACTTGGCAGCGATGGGCGCAGCGCCGCGCTACGCGTTGCTATCACTCACGCTGCCGCAGATTGATGAGGACTGGGTTCCGCGATTCAGCGAAGGGCTTTGGTCGGTGCTCGACGCCTATGGCGTCGAACTGATCGGCGGCAACACGACCAAAGGACCGCTCTCCATTGCCATGACCGCCTTTGGCGAATTGCCACCGGAGGCCGCCCTAAAACGCTCGGGAGCACGGGCGGGCGACGAGCTTTGGGTTAGCGGCCCGCTGGGAGATGCGGGGTGGGCAATGTATGCGCTGACGGCGGCCAAATTCGAGGCAACGCCGGAGCAAATCGCCAGATACGAATGTCCCGAGGCGCGCGTTGCGCTCGGCATTGCGCTGCGCGGCGTCGCCACCAGCTGCATCGATATTTCCGATGGACTGTTGAGTGAAGCGAAGCACCTTGCGACCGCCTCGAACGTGTCGATTGAAATTGACATTGCTGCCATTCCGACGGGGCTCAGGCATGTGTCGCGGCAGTCAACATGGAGCGCAGCCAAAGCACTGTCACCCTTCACGGCAGATACCGATGCGACCTCCGTTCTCATGGGGCACCTGGGCCAGCACTGCCTGCTCTCAACCGGTGACGCCTACGAGTTGCTATTTACCGCTCCACGAGAACAGCACGATGCGGTAGCTTCGATCCTGAAATGCGAAAGCCTCCCCGGCGCATGCATCGGACGCGTGACCACGCCGGATGCTGCAAACCCCGTGCGCGTGCTCGACGCGGAGTCGCGCGTGATGGACATCGAGGTCAAAGGCTGGGATCATTTCGCATGAGTGACATTACCGTCGTCCCCGTATCGGCGCGGCCCATCAAGCCGACG
>JAYUWL010000261.1:0-9522 GCA_043753585.1 Burkholderiales bacterium
ATGAGCTTTCTCAGGGGGACGATTTCGTCGCGATAATGCTTTGCGGTGTCATACGCAGTTCGATAGCCAGCGTACGTTTCGCGAAGGTGCGAGCCCGCCGCGCGCACGGTGGCTTCAAGACGATTCGCCGCAACCAGCACTTGCGCACGCATGGCGTCCCGTCGCAGGTCGCCCCAGTCGAAGACGGGTAATTTCAGTGCGACCTCAGCGCCGCGAAATTGCGTTTTGTGTCCGTCGGCGCGCTCCGTGGCAGTGTTCCTGATGACTGAGAGTTCGATGTCGGTAAAGCTTCCGACCAGATTGATTCCTTGTGCTTTGGCGACGGTGTCAAATGCAGTCTGCGCCATCCGCACATCGAGCCGCGCCTTTGACGCAGCAGAAGCCACCTCTTCCGACGCACGCGGCACATCCGGCAGTTCAGGCAATCGCGCGGGCAACTGCAAACGCGCGGCTTGTGTATCGGTTAATCCAAGTAGACGGACCAACGCCTCGCGATTAGTCGTTGTGGCCTGCGTAGCATTCGCCCAAAGCACCACCGCATCGGCGTAAAAAGCCTGCTGCCGCGCCCGTTGCAGCTTTGAAAAGTTACCTACCGCCTGCATGCGGCGCGCGAGTTCCGCGCTCGCTTCAGCCGAGTCATTCACTTGCTTCGCATATTGCAGCGATTGCGCCGAGGCGACGGCACTAACCCAAGCCTGACGCACCTGAGTGACGCTTTCGACGACGCTCGCGGCAAGCTGCAATTGCGCCTGCTCGATACGACTGGCGGCAACCTGCTTTCGCTGCGGCAACGTGAGCAAATCGAGCAAACCAAACGCGAGCATGCGGCTCAATTCAATCTCCGCCGGAGAGCGCAAACGCTCAAGCGTCAGGATCGGATTGTTAATTCGCCCGCTCTGCGCTGCATCAGCGGAATCGGCCCAGTGTTGCGCGAGCAGCGCCTGCATCGACGGACTGTTGACGAGCGCAAGGCGAACTGCGTCGTCCTGACTGAGCGGCCTGGCGAGCAGCTCGTCGGCAGTGCTTTGTAACGCTTTCCGCTGGCTGTCGCTCTGAGCCAGCGCCAGATTGCCTTTGCTGAACGAAGCCACGTCTGCGTTGGCGCGACCCAGCGACCGATTGATGTCAACCGTTGCGCAGCCCGCTAGCGTCACTGCGAGCAACGCTGCTGCGAGCGGCGGCGTTTTGCGTTCAAACTGCGTCATGGCTTTCCCCCGTGCCCGGCGTGCGGATCTGACTGGGCGGGCGCGGCCGGCTTGGAGCGATTGGCAGGCATGGCAGGCATGGCAGGTGTGGCGGCATCCGGCGGTTGCGCTTCCTTTGCATAGGCGCGCCAACCTCCGATGCGCTCCACGGTTTCATTGGCACTAAGCCACGAGCCTGTCTTTTCGTCGCGATAGGTTTTGTAGGGAGCAAAGACGGACTCATAGCGAAGCCCGGTCGCGGTGCGAGGAGCAACCCCCGCTACCGTGGGCTTTGCTTCCGGCGCGGCAGGATGGTGCGGAGTTTGCGCGAATGCACTGAGTGGGAAAAAACTGATCGCCAGGCCAGCTGCGCGCCGCGCGAACTGCATTAAAAAAGATGACATTTCCAGACCCCGGAAAAGGCATCACGGCCGAGCTAATCGACGCGGGCGTGATGACAAATTTAAATTGCGCTAAACCGAGGGCGGAGACCAGGTTGAGCGCGGACGAGCGAGCCGACCAGCCGACGCACACGCGCACGCCAACCGATCGAGGTATTCAGGCTCGTGGCGGCCGGTCCCACCCGCCCGGCGGGCGGCTGGGGGGCGCTACAGCTAGCGCTGGAAACACCATGCGTGCGGAAGCAAACAGTTCGGGCGAAGTGACGCCAGACGCCGGAAGCGCGAAACTCATGCAACAGGCCGCGCACCATACGCAGCTGGTCAGTTTCGACGACTTTGTCTTATCGGAATCATCGTGATGGCGGGTCGAACCTGCGACCCCCTCATGATGCTCCGACGCCATCGACAGATCAGCTATTTCGGCAACTGCGTCCGATGCGTGATGCTGATGCGAAGTGTGCTCGCTTGATTGCGCGACCACGACGGAGCGCATGTGACAGGAGCCCATCGTCGACGCCGCCACACCTTGCACAAACAAGGCAAAGCTCAACAGAACCGCAAGGATAACTCGGGATAAACGCATAACGATAGTGTAGACCGGCCCCATCATCGCAGAGTTCCGCGCTTCGGTCGCCTTTCAGCTTTTTATTGAAACGACGACTGTGTTGGGGCTGAAACGGGATAAGTCGCTAAGTCGACAGTTAACTTTTATCGGCTTTACCCCAATATCAGCCTTTTTTTCAGCACAAAGCTATAACGTTTTTTTGAGCGGCAAACCGCTTACCATCGACACCGTCCACGGCCGCAAACCCACGGCGACGCCAATCGTCTTCCGATCGCTCGACGGCAGCATGCTGTCCAGTTCAGCGAACTCGTGAACCTCGTCGGCCAGGCGTTCCAGTTTCCGCTTCATCACCTCAAAACTTGCCGTTGACAGCTCGCGAAATTCGAAGCGAAACATGCCGCCCACGAGATCAAACTCCGGCTTCAAAAATTCGCCCAGGACCGCACGACCATAGGCCAGCTCAATTGGCCCGCGCCGACGCAGGCGCAGGTTACGCCCCACCTTCATGCGCAGTTTGTCACCGGGCAACAGATCAAGCACGCCGGATGCGTCCAGCTTGCGCAACAGGGCAAACACCTGCGGCCTCGTGAAGTCATAGGTCGCAACAATGTCATCAATCTGCCAGCCGTTATAGGCCAGATAAAATACGCCCAGCAACACGCGATCCTTGGCCAGCGTTTGCTCCTGCTTGACCGTCAATTGCCCGGCGCGCGCAAGCTCCCCGCGCGCGAGCTTCGCCAGCTCAAACACATCGATCTCAAGCGCTGCGCAGATTTGCTCCAGCCGCTCCAGGGTGAAGGTACCCTGCGAAAACAGGCGCTTTACGCTCGCCTCCGACAAGGCAATGCGCTCAGCCAGATCGGCATAGGTCACATCGCGCGTCTTTAGCACGCGTTTCAGGGTCGAAATCAGGGGACTCATCGCAATGAAGGTTCCGTCAAAAATTAGCTGTCATCCGCAGGGGGCAGCACAACGTTAACGCAATTGCCGGAACTGTTTCCGGATCTAGCTTCGGGTTTACCGGTTCTTGAGGGAGAAATTGTCCAGATGTTTGCTGCAACGGTTGTTGGATCGATGCCTATAATCGCGCAACTTCAAGCGGGTCTGTCGACGATGACAGGCACGAAAAAGAAAGGTCCCACTCTGGCTCAAGCCAAGGAAATCAACGCGTTTCTCGCCTCGGTCGAGCGTCGTGCATTCAAGCACGCCGCCTACGCGACGCGCGACGACGACGCCGCGCTGGACATCGTGCAGGATTCGATGATGAAGCTCACCGAGAGCTACGCCGATAAGCCCGCCAACGAGCTGCCAATGCTGTTTACGCGCATTTTGCAGAACACGATCCTCGACCATTTCCGTCGCACCAAGACGCGCAATCAGTACACCACGAACTTCTCGAGCCTCGGCGGGGCAAACGCGGATGATGACTTCGACGTGCTCGAAATCCTTGAGGCACAAGCTAGCGCGATTGGCAAGGATCAACCGCTCGCGGCCCTCGAACAAAGCCAATCGATGGCGGCGATTGAAGAGGCACTGCAGAAGCTCCCAGCGCGTCAACGGGAAGCCTTCCTTTTGCGTTACTGGGAAGACATGGACACTGCCGAGACGGCCACGACGATGGGCTGCTCGGAGGGAAGCGTGAAAACCCACTGCTCCCGCGCGGTTCGGGCGCTACAGGGCCTGCTCCGCCAGAAAGGAATCACATTATGAAAAAAGCAGAAACACTCCTCCAGGATCACGAAGTCGCAGCCGTCGGCAAGGCGCTCCGCCCTTACCTTGACGCCGCCGCACAAAACATAAAACCGGGCATCGCTTATCGCCTTGCCGAGGCACGCCGTGGTGCGATTGCTGCGCTCGAACCGCAGACGGCTGTAAGCACATTTGGCAATGGCGGCACGCTCGCGATGGCGGGCGGCTGGCGCAATCGCGCGACTGACTGGCGCTTCTGGGCCACAGGCCTGATTGTGGCGGGCGTATTGTCAACCTACGGATTTCAGCAGTGGCAGGATATCGTTCTGGCGCGCGACACGGCGGATGTTGACGTGATGTTGCTCGCAGATGATGTGCCAGTGGATGCGCTCCTCGATAAAGGTTTTTCGCACTTTCTGCGGGAAGACCAGTAGATTCAAACCCTGAGAACAGCGTGACGGCTCACCACAACTCATTTTTCTCGACACCGGCCGCGACAGTTGTAAAACTCGCGGCCGTTTTATTTTTTGTCGCCTGCCTTTTGCTCCCGGGCGCAGCGTCCGCGCAAAAGTGGCAGGATCTGAAGTCAGACGAGCAAAAAGTACTCGCCCCACTGCAATCGGACTGGCAGACGCTCACCGACGTGCGCAAGCGGAAATGGCGGGAGATTGCGGCAAAATACCCGAAGATGACGCCTGATCAGCAGAAGAACTTGCAAGATCGCATGGCGGGTTGGGCCAAACTCTCGCCCGACGAGCGCCGTAAGGCCCGCAAGCACTACAACGAGTTGAAACAGTTGCCGCCAGAAAAACGCGCGGCGGTTCCGCAGAAGTGGGACGAGTATCGCAACCTGCCGCCTGAAAAACGTGAGGAGTTGCGCCAAAAAGCAGCTGATACGAAGTCCTTACCCCCGGGCCAAACCGGCAATCCCGGCGCACCGGCGGCGAAGCCTGCACCACCAGCAACTATTGCTCCGACCAGCACCTCCCCAGCGGTTGACGCGAAAAAACCGTAAGCCGAGGCCCCGCGCTCGGCAACAGCCAGCGCTGGGTTTCAACCCTCCCGAGAGCACCTCAACAGTCTGTCAAGAGTTAACATCTTTCTCTAGATGTTTAACGCTCCAGCCCTCCTCGCCGCCGCCGAATCAAAACCCGCCAGCTTATGGCGCCGCTTCGGTGCATTTACTCACGAGCTGCTGTTTCTCGTCGCCTACCTGTTCATCGTCGGCCTCATTTTCGCCTCGCTTTCGGGCGAGTCGACCAAAAGCATTCGCCCGCAAATTCTCACTGGCCCCATCGCATGGCTGCAGCAGGCCTACCTCTTCCTCTCCATCGGCGCGTATTTCGTCTATTTCTGGATCAAAGGTCGACGCACGCTCGCCTTCAAGACCTGGGCATTGCGCCTGGAAAGCACTGATGGCGGCGAAGTCACGGTCAAGCAAGCCGTAATCCGCTATCTGGCCACCTGGATCGGCCCGGCACTCGGTTTGGCCATGTTCATGCTCATTGGTACCGCCGGCAGCGCCTGGTGGATCCTCGGAATCTTTGCGAACTTCCTGTGGGCAGTCGTTGATCCCGCAAAACAGTTTTTGCATGATCGGATTGCGGGAACACGGGTGATATTCCGAGTTAAATAACGCCGCCCGCAGCGGTCCTGCCTGTACTGAGTTCCCAGCAGAAAACCGGGCAAACGCTACCAACAGAAAGGTGTAGCGGTCTCCCGAATCACGGACCTGGCGATTAGCAGTGCTCCGCTTACGGCACTTGACCTGTCACATCACATCGTGACTTTCCGTTTGAACAAACAAGCCAATCGATAACAAGAGGAACATGCATGAGCTTCGCCCGAGCTGCTGTTCGCGGTTTCGCCCGCACTTATTGGGATGTGCCATGCCCGGACGGCAAGGTGGCGGGCATCAGCTACCCCTCCCACCTGCGTGCGGCGCGGCAAGCCCTGAAAAAGCGCGGTGAAGCTGACGGCGACACATGGCAAGCCGTGTTTTTGCGTGAGCCGAAGGATGATGACGGCGAGGGTCTCTATCTGGTGCGGCCGAGCGCCGTTAGCGCCGCGAAGAGCCTGCATCAACGTGGCGACATCGCAAACGCGGATCTTCAACTCATTCATCCTGACCACGGTCTGCTCGACTGCGCACACTATTGCTCTTCAGCGCTGGCTAGCGCGGGTGTGACTGCACTGACCGACAGCGCAACCGCGCTGCATGGGAAGCTTTTCGCACGCGCGGATACGCAGACGTTTGCCACCCGCGCACCCTACGCCACGGCGCAACTCATTTTCGATTCAGGCATGCTGCAAGACGGGGACATGATTTTTTACTCCCTCAATGGATCGATTCACCATTGCGCGTTGATCCTTTCGGGCAAATACATCTCCTGTCACACCCGCAGTCGTCATCCGTTGAACGTGAATGATCGCGACTGGTATCTGGGGGCTGGTACGTGGACCTACACGCTGTTGCATTTCAAAACCGATGATGACCCCAAGCCCCTCGGCAAAACGCTGCTAGCGATTCCGGGCTGGTGGGCGATGCAGTTTGGTGCGCAAACGGTTTATTACTATTTCGATGGCAACGGCGGCGTGCACGGCACCGGACATCGGCCAGCCAGCGCCAAAGCAACAGCCGCAGGCACAAACGTGCATGGCTATTGGTACGAGCAGGGCGGCAAGATACTCGTGTTCTGGAGCAAAACAGGCACCTTCCATGAATTTACGCTGAGTCCCGGCGGCGACACGTTGAACGGTCCGGCGGCGACAGGAACAAAAATCACCTGAGCTGTATTCGCGCGGAGGTACGGCACACCCAACCCTCGTCCGATTTCCACAGATTGAATTCATCAGTACTGGCCTACAGCTTCGCTCTGCAATCTTTACTGGGTATGGGCCAGGCTTGTAAATGACTAGAAGTTGACTACTCCATTTTCTCGCGTGGAGCCCTTGTGCGTCAATCGTTTCACACCGAGGCTGATCGAATGGTTGACGCGCCAAATCCATCGGGCGTCGGTGGCGGAGCGATGTCGCGCTGAGCGCTTAAGTAGAATTCGCTGTCAATAACTCCCGCGTTTGCTCGGCCCAGGCCAAAGCAGCGCCTCCCCCGCGCCATGCGCAAATGGGTTCTCCCTGATTACGTTGAAGATGTGCTGCCGCCCGAGGCCGCCCGCATGGAACAGACGCGCCGCGCGCTGCTGGACGCGTTCGCGGCGGCAGGCTACTCGCTGGTAAATCCACCGCTGATTGAGCATCTTCATGCGCTCCTGACTGGCACGGGACAGGATCTTGAGCACAACACATTCAAGCTGATCGATCCGCTCTCCGGCAAGATTCTGGGCGTGCGCCCGGACATCACACCCCAGGTTGCCCGTATCGACGCGACTTACCACGGTGATGACGTCGAGCGGCGCTATTGCTACGCTGGAGAAGTGTTGCGCACCCAGGCCAGCATCGGCACCAGCCGTGCGCTGACGCAGGTCGGCGCTGAGCTGTTTGGTTCGGCCACCGTCGAGGGCGACGTGGAAATTGTGAAGCTCATGATTTCGTCCGCGCATGCTGCGGGCGCTGCGCCATTGTTGCTCGATTGCGGTCATGTGGGCGTGTTCAAGGCGTTGGCGCAGCATTACGAGCTCTCCCCGAAAGCCACGCAGGCCGCAGACGCTGCACTTGCCGCCAAGAGCACCAGCGCACTCGCTGAAATCAAGACGCTGCCGTTCGAAGCCCGCGGCTCGTTCGAAGCGCTGACCACCCTCTTCGGTCCTGCCAAAATGGTTTTGCAACGAGCGCGCGCCGCGCTCCCTCGTAACGCAAGCATCACTGCCGCGCTTGATCAGCTGGAGGCAGTCGCCACCGCGATCACCGAGGCCGGTGCGCAATGCTCGCTCGATCTCGCCGATCTGCCGGGGCTCGACTATCACACCGGGCTGGTTTTCGTGGCCTACCTCTCGGGCACCACGCATGTAGTCGCGCGCGGTGGTCGCTATGACGGTGTCGGCGAAGCGTTCGCGCAGAGTGGCGCAAATGGCAAAACGCGACTACGCCCAGCCACTGGATTTTCGTTTGTTGATTTGCGGGCGTTGACGGAGGTCACGCAAACCACCTGACACTGTAGATACAAGGAGCGGCTCCGCCGCGACCGGGACCTTGCCGTTGAACCGGTCGCGGCAAAGCCGCTCCTACACCGCTTCTCTTTTGTCCTTGAACTCTGGAACCTGAACATGCCACGTAACGTCGTCGTCATCGGCACCCAATGGGGTGACGAAGGTAAGGGAAAAATTGTTGACTGGCTCGCCGAGCAGGTGCACGGTGTCGTGCGCTTTCAGGGCGGTCACAATGCTGGCCACACGCTGGTCATCAACGGCAAAAAGACCGTGCTGCGCCTGATTCCGTCGGGCATCCTTCATCCACACACTACCTGCTACCTTGGCAACGGCGTTGTAGTTTCACCGAACGATTTGCTCAAGGAAATCGCTGAGCTGGAAGCCGCTGGCGTCGAAGTTCGCTCACGCCTGAAGATCGCCCACGCCTGCCCGGTCGTCGCGCCGTATCACGTCGCGATTGATCAGGCGCGCGAGGCCAAACGCGGCGACGCGAAAATCGGCACCACGGGTCGCGGCATTGGGCCGACGTATGAGGACAAAGTCGCGCGCCGCGCCATCCGTTTACACGACCTGCTGGAGCCTACGTTGGAGGCCAAGCTGCGCGAGGTGCTCGACTATCACAACTTCATCCTCAAGCATTACCTGAACGCACCCGAGGTGGATTTTCAGAAGACGTTCGACATGCTGCTTAAGGCCGGTGAAGACATCGCCCCGATGCTGGCAGACGTATCCCACGCTTTGGTGGAAGCGCGCCGCCACGGCAAACCGCTGCTGTTTGAAGGTGCACAAGGCACACTCCTCGATGTCGACAACGGCACGTATCCGTTTGTTACGTCCAGTAACTGCGTCTCCGGCGCGGCGGGCCCCGGTGCGGGCGTCGGCGCGAGGATGATCGACTATGTGCTCGGCATCACCAAGGCCTACACGACGCGCGTCGGCGCGGGGCCGTTCCCGACCGAGTTATTCGACGATGTCGGCGCAGGCCTCGCCAAACGCGGCAACGAATTCGGCTCGGTCACCGGACGGCCAAGACGTTGCGGCTATCTTGACGTGCCCGCGCTCAAACGCAGTTTCGAAATTAACGGTGTCGACGGCATGGCAATCATGAAGCTTGACGTGCTCGACGGCATGGACGAAATCAAGATTTGCACCGCCTACGATTTCCGTGGCGAAGTGATCGAGCGCTTGCCGTTCGGAGCCGCAGCCGTGGCCGATTGCAAGCCGATTTACGAAACCATGCCGGGCTGGAAAGAAACCACTTTCGGCATCCGCAAGTTCGAGCAATTGCCGATGAGCGCGCAGAGTTATCTGAAGCGAATCGAAGCGCTGACCGGCGTGCCCATCGCGCTCATCTCAACCGGCTTCGAGCGCGATGATACGATTCTTATGCAGCATCCTTTGAACTAATAAACGCGCAATAGCGGGCAGAGAATAGATATGACTGAGACGGGGCATCTGTACGTCACCTGGGAACGCTATCACCGCCTGATCGATCTCCTCGCGCTGCAGGTATACGACTCTAAATGGGAGTTTGACAGCATCATCTGCATCGCACGCGGCGGACTGCGTGTGGGCGA
>JAYUWL010000262.1:0-3123 GCA_043753585.1 Burkholderiales bacterium
GGACATCAGTGCATTGGCGTTGGTGCGGGCGCTGGCGGGCGTTGCAACGTGGGAGCGGCACGATGGTCGCGCAGAAGATTGGGTACGCACTGATCCACCGGCACGGCACGCGGCTGTATTGTTTGATTCGACGAGTTATCACCATCTGGCCGTACTGAGCGGGTTGACGCGACAACCGTACCTGCGACCCGATGGCAGCTTGACGACGGCCGCAGGGTACGACCCCGTCACGAAACTGTTTGGCGTGTTTGATGCACGGGATTTCTCGATCCCCAATCAAGCATCACGCACGCAGGCAGAGCACGCGTTAGGACTCCTCGTGGCGTTATTGACGGAGTTCCGATTTGCCCGAGACACTGACAGGGCAGCAGCGTTGGCGGCGATGTTGACAGCGGCAATTCGCCCCAGCCTTGCACACGCGCCGATGTTTCATGTGCGCGCACACATGGTTGGCTCGGGCAAGTCTTACCTGTGCGAGTTGATCACGGCGTTGGCGACGCCACAACGCGGAACACCGACGACGTTTCCCGGCGACGACGAGGAGTGCCGAAAACTCCTGCTGGCTGAGCTGTTGCGCGCTCCGGCGGTGATCGAATTCGATAACCTGACGGGCGATCTGGTAGCGCACAAAAGCCTTTGTACCGCGCTTACTTCCGAACAGATGAGTGGTCGCATTTTGGGGGTGTCAAAAACGGCAACCGTCGGCACCCGCACATTGTTCCTCTCCAGCGGCAACAACGTAGGGCCGGTGCAAGACATGACCCGGCGATGCATCACCATCAATCTCGACCCTGGGTGCGAGACCCCAGCAGCGCGAAGTTTTCAGCGGCCCGACCTCGTGCGGGATGTGCTGCGAGAGCGTGGCCAATACGTTGCAGCAGCGCTGACCGTTGTGCGCTCGTGGCTCGTCGCCGGGAGACCCAACACCGCGTGCAAGGCACTTGCAGGGTTTGGCGATTGGTCTGAACTTTGTCGGCAACCCCTGCTTTGGCTCGGGATGGCGGATGCGACTGAATCAGTGTTTGAAGCGATGATCGATGATCCTGATCGCGAAACGCTAGATCGGCTGCTGGAGGCATGGCAAGCAGTCTTCGGCAAGACGCCCGCGATGGTGCGCGATGCCGTGAAGCAGGTTTCGATGATCAACGATGCCCACGCGGATTTGCAGGAAGTCATTCGCGACATTGCCGACGAGCGGGGCGAAATCAACCGCCGAAAACTGGGTCGATGGATCAAACGCAATGCTGGCCGCATCGTCAACGGCAGGCGATTCGTCCGCGCGAGCGGCAACCGCTCGGCCGAAGCGTGGCAGGTGGAATCGGTTTCGTCGGTTTTGTCGGTTGAGGACCGCGTGAACGTAAAAAGTGTCGACGTTAATGTTGACGATGCCGACGCGTATTCCCGTGCAAGTCGCGGCGCATGATGGAGCTTGCAAACTAGGTGAGAGCAATCAACCCTCCGTGAACAGTGACTTCAAATAGGACGCACCAACCATGACAACGCACAACGCAAACAATGAACGAATCAAGCGCCAATATTTTGCCTATCTGAAAGAGGCAATGGGCTACAGTGAAGCGACAGTGGACGCCGTAGCGAAGGCGCTCGCCCGCTTTGAGGAAAACTCAAAGTTCCGGGATTTCAAGCGCTTTCATTTTGAGCTGGCTGTGACGTTCAAGCGCCACTTGGCAGAACAGACCAATCAACAGACCGGCGCGAAGTTGAGCAAAGCAACGCTCAACTCAACGCTTGCGCAGATGCGGGCGTTTTTTCATTGGCTCGCTGGACAGCCGGGGTACAAGAGTCGACTTCAGTATTCTGACGCCAACTATTTCAATTTGTCGGAGAAAGATGTGCGCGTTGCCACGGCGAAGCGCGAGCAGACGGGGCCGACGCTAGAGCAGGCGACTCACGTCATAAATGGAATGCTTTTCGATACCCCGATCCAGCGGCGAAACCGGGCGCTGGTCGCTCTCACATTATTGACCGGCGCACGGGACAGCGCGATTGCTTCCATGAAGCTGAAGCACGTTGATCTCGTCTCGGGTTGCGTTCATCAGGACGCCCGCGAAGTCAAAACGAAATTCAGCAAGACCTTTACGACCTACTTCTTTCCGGTCAGTGACGAGGTGCGGCGCATTTTCGAGCAGTGGGTGACGTTTTTGAAGGACGAATTGCTTTGGGGCAACGACGACCCGCTGTTCCCGGCGACGCGGGTTGCCGTGGGTGCGTCGGGCCAGTTCGAAGCGGTCGGACTTGCGCGAGAGCACTGGAGCACGGCCACGGCCATACGCGGGATATTTCGGGAAGCTTTTGAGCGGGCAGGTGTGCGCTATTTCAATCCGCATAGCTTTAGAAACACCTTGGTACGGCTAGGCGAAGAGCGCTGTCAGACTGCTGAACAGTTCAAGGCGTGGAGCCAGAACCTTGGGCACGAAAAGGTGCTGACTACTTTCTTGAGCTATGGACAGGTGCAGACGCCACGACAGGGTGAGATTATTCGGGGGTTGGGGAAAGAGCAAGTCACGATTCCGACTGACTTCGGGCAGCTGGCCAAAGCGGTTGCGCGCGAAATGCGGGAAAGTGGGTTTGCGGTGCAGCGTGTTTGATCGGACGCAGTCGGCGCGTGGGGCGAACCTCCGCCACCTTTGAAGGCTATTGCAGCGTGCTTCCTGACACTTGATCATCCTTGACCGGCAACAAATTCGCAAACCGCCCCTGCGCGGCATCCCCCCACACAAACTGCGGCGGCATGATGGTGCGGCGCTTTTTCGATGGCGGTTTGGGCAGGATCGTGCATTGCGCCATCCATGTTCCGCGCCGTGTTTCGAGCGTGAAGCTGGCGACATCAAGGCGGTGCGGGAAATTGGCGAGCGAGCCGTACTTCTCGTAAATCTCTTCGACTCGGTTCAAGTATTTTTTTGGCAGTGCCCACGCCTCGATCACCGTGAACACGTAGTCGGCGTCAGCCTGAGTTGCTGCGGCGGCGATCATCGTGGCGGATCGATCTTTCGTTTCGTCGTTGCTTCTGTCAAGGATCACGGGAATCACGGTGTTGCTCGTAAACGAGCCAACGAAGGCAATCGGGGTCAGCGCTTCCCCGTTTTCGAGAAAGCCTTTGGCCTT
>JAYUWL010000263.1:0-9443 GCA_043753585.1 Burkholderiales bacterium
ACGCGCTTCCAGAATTCGTCAGTGACTTCCCATGACTTCGCTTTTGTCATTGTCGCTCCAATCGCGCTTACAGCGCAGGGAGCAGCATTATCCTTTATTAACGGATAAGCTCTTAGCCGCTTGCACCCCCACACCCCCGCGCTCAATCTCTCGCATGAGAGCCTCTACACGGCCATCTACGCCATGCCGCGCGGTGAGCTGCGCCGCGACATCATCGCCTTGATGCGACAAAGGCGAGCGGCCCGACGTCCGCGCTCACGCGGCAAAGACCGGCGTGGACAAATCATCAACATGCTGCCCATCAGCGAGCGCCCCAGTGAAGTCGATGAGCGCTTGGTGCCCGGCACTGGGAGGGTGCCTCATTAAAGGCCGCCGCAATCAAAGCGCGGTGGGCACCCTCGTGGAGCGCACGAGTCTGTTTGCCGTGCTTGCCAAAATGCCATCGGCTCAGAGCGCGGACTGCGTCACCGCCTTCTCAGGCGTGCTCCAGCGCTTTGACGTAGCGCTGCGGCTCACCTTGACCTACGACCGAGGTCGCGAGATGGCCGCCCACGCCACCCTCGCCGAGAACACCGGCATCAAAGTCTTCTTCGCCGATCCGCATAGCCCATGGCAGCGCGGCATCAACGAGAACACCAACGGCTTGCTGCGCGAGTATCTGGCTAAGGGCACCGATCTATCCGTCTATTCTCAGAAACAGCTCGACCAGATCGCCTGGCAGCTCAATACCCGACCCAGAAAATCACTCGGCTGGAAGTGCCCCATCGAACTCTTTATGCCCGGCACTTTCGATTTCCACAAACACTTCTCTAACTTTGTTGCACTTGGGGCTTGAAACCGCCAAGCCTTTGACGCCAACGTACCATTGGAAGTGGTGAACAAAGCGTGGCGTCGACACGTAATGCCTGATTCCAAACGTAAGACAGTCGATCCACGAGCCTACACATTTTGCGTGCTCGATCAACTCCGCAGCGCGTTGAAGCGGCGCGCCGTATTCGTTACACCAAGTTGGCGTTATGCCGATCCCCGGATCGGATTGCTCTCAGGCAAAAACTGGGAGGCGACGCGCACAACGATCTGTCGAACGTTGGCGCTGAACGCAGAGCCGCGCGTCGTTATTGACTCATGTGAGCGAACAAACAGCACGGGCTGGAGAATTGAACGTCAGTTTGTGCGCTGTACTGTTATCGGAAGCCTGCAATACGGGCGTGGAGCCCTTGGCAATATCCGACGTGAAGGCGTTGAAGCGCGACCGATTGTTGTGGGTCGCACAAAACTATCTGCGCGATGCGACCTTGCTGTCGGCCAACACGACGCTCGTGGCGGCGCAGAACGCGCTGGCGTTAGCGCACCAGTGGGGTGGTGGCGAGGTGGCGTCTGCCGACGGCATGCGTTTTGTCGTGCCCGTCAAAACCATCCACGCGGCACCCAATCCAAAATACTTTGGTGTTGGACGCGGCGTGACGTATTACAACTTGGTGTCCGACCAGTTCGCTGGGCTCAATGCGATCACGGTGCCTGGCACGTTGCGCGACAGCCTGGTCTTGCTGAGTGTCGTGTTAAAGCAGGAAACTGAGCTTCAGCCCACGCAAATCATGACCGATACCGGGTCTTACAGCGATGTGGTGTTCGGTCTATTCCGATTGCTTCACTTTCGTTTCAGTCCTCGATTGGCCGATATTGGTGGTGCACGGCTATGGCGAATGGATTCTGGTGCCGACTATGGTGCGCTCAACGGTCTCGCGCGCCAAAAAATTAAAACTGAGCTCATCTGCGCCCATTGGGACGATTTGCTGCGCTTGGCCGGTTCGCTGCGACTCGGTAAGGTGTCCCCATCAGCAATCATCCGTACACTCCAAATTGGTGATCGGCCGACGCGCCTTGCGCAAGCGTTGGCCGAGTTCGGGCGAATTGACAAAACGTTACACATACTCAACTACATCAACGATGAAGACCAGCGTCGTGCGACGCTGACCCATGAATCGCGGCGAAAGCCGACGTGCGCTCGCACGCGCACTATTTCATGGGCAGCGGGGCGAATTGCATCAGCGTTATCGCGAAGGACAGGAGGAGCAATTAGCGCACTCGGGCTCGTGACCAACGTCATCATTCTTTGGAATACGATTTACATTGAAGCCGCGCTCAGTCAGTTGAGAAACGAGGGATTTGCGGTGCTTGATGCTGACGTTGCTCGCTTGTCGCCTCTGATTCACGAACACATCAACATGTTGGGCCGCTATTCGTTTGTTGTGCCGGAAGCCGTGACTCGTGGCGAGCTGCGCCAGCTCCGAGACCCGAAAGACGATCCTTAAGTACATCTACCGTTCCATTGCTACTCGCACCCCGAATACGACGCGCTCATTGACAGCGGCGAATTCGATCGACATGGCGAATATTTCTTCGTGCCAGGTGTGAGAAACGAATTCACCGCCGCAGAAATCAGTGCGCTGGTGGCTCCGAGACCTCACCTGTCGCTCGTCGGGCGCAACGATCCCCTGACGCCCGCCAACGGGGTGGAATCGATTGACCGCGTGTTGCGGGACACCTATGCGGCGCTTGGTGTACCCGACAGATGGCGGCAAACCGTTTTTGAGTGCGCACATGAGGAGACGGCTGAAATGCGAGACGCGGTGCTCGCATTTCTGCGTGGCGTTGGCTGAAACCCTCTGCCGGCGCGTAATCAGCTTTTTCGGTAAAGCGTTATTTCGTTGGGGCTACAGCCCTAAAAATCACTTTATCGACTAAACCATAAAATGGCTGCAAGCCCCAATGAGGAGGGGCTTTCCGCCGAAAGTCATCCAGGCCACGCGACAACAATTAGTCGCCATGCGTCCCCATCAACCGTTCAGCGCGCAGCGTCCCGTCAGGCGAGAGCTTGCCCAAGCCAAGAAATCGTTCGGATGGGTCATACAGCCGCAACAGAACCGACGCATCGTCGGCAGCACTTACAGAGTGACATGCGTCAGCGGCACAGTCGGACGCGTGCACAACTTTTCCGTTCTTCATATCAATCGCAGCGGCTTGCCCCAGTGACATTCGGGGCAACTCGGCGACCAGCGAGTCGGTGGGCAGCAGCCACGACGCGCGCGTCGCGTCATCGCATTCCATCCATGCGTCGAGCAACTGTGCGGCGCCGAGTTCAAACCCGCCCGTTTGCGTCCGGCGCAGGGCAGACAGATGTCCGACAGTGCCAAGTGCAAGCGCAATATCAACTGCCAGACTGCGGATGTAAGTCCCTTTGCTGCACGAGACGGATATTTTGAATTCCTGCGCGGCGAAGTCACTTGACAGCAGTTCAATCGCGTGGATTTGAATGGTGCGCTTCGCCAGCACAATCGTCTGGCCGGCCCGCGCATATTCATAGGCGGGCTTACCGGCCACTTTGAGCGCAGAAAAAGCGGGCGGCGTTTGTTCGATACGTCCAAGAAATTTAGCAAGCACTGCACGCACTGCGTCGCAATCGTATTGCGCCGGTGCCGTTTCGGTGACTTCGCCTTCGCGATCGCCGGTTGTGGTGGCGCTCCCTAGTTTGATGGTCGCGAGATAGCCTTTATCGGCATCCAGGAGGCGCTGCGCGAATTTGGTGGACTCACCGATGCAAATCGGCAGCAAACCCGTAGCGAGGGGGTCCAACGTGCCCGTGTGGCCCGCTTTGGTGACGCCAAGCGTTCGGAAAATCCTGCGTAGTCGCGACACGACGGAGAAGGAGGACATTCCCGCCGGTTTATCGACGAGTGCTACGCCATGCAAAGCCACGGGCGCAACTAGGCAATGTCGCCGGGAGCCGAAGACATAGGCTGTGCGTCGAGTGGCACGGCTGTCGTATGGTCCGCAGCTACGACACGCGCATCGTCCTCACGTGCCGAATCAATCAACGCGGAAAGCCGCATGCCTTCCTCGAAAGTCTTGTCGTATTCAAAGTGCAGTAGTGGCGCCTTAAAGATCGTCAAGCGTGCGGCGATCCCGTGACGCAGAAATCCGTTGACGCTCTTGAAACCCGCGTCGGCATCGGCCTGACCCGCATAGCCCAGCGGGTGAACGTAGCGCACCAGAGCATGCGACAGATCAGATGTCACCTCCACTTGCGTGACTGTGACTCCCTTGACGCGCGGATCGCGAACTTCCGTCGCAATCATCTGCGCAAGTTCGCGCTGAACCTGCTCAGAGACTCGCAACGCGCGCTGCGATAGGCCTTGCTTGATACCCACTAAAGCGTGCGCTGCACTTCAACGATTTCGTAGATTTCCAGACGGTCGCCCTCTTGAATGTCGCTGTAGTTCTTGAGCGAGAGCCCGCACTCGTAGCCTTCCTTGACTTCCTTGACGTCGTCCTTGAAGCGCTTGAGTGAGTCCAGCTCGCCAGTCCAGGCCACCACGTTGTCCCGCAGCAAACGGATTTGTGCACCGCGTTTGACCAGGCCTTCAAGAACATAGCAACCGGCAATGGTGCCAATCTTCGATGCACGGAACACCTGACGGATTTCGACCAGGCCGAGCGTGTTTTCCTTTTTCTCAGGAGCCAGCATGCCAGAGAGCGCATTACGAACATCATCCACGGCTTCGTAAATGATGTCGTAGTAGCGAATCTGGACGCCTTCGGATTCCGCGAGTTTTCTCGACGTTGCATCCGCCCGTACGTTGAAGCCAATAACAATGGCTTTCGACGCCGCCGCAAGATTAATGTCACTTTCGGTGATTGCGCCGACGGCGGCATGTACCACCTGCACACGAACCTCTTCGGTGGACAATTTTCCGAGCGCATACGCCAGGCCCTCGTACGAACCCTGAACGTCAGCCTTGATGATGAGCGGCAGCTGGCTTGCTGCCGTTTCCCCCATAGTGGCAAACGCGTTTTCGAGCTTCGAAGCCTGTTGTTTGGCCAGCTTGACGTCGCGGTATTTGCCTTGACGGAACAGCGCGATTTCACGCGCTTTACGCTCGTCGCCCAGCACCAGGATGTCATCGCCTGCGGACGGAACGTCCGACAAACCTTGAATTTCAACGGGGATCGCCGGTCCTGCGGTTGTGATGTTTTTGCCGTCTTCGTCGGTCATCGCGCGAACGCGACCGAACACGGAACCGGCAAGCACCATGTCACCGCGCTTCAACGTGCCACTAGTAACTAGAACCGTTGCCACAGGGCCGCGACCACGATCAAGACGAGCTTCAATGACCAGACCACGCGCAGGTGCATCGATCGGAGCCTTGAGTTCTAGCACTTCAGCCTGCAACAGAATGCTTTCAAGCAAGCGATCAATGCCCTCGCCGGTCATCGCTGACACGGGGACAAAAATCGCTTCGCCACCGTATTCCTCAGGCACGATTCCCTCAGTCACGAGCTCCTGCTTGACGCGATCCATGTTGCTGCCGGGCTTGTCGATCTTGTTGATGGCAACAATGACCGGCACATTTGCAGCTTTGGCGTGGGCAATTGCCTCCTTCGTTTGCGGCATGACGCCGTCGTCTGCTGCTACGACGAGAATGACAATGTCGGTAACTTTTGCGCCACGAGCGCGCATCGCGGTGAAAGCTTCATGGCCTGGCGTATCGAGGAAGGTGATAACGCCTCGTGGAGTGGTGACGTGATATGCCCCGATGTGCTGGGTGATACCACCCGCTTCGCCGCTGGCAACGCGGGCTGTACGGATGCGATCAAGCAGCGACGTTTTGCCGTGATCAACGTGACCCATGATCGTGACGACCGGTGGACGCACCTCAAGTTTTGCATCGGAGTCGCCGACGTGATCGGTGATCGAAGCATCAGGATCATCGTCCTTCGCTGCAACCGCCGTACGGCCCATTTCCTCAGCGAGAATCATGGCCGTATCGCGATCAAGCACTTGATTGATGGTAACCATCTGGCCCATCTTCATCATGCTTTTTATCAACTCTGCTGCTTTGACCGACATCTTGTGCGCCAATTCGCCGACCGTGATCGTCTCTGGAATGACAATCTCCTTAAGCGTCAAATCGGGCTGCTCGATCACCGGGCCGCGCGGCGCTTCCGCACCACGCTTGTTGCCGTGGCCTTTGCCGCCGCGGGCACCGGACTTCCAGCCGTTTGCTGCACCAGCATCAGGCGGCGCATCGCGCGATTTCATTACTTTTTTGCGAGCGGCGTCTTCCTGCCACGCTGGAGCTTTTTTGTCACCTGGTTTGGCTATCGCGGGTCGTGCACCCGTGGCTGGGGCCGCTTTATCACCAGGCTTGGCAGTTGCGCCCGGTTTTGCCGGGCGGTGCAGCGTGTTCTCCGTTGACTTCGGCTTCGGTGGAGCGGGGGTCATGTCGACGCGCTCGCCAATGCGTGGACGATTGCCCGCAGCAACCGCAGGCGCAGCCACTGGTGCGGCAGCGGGTTTCGAGACAGCTTTGGCCGGAGCCGAGACTATAGGGGCGGCGACTGGTGGAGTCGTCGGAGCTGTCGCCAATGCCGCCAGCTTTGCCAGATCCAACTTAGGCGGGGCCACGACGCGCACAACAGCCTCGCCGACAACAGCGCTTGGCTCATCTGGCGTGGGCCCAGGTGGCAGCTCAGGGGGCGGTTCTGTGGGCGTTTCAGCGATTTCCTTTGGCTGCTTGAGTTCGTTGCGTGAAACTTCGCGCGCCTGCTTTTCCTGTTGCTCTTTTTCTTGAAACTCGCGGAGCGTAGTGCCCCGTGCTTCTTCAGCACCCCGCGCGGCGATTTCTTCCGCTGAAAGGACAGGTTTGGCAGAGCCGACTGTGGCTCCGGCAACCACTACTTCAGGTGGCAGAGAAGGCGCAGCCGTTTCGGCAGCGCGGGTGACGAGCACGCGCTTCTTCCGCACTTCAACTTGCACCATTCGCGATTTTCCGGTCGCGTCGGCAGTGCGCAGTTCGGTCGTTGACTTGCGGGTCAATGTGATGCGTTTTCCGGCGCTTTCATCCGCGCCGCCATGCTGCTTGCGCAGGTAATCAAGCAGCTTCCCTTTATCCGACGCAGACAAAGGAGCGTCTGTGGCGAACGCTTCGACACCTGCGGCCACGAGCTGCTTTAGCAGCGCGTCCGGGCTAACGTGTAATTCGTTTGCAAAGTCAGTGACAGTGGTTTTTGTGATGCTCAAGCGGCCCCCTCGTGCTACTGCTCAGCCGCGAACCAGGATTCGCGTGCACGGGCAATCAATTGTGTAGCTGCTTTGGCGTCGGCGCGGCCCATCAACTGGCGCTCCTCATCCGTCAAATCAGTAAAGTCGTTATCGAGCAACGCACGCGCCCGGTCTTCAGGCAGCACGCGAATCGCACAGAGTTCGTCGGAAGCGAGATCGCCGAGAGCGTCACGCGTTGTGATCCCAAAACGAGAAAGTTTCATCAGCAATTCGGTGTCCACTCCTTCAAGCGTCTTGAGATCGTCGGAGGCGTTCTCAAGGACTTCCTCTTTGGCAATTTCGTCGGTCAGCGCGGCATTGCGCGCGCGCGTTCGAAGCTCCTGGACCGTATCTTCGTCAAACGCTTCGACCGCCTGCAATTCAGCTACGGGAACGTATGCAACTTCCTCAACGGTCGAGAAGCCTTCATCAACGAGAATTTGTGCAACCTCCTCATCGACGTCGAGCTTATCCATGAACACATTGCGCAAACGCACGGACTCTGCCTCGGTCTTTGTTGCCGATTGCTCTTCGCTCATCAGGTTTAGGTGCCAACCCGTTAGTTCGGAAGCGAGGCGCACGTTTTGGCCGCCTTTGCCAATCGCCAAAGCTAGATTGTCCTCGTTGACGACCACGTCCATTGTGTGACGTTCTTCGTCGACAACAATACTCGTAATTTGCGCTGGTGCCAGTGCATTAATAACGAACTGCGCGGTATCCTCTGCGAACAAGATGATGTCGATGCGCTCACCAGCCAATTCATTGGTTACCGAGTTCACGCGTGAGCCGCGCATGCCAATACAAGTTCCTTGGGGATCAAGGCGCGGATCGTTGGACTTCACGGCGATCTTGGCGCGCATGCCAGGGTCGCGAGCGACTGCTTTGATCTCAATTACGCCTTCTTCAATTTCTGGGACTTCCAGTTCGAACAGCGCAGACACAAATTGTGGTGCAGTTCGCGACAGGATTAGTTGTGGGCCGCGCGCTTGACGGTCGATGCGCAGAACATAGGCGCGTACCCGGTCGCCTACGCGGAAGTTTTCTTTGGAAATCAATTGATCGCGCGGAATTACACCCTCGACGCGCCCGGACTCAACAATGATGTTGCCGCGATCAATTCTGCGCACTGTGCCGTTGATGAGCTGATCGTTACGATCAAGAAACTCTTCGAGCACCTGCTCTCGTTCTGCGTCACGCACTTTCTGCAGGATAACCTGTTTTGCTGCCTGCGCGCCAATGCGGCCAAAGGGAATCGGCTCTAGCGGTTCCTCGACGTACTCAGCCATCAACTTGCTGGTGTCGAACTCATGCGCCTCGCGAAGCATCATCTGATTGTCTGGATCAACAAATTCTTCGTCGGGAACGATGAGCCACCGGCGGAAAGATTTGTAATCGCCGGATTCACGATCAATTTCAACTCGCGCTTCGATACGCTCTTTGTTCAAGCGTTTTGTAGCCGACGCGAGCGCCTGCTCAAGGGCATCAAAAATGACTTCCTTGGGCACACTCTTTTCGCGCGCTAACGCGTCAGCAAGCACCAAAATTTCGCGATTCATATGTCTCTCCAGCTAATACTGTGGCACTACGCGCGCGCGCGCGACACGTGCATAAGGAATCTTGTTGACTGTACCGTCAACCTCTATCGTGATCAGATCGCCATCCCGGCCAACCAGAACGCCTGCCAATTTGCGTAAGCCCTCAAACGCGGGCTCAATTGTGAGCTTCACGGATTCACCCGCGAAACGATCAAAGTGATCTGGTTTGGTTAACGCGCGATCCATACCGGGTGATGAAACTTCTAGGTGTTCGTACTGTACTTCAGCAGCGATTAATGCGTCTTCGATCTTGCTCGACATCGCCGAGCAATCGTCCAGACCAATCAAGTCGACGCCTCGGCGGCTCTCGGAACGGTCAATAAACACGCGCCACAAATCTCGACCAGCAAAATGCTCCGCCTCGATCAGCTCATAGCCGTTTGCGGTCAGCACATCACTGATCAATGTTTTCGTATTTGTCGTCACCAAAAAAAAATGGGCCGAGGCCCATTTCCATAAATACACCGGCGATAAACGCTATGCCACTTGGGCTGAAGCGGTTTCCCGCACGGGGAAGTGGTGGCCAAGGGCGGAATTGAACCACCGACACGCGGATTTTCAATCCGCTGCTCTACCAACTGAGCTACTTGGCCGAATCTGTAATTCTATCAACTGCTCTGCGAAAAATTGATTTCTTCGCAGATAAACAAACGCCCCACCGAAATAGAGGTGAGGCGTTGAGGGAGTGGGGTTAGTTTGACGCTGACCTACTTTCGCGAGCTATAAGGCTGACTATCATTGGCGCT
>JAYUWL010000264.1:0-9373 GCA_043753585.1 Burkholderiales bacterium
AAGGATCGGGTGGTGATGCTGCCCCGCTCCCTGCGCGACGAATTGAAGCAGCAGTTGCGCTTGAGCCACGCGCTATGGGAGGCAGATCGCGTGGCGAAACTACCGGGCGTGGAAATGCCGCATGCGCAAGCTGTGAAATATCCGCGCGCGGGTGAAAGTTGGGGCTGGCATTGGGTGTTTTCGCAGGCAGCGATTGCCACCGATCCGCGCAGCGGAGTGCGCCGACGACATCATGCCTACCCGCAAACGTTTCGCCGCGCACTGACCGTGGCACTGCGCGCAGCGGGCGTAACCAAACCGGCCACCGTGCACACCCTACGACATTCGTTCGCCACGCATTTGCTGCAAAGTGGCGCGGATATTCGCACGGTGCAAACGCTTTTGGGGCATGCCGATGTTTCCACCACGATGATTTACACGCACGTTCTGAAAATTGCTGGCGGCGCGCCGAGCCCGCTCGATGCGCTGGACTTCAGCGCGCCGGTGCGGCATCGTGATGATGCGACGCTGGCGCGGCTGGATGCAATGTTACTTTGAGCGGTGGCACACAGCTTTTTTGCAAACTTCCCGTTTTATATGGGCTTAACGCCATAAAAGGCATTTATCAACTATATGCGTTTATGGCCGCTAGCCCATACGTAATGGATGTTTCAACGTGAAGCTGATGACTGTTCTCAACACCCGCACGTAAATGAATCTCACGGCGACGTTTCCCCGACAAAGATCATGTCAAATCGCCCTGTTGTTCTCTATTGGACGCGGGGAGTGCAGCCCTATACGGCTGCGGCGGCCATACTGCGCTGCGACACACTCGCGCCATGCCCTGCCGCACGCAGCACCGCAGCCCGCGTGTCTGGCGGTAACAGGAACGCGGCGTCCTCGGCGCGAGTCAACAGCGCAGGCTCAAAATGCACGGAATCCGCTGAATCCAGCCGCACCAGGCCTGCGCGAAGCAGCGCGTCAAACGCAGAGCGGAATTGCGTGCGATCGGAAAACTCGGGCGCATTGAAGACGTGGGTCATCGCCAGATGCTGTGCTGCTTGTTGACACAATGTTTCCAGCGATTCGCGGCTTTTTTCGCCACTTTCGCCTCGTACGACGAGTGCCAGCATCAACGCGTGTCGCGTGAGGGTTGGGCGAATCGTGGACGCGAGCACTTCAAGGTGCATCGCCGCATCGGTGCCTTGCGGCGACGCGCTCACGACGTCGGCTTCCGTTTCAATCGTCACCCAGTGGTCGCTGCCCAGCGTTTCCAGCGTCCGCTCGAACGCAAGAAACTTCGGCGTCACCGCCCCCGGATCGGCCAATGGCTCATCTACGGCAAAGTCAAACTGCGTTTCGGCGTGCGTCTCCCGCCACGGCGGCAGGTAAAGCTCCGATTCCAGCAATACGTAGAGTTCACGCGCCAACCGTGCCAATTTCGTTTTGCCGATCACGCCATACTGCACGATCAGGCAGGCCAAGAGCCCCGGCAGCGCGAAACAGTGCAGCACGTTGTTGCGAAAGTAGGTGAGCGAAACCGCGGCCGTTGGCTCCGCCAGCACCACGTCGCCCAGCGGATGCGACTTGCGTGTGAGGTAGCCCATGCGCGCGGTGTACGCGATGGCTTGCGCGCCCGTGAGTTGGGTCGGAAAGGCTTCAGGCGCGGTGCGCGATTGCGAAACCAGATGCAGCAATCGCTCGACAATGCTTGCAAGTTGCGCAGCGTCCGCCGCATGCTTGGGCGTCGCGAGCAATGCGGTTGCGACCACGGCCACCGGATTCAAATGCACCGCGCCGTTGATGCGCTCAGCGATCTGCCGCGAAACGTCGGTCAGCGCGCGCCGCCGCAACGACTTGTCGGCGAGCCAGTCGTCCATGCCTTTCGCGTCTTCGGCGTTGAGCAATTCGCCCAGCGAGATCGGTCGCGCAAAGCTCACGCCGACGACGCCGTAACGTTCGCGACGCACATCGCGAATCGCTGTGATCAAGCCGAAAATTGATTCTTTACGTTTGGCCTTGCCCGCCAGTTCTTCGGTGTAACTGCCGCCTTCGAAGAGCTTTTCATAACCGATGTAGACCGGGATGAACAGCAGCGGCCGCGTGTGTTCACGCAAGTAACTTTGCACCGTCATCGAGATAAGCCCGGCTTTCGGCGGCAGCAATCGCCCGGTGCGAGAGCGCCCACCCTCAACAAAATATTCCATCGGAAAGCCGCGCTTCAGCACTTCGTGGACATAAGCCGCGAACACTTCGCCGTACAGCGCATCATTCTTGAACGAGCGCCGCAAAAAGAATGCCCCACCTCGGCGCAACAGGCTGCCGACAATCGGGAAATTCAGATTCGCGCCGGCAGCCACATGCGGCACAGTCAGCCCCGCACGGTGGATCACATATGAGAGCAACAGATAGTCAATGTGGCTGCGATGGCAGGGAACGTAAACCAGCGTGTTGTCGCGGGCGAGCGCCTGTAACCGTTCTGTACCGCGTACGGTCACGCCCTCATAAATGCGGTTCCACAAGCGGCCAAGCAGTCGCTCGCCTACGCGCACAACGAGATACGAATAGTCAGCCGCGATTTCGCGCGCCACCGATTCAGCGCGCCGCTCTACTTTCGCAAGCGTCGTCTTCCTGGCGTCGACCTCGGCCTGCATCGCTCTGCGTACACGCGGTTCGCGCAGCATGCTGTCGATCAGCGTGCGCCGATGCGAGAGATCAGGGCCAATCGCCGCTTCGCGTTCGGTGCGGAATTCGGTGCGCAACAAACGCGCGACGCGACGCAGAATGCGCTGCCGGTCCAGGCCTTCGACCTTCGCCAGATTGACAACATCGCGCAGCGAAATCGGGTCATCGAATTTGGCGACTACCGCGCGCCGATAGAAGATGATTGAGAACAGCTTGCGAAGCCGTGAACGTCCGCCCCAGCCCTCTGCCGCCCAGATTCGCAGCCAGCGCATACCGCGCAGCAGTGAGTCCTCGCGCTCTTCCCGCTCCGGAGCCCGGCCCCAGAAAATGCTCACCGGAATCAGGAGCACGTCATTGGTCCGACCGTCAATCACCGCGCTGACCAGCCTCGTTAAGCGATTAGCCGACATACCGCTGCGATCCTCATGCAGCGAAAAGTAGGAGCGTCGCTCCTGCACGCCGGGCGCAATCAGGGGCACATGCGACATTGGCGCATCTTCAGTGCGAGTCAGTCGGTCAAGCATCGCGCTATCGGTAAATGAAGAACGCGGAAGCACGTAACACACGGGTGCGTCACGCAAGACATGCAGCGGCTGCGGAAAAACCTGTACTTCAACCCACAGCTCAAGCAAGCGCCTGAGCGCCGCTCGAAACCAGCGCTGGGGGGAATACCAGACGTCCTTGGTGTTCATACCGGCTTGCAGGCGTTCCCGATCAAGTCCGCGGCACGAGACATCGCAGCTTCAGAGTCGCAGGCGACCAGCGCCCCCTCAAAGCTACGCAACCACGTAATCTGGCGCTTCGCGAGTTGGCGTGTCGCGAACAACACGCGCTCAAACATCAGAGCTTCGGGCGCCCGGCCTTCCAGCACTTCGAGCACCTGGCGATAGCCGACGCAACGCATCGAGGGCATCTCTTTGGTGAGTTCGTAGCGCTCGCGCAGCGAGATCACCTCGGCAACAAATCCCTGCTCAAACATCGCCGCCAACCGTTGCTCACAGCGCGCATGCAGCCACGCACGAGCGTCAGGCATCCAGCGCAACACCAACGTTTCAAGCCCCGCGAGCGCCGGCTTGCGCTGGCCTTGCATTGACGACAACGGCATGGCTGTAAGCCGCCACACCTCGAGCGCACGCTCGATTCTTTGCGTATCCGTCGCAGGCAGTCGCGCCGCCGTTGCCGGATCAACAGCGAGTAATTTTGCATGCAGAACTTCAATGCCATCACGCTCGCGCTCGGCAGAAATCTCCGCCCGAATTGCTGCGTCCGAGGGCGGCACGTCGCTCAGCCCACGCACCAAAATACTGGCGTACATCATCGTGCCGCCGACCAGCAGCGGCAGTTTTCCGCGAGAGTGAACGGCATCAATCGCAGCACGACAATCGACAAGAAAGCGTGCGACCGAGTACGCCTCAGCCGGCGAAATCAGGTTGATCAGATGGTGCGGCACTCGCGCTTGCTCATCCGCGCTCGGTTTGGCCGTACCGATATTCATGTCGCGATATACGAGCGCCGAATCGATACTGATGATCTCCGCATTGAAGTGCTCTGCGAGTTCAAGCGCTGCGGCACTCTTGCCAGAGGCGGTCGGTCCGACCAATAAAATAACGGGCAGCGTCATCAGCGACCGCGCATGAACAGCGCGTCCAGCTCCTTGAGCGTCAGTTGATACCAGGTCGGTCGACCGTGGTTGCAGGAACCAGCGCGCTCGGTCGCTTCCATGGCGCGCAGCAAAGCGTTCATCTCGGTAACGGTTAACGCGCGATTGGCGCGCACGGCAGCGTGACAGGCCATTGTCGACAGCAGTTCGTTCCGGCGCGATTCGATCATGGCGCTGACGCCAAGTTCATCGAGTTCGGCGAGCACGCTGTGCAGCAAGCCTTCGGGTGCAGCGTCGGTCAGCAAGCTCGGTATGCTGCGCAGCGTCAGCGCGCGCTGCCCGACCACACCGACATCGAAGCCAAGCGCGGCGAGCGTTTCGCGATGAGTCTCCGCTGTAGCGACCTCTCTTTCGCTGGCGCTGATGACGTTCGGGATGAGCAGGCGTTGCGTGGCGACGGTTTCAGTGACTTGCGATTTCAGGCCTTCGTAGACGATCCGCTCATGCGCGGCGTGCATGTCAATTAGCACCAATCCGTCCACGTTTTGCGCAAGAATGTAGATGCCATGCAGCTGCGCGATTGCGAAGCCGAGCGGAAATTCGGTGGCAGGTAGCGACGGTGCGGAAGCTGCCGAAGTGGCAAGAGTAGGCGTGGTGTTCGTTGACGCGGAACCGGGTTCAGACGTGCCAGACATCGCCGAAAAAAAGTGAGGCGTGATTCGCTCAGAGACGCCCAGATCTAATGGGGCGGAGCGCATCCTGTACTGTCCAGTCCAACCGGAATTCGAGGTTGAGGCCAGGCTTTGCGCGGAGTCGCCAAACAGCCTTGTTGCGGCCGACATTGCGGGTTGCTCGGCGGCATTGCCGCTCATCGCTCGCTCAACCGCGCGTCGAACAAACTGATGCACGGCCTGCGAGTCGCGGAAGCGCACTTCAGTCTTTGCCGGGTGCACGTTGACATCCACCGCACGCGGATCGAGAGTGAGTTTGAGCACAAAACCTGGCGCAGCACCCCCATGCATCTGGTCGCGCAGCGCATCGCGGATCGCGTGCAACACGACCTTGTCGCGCACCCAGCGGCCATTCACAAACAGATGTTGGGCATCGCGATTCGCCGCTGCGCTATTGGGTTTCAGCACAAAGCCCTCAATGGCCAGCAATCCCGCGTCAACACGAATTTCCACGCTCGCAGCGAGCCATTCCGCCCCGAGCACGGCGGCCACACGGGCTGGCCAGCTTTGCACCGGCCAGCGCTGCGCAGCACGACCGTTGTGCGTTAGTTGCAACGCAATCCCGGGGCGCGCCAAACCGACGCGACGCACGGCGTCCAGACAATGCGCGTATTCAGTGCCCTCGGACTTCAGGAAGCGACGACGGGCAGGCGTGTTGAAGAACAATTCAGCCACGGTCACCGTTGTCCCGCTTCGAGCGCTTGCCGGTTCCGGTGTGCCAATCTCGCCGCCTTCAACCTTCAGGCGAAACGCGTTGGCTGCGCCAGCAGGGCGGCTGGTGAGCGAGAGCCGGGCGACCGACGCGATGGAAGCGAGTGCCTCGCCGCGAAAGCCAAAGCTTGTGACAGCCTCCAGATCATCCAGCGATGAAATTTTCGACGTGGCGTGCCGTGCAATCGCTAGCGGCAGTTGTTCCACTGAAATGCCGCAACCGTCATCAGTTACCTGCATGAGCACGGTGCCACCAGCCGCCAGCTCGATGTCAATGGCGCGCGCGCCACCGTCGACAGCGTTCTCCAGCAATTCCTTCAGCGCAGCGGCGGGGCGCTCAATGACCTCTCCGGCGGCGATCTGGTTAACGAGGTGATCGGGCAAGCTGCGAATTTGTCGCAAAGCGGCGACAGCCCCGTTTTGCGCGGGTTTGCCAGCGATCTCTGGCAAAATCGCGAACGATTGCTGGGGGTGCAGGAAATCGTCCAAAGAGGCGGGATCAAAAGGAGCGCGTGGATTCACGCGAATGATTGTATGCGGCTGATTTTTTCGACAGTTTCATTGTCGCTTGTGCTCGCGGCGGCGTGGCCGCTGCATGCGCAACGCGACGGTATGGTGCTGTTACCGCCGACCGCCATGAAAATCGATGGCATTCCGACGATCAGTCAGGCGCTCGCGCAGGAAATCGCGCCGTACGGTGACTTTGCAGCGACCCGCTTTGTCGGCTGGCATCCGGTTGAACAGGACATGCTGATCCTGCGCCGCGCAGGCAATAGCAACCAGCTCTTTTTGCTGACCGACCCGATGGGAAAAGCGCAGCAATTGACCAAAGGCCGTGAACCGGTACGTGCTGCCGCATTTGAACCCAAACGCGGCGAATACGTCCTGTTTGCGCGCGACGTCGGTGGCGACGAGGCCACGCAGATTTATCGCCTTGATCCGAAGACGCTGCTTGAAACCCAGATTACGCCTTCGGGTGAGCTGCATTCGCTGGGTCCGTGGAACCACGCGCAAAGCAAGGTGATTGTGACGGCGCGTGCGCTGGATCGCACCGGCAAGCGAGGGCAGGCGAGCGTGGACGTTTTTGCGATTGACCCGCTGCAACCGGAAGCGCGCTTCAAGCTCGCGAATCTGCAGGGAGCAGGCTGGCGGGTGGTGCGCTGGCTGGACCGCGAAAATCGACTGATCGTTTCCGAGTTTCAATCGTCCACCAGCAGCAAGCTCTGGTCGCTCGACCTGGCGAGTGGCAAACGAGTCGAGCTCGGCGATAGTGAAAGCGAAAACGAAGAGGGCGCGGTTGATCGCTGGTTGTATCGCAAAAAATTTGATGGAGATTTCGGCAAGTTGTCGCGGGTTGACTTGCGAACCGGTGACCGTCAATGGGTGACCCGCGAGATCGAAAACGACGTTGATGGCTGGTCAATCGCTCGCACCGGCAAGCGCATCGCGGTGCTGGCCAACGTGGCAGGCAAGACACAGCTGAAGCTCTACGACACCGATTTGAATCCGCTGCCGGTGCCAGCGCTACCGCCGGGATTGATTTCATCGGCAAGCTGGCACCCCAACGGGCGCGACCTCGCACTGGCGATTGAATCTGCGGAATCACCGGGCGAAGTCTTCTCGCTGGACGCCGAAACCGGTAACGTTTCACGCTGGACGCAACATGCGGCCGTAAACGGCGTGAAGCGTCCATTTTCTGAGGCGGAACCGATTGCATGGAAAAGCTTTGACGGACTCACCATCACTGGTTTTATCCATCGTCCGGCGAGCAAGGATTTTCCGGGGAAACGACCGGTCATCATCTCGATTCATGGCGGCCCGGAAGGCCAGTCGCGACCGGGCTTTCGCGGTCGCAGCAATTACTGGATCAACGAGCGCGGTTACGCCGTGATCTATCCCAACGTGCGTGGTTCAGCTGGCTTCGGCAAGCGTTTTCTTGAAGCCGACAACGCTAGAAAGCGGGAAGATTCAGTGAAAGACATCGGTGCTCTGCTCGACTGGATTGGTGCGCAGCACGAGCTTGATGCCAGCCGCGTTGCCGTGATGGGCGGCAGCTATGGCGGCTACATGGTGCTGGCAGCTTCGGTCATGTACGGCAACCGCCTCGCCGCAGCGTCCAACTCGGTGGGAATATCGCACTTCGTGAGCTTTCTGGAGAACACCGAAACCTATCGCCGCGACCTGCGCCGCAGCGAGTACGGCGACGAGCGTGACCCGGACATGCGCAAATTTCTGGACAGCATTTCACCGCTGACTCATGCCGACAAGATCAAACTGCCACTGATGGTGAGTCACGGCAAAAACGACCCCCGCGTGCCCTACACCGAGGCGGAGCAAATCGTGAAAAAAGTGCGCTCCAACGGCTCACCCGTCTGGTACCTACTGGCTGAGGACGAAGGCCATGGGTTCGCAAAAAAAGCAAATGCGGATTTTCAGTTCGCTGCGATGACGACTTTTTACGACCGATATTTGCTCAAGCGGACGCAGTGAGAAGCTCGAACGATCGCTGTCCTCAGGCGCCTCACGGCAGACGTCCCCATACTGAGACGGCTGCTTTTTTTAGCTGCTAATGCAATGCGGCATCCACCAGATGCGGATAATGCCCCCGCATGGACTACCAAGACACGCTTGAACGCATTCACGCCGCACTGAAACCCATCATCGGCGAAGGCAAGGTGGCCTCATACATTCCCGAACTGGCGAACGTTGCGCCGGATCAGTTTGGTATGGCGGTTGTCGATTTCGCGGGCAATGTTTATTCCGTGGGCGATGCGACGAAGCGCTTTTCGATTCAATCTATCTCCAAGCTTTTCGCGCTGACGCTTGCGTTCCAGCGCGAGGGCGATTCGCTCTGGACGCGCGTGGGGCGGGAGCCGTCGGGCAGTCCGTTTAACTCACTAGTACAGCTGGAGCGGGAGCAGGGCATTCCGAGAAATCCCTTCATCAACGCCGGTGCGCTGGTGGTGACCGACATGCTCTCGACGCGTTTTGTGAATGCGGAAAACGCGTTGGTGGACTTCGTGCGCAAGCTCGCGGGCGTCGCCGACATCACCTACAACCGACGCGTCGCGCAGTCCGAAATCAGCACCTCTTCGCGCAATGCCGCGATGGCGCATTTCATGAAGAGCTTCGGCAATATGCACAACAAGGTGGGCGAAGTGCTGCACGCGTATTGTCACCACTGCGCCATCGAGATGAACTGCGTGGAGCTGGCGCGCGCCGTGTGCTTCCTCGCCAATCAAGGGGTCAATCCGTGGAGCGGCGAGGCGGAGATTGACGCGAGTTCAGCCAAGCGGTTGTCCGCGCTGATGCTGACCTGCGGCACCTATGACGCGGCGGGTGATTTCGCGTTTCGTGTCGGCTTGCCCGCGAAGAGCGGCGTCGGCGGTGGCATCGTCGCGATTTTGCCGGGTGAATGCGGCATCTGTGTGTGGTCGCCAGCGCTGGAAGAGAGCGGCAACAGCCATGCCGGATCGCTGGGGCTGGAGATGTTTACATCGTTGACGAAGCGGTCGATTTTTTGACTTTTTAGCATGTATGCTTCGAATAGCTTTTCACTGAAAGCTCCATTTATTAACAAGTCAACCAATTAAGACCTATAACGTTAATAGGGGATGGCATCGAACAGCATGAGACACATACCAGCGGAAGCACAAGACGAGATACG
>JAYUWL010000265.1:0-3069 GCA_043753585.1 Burkholderiales bacterium
GGCGCGCGTCACACCACGTCAAACAAACCATTTACCGATTGCGCCGGGATGAAAGGGTTGAAGATTCGGGTGCCTGACGTGCCGGTGTACATGGCGACACCGAAGTCGTGCGGCGCGAACCCGACACCGATTGCGTTCGCCGAGGTCTATCTCGCGCTGCAAAACGGCACGGTGGAGGCGCAGGAGAATCCGCTGACGACGATTGAAGCGAAAAAGTTCTACGAAGTGCAGAAGAACATCATGCTGACCGGGCATATTGTTGACGGCCTCGTGACGCAAATCGGGCCGCATGTCTGGACGAAATTAACCGACGCAGAGAAGACAATTTTCACCGACGTCACGCGCGAAGCGGCGGCCCGTGCCACAGCGCAAATCATCAAGCGCGAGGGCGAGCTGGTTGAAGAATTCAAGAAAAAAGGCTTGAACATCGTCACCGTGGATCGCGCAGGATTCCAGCAAGCCGTGCTGAAAGGTGCGACGCTTGAATCACTCGGCTTCGACAAGAAAGACTTTGATCGCATTGTTGCGTTGAAGTAGCCGGCAACCGCTCCAACAGAGGCGACTTACGCAACGCGTGACCGCCTTCTCCACAAACGGCGGGCGGTGGCCCGCCCTACCCATTCGAGAATAAACATGGACCTGGACTCCGGCCCCAAAGTCATGGGCGACGACGGCGAATTTCACGCCGTTGACGAGGAAGTATCGTTTGAAGGAACGCCATTTGAAGGGTGGATCGCGCTTGCCCTGTTCTGGGCGTTAGGGGTCGTGGTGCTGATCCAGTTTGTCACGCGCTATGTGCTGAACGATTCAGCCGCCTGGACCGAGGAAATCGCGCGCTACTTTTTGATCGGCATGGTGTTCGTCGGCGCCACTATCGGCGTGGTCAAGAACAACCACATTCAGGTCGACCTGCTCTATCGCTACTTGCCGAGAACGGCGGGACGTGTGCTCTCGACGGTCGTTGACATCGGGCGCATCGCATTCTTCGGTGGCATGTCGGTGTTTACCGTCCAGATGATGATGAAGCTGCAGAGCGCGAATATGACCATCATCGATTTACCAATGAATATTGTTTACGGCGTTTGCCTGTTCGGATTCGTGGCGATGACGGTGCGCTCCATCCTCGTTGCACGCATTCACTGGCAGCGCGGATATAGCGTTCTCGAACGCCCTGAATCCACCATGGCTGATCGCTAGGGTATTCGAGTCATGCTGAAAATCCTCTTCCTGTTCATGATGTCGAGCGGCCTGCCAGTGGCCATCGCGATGGCTGGCGCGTCACTCATCTATATCCTCATCAGCGGCGATCTGCCGGGCTTTGCGGTCGTGCACCGCATGATCGGCGGTATCGACAGCTTTCCGCTGCTAGCCGTGCCGTTTTTCATCCTAGCGGGCAACCTGATGAACAACGCGGGCATCACCAACCGCATCTACAACTTCGCGTTGTCACTTGTGGGCTGGATGAAGGGGGGATTGGGGCATGTGAACGTGCTCGGCTCGGTCATCTTTGCGGGCATGAGCGGCACTGCAATCGCTGACGCAGCGGGCCTCGGCACCATCGAAATCAAGGCGATGAAAGATCATGGCTATGATCTTGAATTTGCCGTGGGCGTGACGGCCGCATCGGCCACACTGGGCCCGATCATTCCGCCGTCGTTGCCGTTCGTGATTTACGCGATGATGGCGAACGTTTCAGTGGGCGCGCTGTTTCTTGCGGGCATTCTGCCGGGCATGCTGATGGCGCTTTTGATGATGCTCACCGTGGCGTACTTTGCGCACAAGAACGGCTGGGGCGGCGACATCAAGTTTTCGTTCAAGCGCTTCGGCAGCGCAATCATCGAAACGCTCGTCGTGATCATTTGGCCAACAGCGATTTACTACGCCGTTCAGTGGGGCGCAAACGCGCAAATCACCGTCGGGGTCGCGTTGTTGATTCTGTTTTTGGCCGACTGGAAATTGAAGTTTCAGGCAGTGCTGCCGATCATGACGCCGGTCCTTCTGATCGGTGGCATGACGACGGGATTGTTCACGCCGACCGAAGGTGCGATTGCGGCCTGTGTGTGGGCGATGGTGCTCGGGCTCTTCTGGTACAAAACGCTGTCGTGGCGCATGTTCGTGAAGGTGTGCCTCGACACCGTCGAGACGACCTCGACGGTGATGTTCATTGTGGCGGCTGCGTCAATTTTTGGCTGGATGTTAACGGCGACTGGCGTGACGGCGGCGATCGCCGACTGGGTGCTGGGTTTCACGAAAGAGCCGTGGCTCTTCCTGCTCCTCGCCAACGTATTGATGCTGTTTGTCGGGTGCTTTCTGGAGCCGACAGCGGCAATCACCATTCTCGTTCCGATCCTGTTGCCGATTGCGCGGCAGCTCGGTATCGACCCGGTTCACTTCGGCCTGGTGATGGTGCTGAATCTGATGATTGGCTTGCTGCATCCGCCGATGGGGATGGTGCTCTTTGTACTGGCGCGTGTGGCGAAATTGAGTGTTGAGCGAACGACGGCAGCGATCCTGCCGTGGCTCGTACCGCTCCTGGTGAGCCTCGTAATCCTGACCTACATTCCGGCGATCAGCTTGTGGTTGCCGAGGTACATGGGCATGTAGCAAACAACTCATGCCACGCATCACCCAAGTCGAACTCTGGCAGGTGAACCTCGCACCGCCGGTGCCGCGCTCGGACGCCATCCAGTCGTTCGTGACACAGGAGACGCCGATGCTGCGCATCACCTGCGACGATGGTTCGCAGGGCACGGGCTACAGCTACACAATCGGCACGGGCGGCTCGTCGGTGATGGCGTTGCTTGAAGATCATCTTGCAGCAAAACTTATCGGTCGCGACGCGGACGACGTCGAGGCGATCTGGAAAGACCTGTTCTTTCACACGCACGCCACGGCGGTCGGCGCGATCACGGCGCTGGCGCTGGCGACGGTAGATACCGCCTTGTGGGACTTACGTTGTCGCCGCATGAACACACCGCTGCACAAGGCGGCTGGCGGTGCACAAAAACGCGTGCCGATGTATTCCACGGAAGGCGGTTGGCTGCATCTGTCGCCGGATCAATTGGTCAC
>JAYUWL010000266.1:0-9336 GCA_043753585.1 Burkholderiales bacterium
AAACGTCGGTGCCGTCCACCTTCGGATACTGAGTTATGTTCGGGGCTTCGCGATGGCTGGAGGCCTGCGCGGGAAGGGCGACAAATGCGGCACTCAGCATCGCGGCGGTTACCGCCGTTTTGCTGAAACTTCTTAAGTGGACAAGCTTCATGGATACTCCTTGAGGAAACTAAAAAGGGACAGAAAACACAACGACAGCGAAACGACGGTGTTTTGTGTCGTGACATACGCGTGGATCAGGCAACTAGTTTCAAATTTTTCAAAATAAATGTGCCAACCCCAAACACCAATTACGTCAATTTCAGCCGCGATAAATGTGCGTTTGAGATACGAATCAGCATGAAGATTTTGATGGGGCTGGAACGCCTTTGATGTAGGACATTGCCAACAATGGAGGTCAGCAGCAGCGTGCTTCAGTGGTGCGGAGAGTGCCAGCTCATCCATGCGCTCTGGACCGCTTTCAAATCTAGCCAGCTTTTCTGTGTAAGGGTTGTTGCATATGGGGTCCGTTTGGTTTTATTTAACTATCGACTATCAGTAAATTTGGCAGCTAGCCCAATCGCAGTGGTCTTTACGGTGCAAAGTTGTAGTTTTTTGGAGTTCGCTCAGACACCTAAATCACTCTCGCCGACTAGTTATTTTGAAACCCGGCGTTCCATGAATGCCTCCAGTTCATCAACTCATATGGATGACTGGGGCACAATGTCGAGGCCAGCTAAACCCTGGCTGCCCTCTCACCCTATCGACCCTCCGCTGTGCCTTCAACCACCCGCTCGAACACGCCGCCGCTGACGCCCCTGACGCCCGTCGGTACGCGCGAAATCCTGTATGAAGACCGAAGTAAACAGACGCTGCATCACACCACCTGCTACATGTGCGCCTGCCGGTGCGGGATCAATGTGACGATCGAGGAGAAGCCTGGGGAATCCGGCCAGCCGAGCAAGCCGCACGTCCGCTTCATTCAGGGCAACCGGAATCACCTCGTGAACCAGGGAGTTCTTTGCGCCAAGGGCAGTGCGGGCATCATGAAGCAGTATTCGAAAGCGAAACTGCAACACCCGATGATTCGCCGGCCCGGCACCGAGCGTGGCGACGGCCTCTACGACCCGATCTCGTGGGACGACGCGCTTGATCTGCTGACCAGGCGCCTCGCGCACATTCGCGCGACCGATCCGAAGAAACTGGCGTTCTTCACAGGACGTGATCAGATGCAAGCGCTCACCGGGCTGTGGGCACAGCAATTTGGCACACCAAACTGGGCGGCACACGGCGGATTTTGCTCGGTCAACATGGCCGCAGCGGGCCTCTACTCTATTGGCTACTCGTTCTGGGAATTCGGCGCGCCAGACTGGGATCGCGCCAGGTATTTTGTGCTCTGGGGCGTGGCGGAGGATCACTCCAGCAACCCGATCAAGATCGGTCTCGACAAACTCAAGTCACGCGGCGCCAAGTTCGTCTCGGTCAATCCGGTGCGAACCGGCTACAGCGCGATTGCCGATGAATGGGTGCCGATTCGTCCAGGCACCGACGGCCTGTTTGCGCTCGCCATCGTGCATGAGCTGTTGTTGAACGATCAGATTGATCACGAGTATCTGGCGCGATATACCAACGCGCCGTGGCTCGTGATTGATGCGCCGGGGACGTCGCAAGATGGATTGTTTCTGCGCGATTCGGAGGGCAAGCCACTGGTGTGGGATCAGAATTCGCAGTCGCCGCAGCGGATGGAAAAAGGCGTTGCGCCCGCGTTGAATTGGCGTGGTTCGGCCCCCTTTCCCGCCGCGCGGGAGAGGGCTGGGGTGAGGGCAACTGCAACGCAGAGTGACGTTGACTCTGCTTTAGCACCGCCCGCACCCTCCGCCCACTACGGCGCTACAGGAGAGGGAACAGTCGCCGTGCGAAGCGTGATGTCGCTCATCCTGGAACGCTACACAAGCATCGATTACGCCCCCGAAGCAGTCGCCTCCCGCTGCGGCGTCCCCGCCGGGCAGATCCGCCGCATCGCTGCCGAAATCGCGCACGTTGCATTTAACGAAACCATTGAAGTGGCATGCAACTGGACCGACATTTACGGCAACGTTCACGATAAAGTCGTCGGTCGCCCGGTTGCGTTCTACGCGATGCGCGGCATCAGCGCACATGCGAACGGCTTTCAAACATGTCGCTCGCTGCATCTCATTCAGATGCTGATCGGCGCGCTCGACGGCCCCGGCAATTTTCGCAGCAAAGCACCCTTCCCTCGCCCTATTCCGCCGGCACAACTGCCGGAAAACGACGCGAGTCTGATCAACGCGCCCAACACCGCGTTGTCAAAGACGCCACTCGGTTTTCCAACGCGCCCCGAAGAGCTGGCGCTGGACAGCAACGGCAACGCGCTGCGCCTCGACAAAGCGTACTCATGGGAAGCGCCACTCGCATCGCACGGCATGATGCACGCAGTGATCAAAAACGCCGTGGAGGGCGATCCGTACGAAATAGACACTCTGATCCTGTTCATGGCGAACATGGCGTGGAACAGCGCGATGAACACAGCCGAAACGCAGGCTATGTTGAAGGCGAAAGATGCGGACTCACGCGCCGATGACGGCTTCGGCAATCACAAAATTCCGTTTCTCGTCGTGGCCGATGCATTTGATTCGGAGATGGTCCGTTTCGCAGATCTGGTATTGCCCGATACGACCTATCTCGAACGCTTTGATGCCATCAGTTTTCTTGACCGCCCGATCAGCGAACCGGACGCGGCAGCAGACGCCATTCGTCATCCAATTTTGCCGCTGGATCGCGATGTCAGGCCGTGGCAGGACGTGCTGGTTGATCTCGCGTCAAGGCTCAAATTTCCGGCGTTCGTCAAACCCGACGGCGAGAAAAAATTTGCGGGCTACACCGACTTCATCGTCAACTATGAGCGCGCTCCGGGCATTGGTTTTCTCGGTGGCTTTCGCGGCAAGAATGGCGAGAAGTCGCTGCGCGGTGAGCCGAATCCAAACCAGTGGCAGGACTACATCAAAGCCGAGAGTTTCTTCGCGCATCACTGGCCAGAAAATCAACGCTGGATGCGCGGTGTCAATCGTGACTATTTGCAGGCGGCGGCGGACGCAGCGTTCATCCCCAGGCCCGATCCCATCATCGCGCAGCTCTACAGCGAACCGCTGCAAAAGTTTCGTCTTGCGGGAAAAGGTTTGTACGCAGGACCGCAGCCAACACGTGACGTTGACAAGGCGAGGCTCACGGAATACTTCGATCCGTTGCCGGATTGGTATGCCACCGATTCGACGGGCGACGACTATCCGCTCCATGCGATTACGCAGCGTCCCATGATGATGTACCACTCATGGGACTCGCAAAACGCATGGCTGCGGCAAATCATTTCGCAAAATTATTTGTACGTTGCAACGAGCAAAGCGCGTCAACTGGGACTCAATGATCTCGACTGGGTGTGGGTGGAATCCGCTAACGGAAAGATTCGCTGCCAGATGAAAACGATGGAGGGTGTCGAGGCAAACACGGTCTGGACCTGGAACGCGATTGGCAAGATGAGCGAGGCATGGGGGCTTGCAAAGAACGCCTCTGAAGCAACCGTCGGTTTCCTGCTCAATCACCTGATATCGGAGAGCACACGCGCCAAAAGCGGCGAGCGTTTTTCCAATAGCGACCCGATCACAGGGCAAGCCGCCTGGTACGACCTGCGCGTGCGAATTCGCAAGGCGAACGAAACGGGCGTGTGGCCAAAACTGGAGTTCAAACAATGAGACTCGGCCTCGCCATCGATCTCGACACCTGCGTTGGCTGCCACGCATGCGCCGTGGCCTGCAAGGAGTGGAACGGGCAATCACTCATGGGTGGCGCACCGGATTACGATGCGTGGGGCAAGGCTCCCGGCGGCACCTGGTACAACCGGATTCGCAGCTACGAAATTGAAGGCGACCCGACGTATTCGCCGCATCGCTGCGGCTCGTCATCCGATTCAGGCGTCCACGAACCGCTGTCAAAAACGGTAAACGTTCCCATGAGCTGCATGCATTGTGAAGAAGCTCACTGCGTGACGGTTTGCCCGACCGGAGCCAGCTACAAGCGCGCAGAAGACGGCATCGTGCTCGTGGATCCGAGTCGCTGCATGGGTTGCAACTACTGCGCCTGGGCTTGCCCGTACGGCGCACGCGAACTCGATGAAGACAAGGGTGTGATGAAGAAATGCACGCTGTGTGTTGATCGCATTTACGACACGCAACTCGCGGTTGAGGATCGGCAACCGGCATGCGTACTCGCCTGCCCAACGCATGCCCGACACTTCGGTGACTACGACGATCCGCAATCAAAAGTCTCTCTGCTTGCCGACTCGCGCTGCAGACAGTCGATGCTTGACGACTTGGGTTACAAGCCGACCAACGCGTATTTATCACCGCGCAAACCGGTTGAAATCAAAACTGATTTGCCCCTTCGTCAGGGTTTGAGCGACAAAGCGAAAGCGTTCGTCAATCGCCTGATTCAGTTATGAAACCTGCGCTCTCGGTTATCTTTTTTACGGTGTCGTCTGGTGCCGGACTTGGCTTGCTCGTCTGGCTGCTGATCGCATCAATGATGGCAGATCATATTCGCATGGATGGAGCGACGTTCTACAAGGGCGCGCTAATCGCAGGACTCTTCATCACCGCAGGCCTCGTATCCTCTACCCTGCATCTGGCCAATCGCAAGAACGCGATCTATTCGCTCACACGCATCAAAACTTCGTGGCTGTCGCGCGAAGGATTGCTAGCAGTTTTGCTTTACCCGCTCGCGTCATTGCACCTCGCCGCCCTGCATTTCGGCTGGTCGCAAATCACGCCTGTCACGCTGTGGCTGTTGATCGCGATTGCCGTTGCAATCCTTTTCTGCACTGGCATGATTTACGGTTGTCTGCGCACGGTCCCACGCTGGAATACGTGGATGACACCGACGAAGTATGTGCTGTTCGGCTTGATGAGCGGCGCGGTTTTCCTGCCAGCTGTTCTGTCGCTTCGACCCGCCGGCGTAGGCCCGATCGGCAAGCCGATGGTCGCGATAATTTTGCTGGCGCTTGGACTCGCGTTGTACCTCGTCTACCTACTCAAACATCCCCGCGTCACGCACACGATGAACGATGCGCTCGGCTTCAAGCAGGGCAACGTGCGCCTGCTTGATGTTGGCCATTCGCACGGCACCTTTTTGACCAACGAATTCGGCTTTTCGGTAGCCCGCGAAAGAGCCCGCCTGTTGCGATGGGTGGCGATTAGCTGCGGATTTATTCTGCCGATGGTGCTTTGTTATTTCACGAAGTGGTTCTGGGCGGCCTCAACGATTTGCGTTGCGGGGCTACTCGTTGAACGCTGGTTGTTCTTCGCGGAAGCCGAACATGTTGTGCGGCTCTATCACGGGCAGCAACGAGTGTAGCGGCAGGCGATGACGCGATATTTCCCGTTTCTTTCGTGGCTTCCATTACTGAAAGATAAAGCAACGATTCGCGCCGACATCCTCGCAGGCCTTACAGGTGCCATCGTCGTGCTGCCGCAAGGGGTCGCGTTCGCTACGCTTGCCGGTATGCCGCCCGCTTACGGTCTCTATTCGGCGATGATTCCGTGCGTGATCGCAGCGCTGTTCGGTTCATCGCGCGTAATGGTGACCGGTCCGGCGAATGCGATTTCGCTGACCGTGCTCGCGATCATGGCGCCGCTTGCGACGCCGGAATCTCCCCGCTATGTAGCGCTCGTCATCACGCTCGCTTTCATGGTGGGTGTGTGGCAAATACTGCTGTCACTCGCTCGCGCTGGCAAGCTGATCGACTATGTTTCGCACACCGTGATCGTCGGTTTCACAGCGGGCGCAGCGGTGCTGATTGTGAATTCTCAGATCCGCAATTTCTTCGGTGTTGAAATCACGCGTGGTGCTTCCGTGGCGCAAACCATCGTGGAATTCAGCGCGCACATTTCGCAGGTGCAAGGCGTCACGTTGGTCATCGGTTGCATCACGCTGGTCACTGCCCTGATGTGGCAGCCGCTTAATCGCATCGTTCCTGCGATGCTGGTGTCCGTAGTGGCGGGCAGCCTCGTCGCGCTGTTTGCAAAGTGGGTTGATCCCACGTTGACGATCAAGACCGTAGACGCGCTTCCGGGCGCGCTGCCACCGTGGTCGATACCAGATTTTTCGCTCGACACGATCAAGTTACTTGTGATCCCGTCAATCGCCATGACCTTGCTCGCACTCGCTGAAGCGGTGTCAATCGGGCAGGCGATGGCGAAACGACGCAAAGAGAAACTCGACGGCAATCAGGAGTTTTTGGGGCAAGGCCTTGCGAATATTTTCGGTTCGTTCTTCTCGTCGTACCCGGCCAGCGGATCGTTCAACCGCTCGGGTGTGAATGCGGCAGCGGGCGCCATGACGCCGTTTTCAGCCATTATGGCGTCAGTTTTTCTGGTGTCGATCCTGTTCTTTGTCGCTCCGCTGGCGCAGTATTTGCCGCTTGCCGCCGTCGCGGCAATCCTGTTTCTGGTGGCGTGGAACTTGATTGACCGACGGGAAATTCGCTATCTTTTGTCAGACAAATTTGAGCGTATTACCCTCATCGCAACGTTTGCCGCGACCTTGCTGATGGCGCTCGAATGGGCCATCCTGTTCGGCGTCGCGATATCGCTTGTAGTGAAGCGTGCCCGACGATAGGTTCAAAACCTGACTACAATCAAAACAGCTCTTCAACTACATTCGATCACACGACCCCATGGATAAAGCCCTGCTCGCACAAACCGCCGCCGCAATGGTCGCTCCCGGCAAAGGCTTACTCGCCGCCGACGAATCCGCTGGCACTTGCGCGAAACGTTTTGCCGCCGCCAACATCCCCGACAGCGAGGAGATGCGCCGGATTTACCGCGAGATGCTGTTCACCACACCGGCGATGAAATCCACGATCTCTGGTGTGATTCTGCATGATGAAACGCTTCGCCAGAAGACCAGCAAGGGCGTGCCGTTCGCGGATTACCTGAATAGCATTGGCGTGATTCCAGGCATCAAGGTTGACGCGGGCACGCGAAATCTGACTGCCGCACCTGGCGAGTTGATCAGCGACGGTCTCGACAATCTGCAAGCGCGAATGAAAGAATATTTTGCGCTTGGCGCACGGTTCGCAAAATGGCGCGCAGTAATCACGATTGGTGACGGTATCCCGACCTCGCGCTGTATCTGGGCCAACGCACATGCGCTCGCCCGCTACGCCGCGATTTGTCAGGAAGCGGGAATCGTTCCAGTGGTCGAGCCGGAAGTGTTGCTTGACGGCGATCACGACATCGACACATCATTCAACGTGACCGAAGCCGTACTGCGCACGCTCATGGGTCAGATGGCTGACAACCACGTATCGATGGAGCACACGATCCTCAAGGCAAGCATGGTGATCTCGGGCAAGGACGCCAAGAATCGTGCATCGCAAGCTGAAGTCGGTGCGCGCACACTGGAATGTCTGAAGCGCACAGTGCCCAGCGCAATGCCCGGCATCGTTTTCCTGTCGGGCGGCCAGTCGGACATTGATTCCGCCGCGCATTTGAATGAGATGAATCTCGGCAAAAATAATCCGTGGCCACTGACCTTTAGCTACAGCCGAGCGCTGCATTTCAGCGCACTCAAAGTGTGGAAAGGCAAGCAGGAAAACTACAAGGCTGCGCAGGCCGCATTTGCTCATCGCTGCAAAATGAACTCGCTAGCCAACAAGGGTAAGTGGACGCTCGCGGCTGAGAGCGCATAGATTTCCACCCAACGCGCTCGCGCCGGTGACCGCCGGGTGCCGAAAACGCTCCAAATTCGAGGGTACTTTTTAGCGCGAATCGGTCGTGCTAATCTGCCGGGATACGCTCGCTTGATGCGCTTCGCCTCACACACGATGTTGAGGCGTTTTCAGGGCACGAATGAGGCAACGGGGCGCGAAGAATCGAATCGATTTCTGTGCGTTGAAAGCGGTCTTGACGGTGACGGCACTGGCGTTATTCGTGCATGTCACGCTCGCACAGTCTCCAAAAAGCACCGCCAGCATTGCACGCGCCCATCCCGGATCAAGCGTAATCAGCACGGACTCCGTGACCGATAAAGCGTCCAGCACGACGACCAAACCGTCCGGGTGCTTTACGCCCTCGCGCGAAGGCACAAAAGAAGCCGGCTCCAACCCTCGCGTCGATCCGACGACGTCGGCCATCCTCCCGGTTGAGAGGTGAATGAAGCGCGGATGCTGCCGCGCAAATCGGGGAGCGTGTGCAGCTTGATCGATGCCTTCGCCTTGCGATAGTGTGCCCGGGCACAGCTCGGTATCCCGAAGCGCTCCCGGCACGCGCTGCGCGAAAGCCATGGCGCGAAACCGCTCGGCGCCTGAAAAGTGCGCTACAAAGTGATCGCCGTTGCGACAGGCAACAATTCTGCAAAAGCACTTCCATGGCACGAAGTCCATAATCTGTGCAATGAGCGTCTTGCTGAGGTTTACGCGCTACTCCCAGCGCAAAGAGTAAAGCGCGAAGCGTGCAGGAAAGCACTTCCGCTGTCCAAATCGGAGACACGCCTAATCGGGCGCCAAGCCCCATAAATCATGGCTTACAGTCTGGTACCTGCTGTTCCTCCACCAAGCGCTGCACCGACACTTCATCCTTTAGCCGCTTGAGTTCACTGACACTGATGCGGGGCATGGGTTTCGGCTCCTGGCTAAAAACGTGTCAAGGGGTTTGGAGTAAAAATAACTCTGTTGCTGAATACCCGTTTTTAGAGTGTTGTGAAGCTCATCCCCCATTTTCACCCCTATACTCATCGTTTCATTGGCAATTCGCACAGGCTGTTTGAGCATGAAAGATGAGCACTTTTTTAAGGACTTGGGCGCGCGCATTGCCGTGGCGCGCAAGGCGCAGAACCTGACCCAGACCGATCTGGCCGAATCACTCGGTGTAGCGCAGCAGACGCTGGCTCACTATGAGGGCGGCCGCCTGCGCCTGCCAGCCTCGATGTTGCCAGTGCTGGCGCAGGTGCTGGGCTTGACCACCGAGGAGCTGCTCGGTCAGAACATTGAGAAGGCCAGCAACAAGCGCGGCCCGACGCCGCGCCTTCAGCAGCAGATTGACCGCATCAGCCAGTTGCCGAAACCGAAGCAGCGCTTTGTGATGGAGATGCTTGATACGGTGATTGCGCAGGCCTCGCTTGCAGCCACGGTTGCGACGGGCACCAGCGCACGGCAAACCGCCGCCGAGAGGATGTAGCCATGACGCAATCCCAACAGATATTGATTGAGAAGATTGCCACCCTGCCGCCGCAGCGTCTGGCGGAGGTGGAGGATTTTGTGGATTTTTTGCGGGCTCGGGAAGCCGG
>JAYUWL010000267.1:0-3056 GCA_043753585.1 Burkholderiales bacterium
CTTGTTTTGTCCGGCGCAACGCGCGCAGAAGCCATAAGCGGCGAGCTCAATCCCCTGCAATTGAATGCCGCCTGGCACCGACAACGTGGGCACCGCAACTTCGTCCAGACACATCGTCGTGCCGCATTGGACGCACTGAAAATGGGCGTGGGCATGACCGTGTTCCGGGCGGCTGAAGGCGAAGCGCATGGCGCGATCAAATCCTGACAGACCGCCGACACGGTGCGCCATTGATTGCTCGACCAGCCATTCCAGCACGCGGTAGAGCGTCACCCGATCCAGGTCGGAATCGGCCAGTTGCGCCTCAATTTCGCTGTGCGACAGCGCGCGCCCGGCGGCGATCAGGCAAGCCAGAACATTCCGCCGGGCACCCGTGTTGCGGCCGCCGCTTTCCTTGACCAGGCGACGCGCCAGCAATAAAGCGTTTGCGGGCGTCGGCAATAGCGCCACGGGTTCCGCATGCGGATGCTGGTGTCCTGCGTGGTCGTGAGCAGATTGAGAAGCCATAATTCAATCCTAGCAGTTTGCCGAAAAGATGCTCGCGCCATGCACGATATGCACAATAAGACCACGCTGACGTTGGGGCGACCCGACGATTTTCATCTTCACCTGCGGGACGGCGCGGCGCTTTCTGCCGTCGTTGCGTTCACCGCAAGGCAGTTCGGTCGCGCTCTGGTGATGCCGAATTTGAAGCCGCCGGTGACCACCGTGGCCATCGCTTCAGGTTATCGCGAGCGAATTTTGCAGGCGTGCGGATCGGATGTAGCGAATTTCGCGTTTGATCCGTTGATGACGCTCTACCTTACCGACAATACTTCGCCCGATGAAGTCGCCCGCGTCGCCGAGAGCGGATTCGTGCATGCGTTCAAGTATTACCCGGCAGGCGCGACCACCAATTCCGATTCCGGCGTCTCGGCGCTGAAAAATGTTTACCCGGTTCTCGACGCGATGCAGCGGCACGGGGTCGTCCTGTGCGTTCACGGCGAGGTGACGGACCCAGCGACCGACATATTCGACCGCGAAGCGGTCTTTGTGGAAGGCGCGTTGCAACACATCGTGCGCGATTTCCCGGCGCTAAAAATTGTGGTGGAACACATTACAACGCGCGAGGCTGCGCAATTTGTCGCCGCGAGTGGCCCGAATATCGCGGCCACCATCACACCGCAACATCTGCTCTACAACCGCACGTCAATATTCACCGGCGGCATACGTCCACATTTGTACTGCCTGCCGATTTTGAAGCGCGAGACGCATCGCCTGGCGCTCATCGATGCCGCAACCTCGGGCTCGCCTAAATTTTTTCTCGGCACCGATAGCGCACCACACGCCAAAAACTCCAAAGAAGCGTGCTGCGGCGCGGCGGGTTGCTTCACGTCGCACGCGGCGCTGGAGCTTTACGCCGAAGCGTTTGCTGCCGACAACTCACTCGACAAGCTCGATGACTTCGCCAGCCGCTTCGGCGCAGCGTTCTACAGCCTGCCACGCAACGCCGGTACGGTTACGCTGCAACGCGAGACGTGGACGCCGCCTGATGAATTTGCGTTTGGCAACGAGAAGATCGTGCCGTTGACAGTCGGTCGCTCGCTAGGCTGGAAGCTTTTGCAGGAGCAAAGCCGCTCCTACAGTTTCTTCGAAGCTAACGCCCGAACCCCAACAATAACGCCAAGCACCAACAGCGCGATCCCCGTTATCTCAAAGCCACCTGGCGCACGCTGATACACGAGATACGCATAGCCAAGCGCTGCCAGTGTCTCAAACACAATCAACTGCCCGGTCAGCGCAGTCGGCGTGTTTTTGCTCGCGATGTTCCACAGCAAGGTGCCGAGCCACGACGCGCCGAAGCCAATCACCAGCATCAAGAGCCAGAACTTCGCTGGTTGCGGCCCCCACAACGAGGTTGCGAAACGCGCATCTCCCGTCGCCTGCAAATACACAACTGACACCAACAATCCGACCACAGCCATCGGCAACGTAGCGATCCCCTGCGCTGACGCCCAGGTCGTTGACGAGTGCGCCGGATGCGCCTTCAACCAGCGCGCGTTGTGAATCGGATACCACGTCCAGGCCGCATTCGCGACGACTGCCAAACCGGCTCCCATCGCATAGGCTGCGACCGCGTTGTTGGCATCAAGCCGCGCCAGTTGATCGGCGTTGACACACAACAACCCGAGCCCAATCAACACAAGCGACGGCAACAAGCGCGCCCATGAAAACTGTCGGTCCCCAAGGTTCGAACAGACCGCAATCACCACCGGCAGGGTGCCAATAATCAGCGTCGGCAGCGGCGCACCCGCCAGCCGGATTGCAGCCGAAAGCGCGAGGTAGTAAATGATGTTGCCCACCAGAGAAAGCTTGATGGCCAGCCACCAGTCCGCCCGCGTCAAACGCTTCAACGCGGCGCGTTGCCACCATGCAATGGGCAGCGTCACCAGCCCAAACGCCAGGTAGCGACCAAAGGTCAACAGCGTTGCCGGATAGTCGGGCAGCAACAGTGGCGCGACGAAGACGAGTCCCCACATCAATCCGGCGGCGAGCGCGGCGGCGACGCCGATCGTTAATTGTTGTCGTGTCATCGCCGCCATTTTGCCTGTAGGCAAGTGGTGGTCATGGCGCAGGCTTCGGCTCGTAAAATCAGACCAACACATACGGACATAAGGAAATCACAAACATGACCATCAAACTCGTAGGCATCGTCGGCGCAGGCACCATGGGTAATGGCATCGCGCAGGCATGCGCAGTTGCGGGCATTGACGCACTGATACTCGACGTGAACTCCGCAGCGCTTGACAAAGGCGTCGCCACGATCAGCGGCAGCCTTGAGCGCCTGCTCAAGAAAGAAAAAATCACCGCCGAAAAAAAGTCTGCCGCTATGTCGCGCATCAAGACGACGCAAACGCTCGCCGACCTCAGCGCCTGCGACTATGTGATCGAAGCGGCGACTGAAAACGAAGCCCTCAAGATCAAAATCCTGAAGGATCTCGACGCTGCACTCAAACCCGAAACCATCATCGCAACCAACACGTCATCGATCTCGATCACACAACTCGCCGCCGCGA
>JAYUWL010000268.1:0-3032 GCA_043753585.1 Burkholderiales bacterium
CATGCGTTCACGCACGTCCTTGTCCTGCAAGGCCTTGTTGCCTGCCGAATTGAGCAGTTTCACCAAATCGGCCGGCAGGCCTTTCGGGCCGACAATGCCTTGCCAGTTAAGCACTTCTACCAACGGAAATCCGGCTTCGGCCATCGTCGGAATGTTCGGCAGCAGAGGCGAGCGCGTTTTGCTGGTGATCGCCAGCGCGCGCAATTTGCCGCCCTGAATCGATGGCATGGCGGTATACATTTGCTCGAACTGCATATGTGTTTGGCCGCCCATCAAATCAGTTGCAGCGGCTGATCCGCTCTTGTACGGCGCATGGATCAAATCAATTCCGGCGTCATGCTCAAGGAGTGCACCGCTCAAATGATGCGTTCCACCGATGCCGCCTGAGCCGTAGCTGTATTTGCCGGGGGCTGCTTTGGCGGCGGCCACGATGTCCTTCACAGTCTTGAACGGCGAATCGGTGCGCACCATCAGAATCAGCGGTCCGCGCTCAATCAGCATGATCGGCACCAGATCGTTGATTGGGTCAAACCCGATTTTTTTGAAGAGCGCGTGATTGACCGCGAGCGGCGCAAAGTTGCCCATTCCGATCACGTAACCGTCCGCCTTGGCTTTGGCAATAGCTTCAGTGCCTATATTGCCACCGGCACCGGCTTTGTTGTCGATTACGATCGGTTGCCCGAGCACTTGACTCATAACCTTCGCGAGCTGACGCGAGCGGTTGTCGGCGTTGCCGCCCGCTGCGTAAGGGCATATCCAGGTGATCGGTTTGCTCGGGTATTTATCCTGCGCGAACAGCGCTCCGGGAACCAGCACTGCGCCTGCGCTGGCATGCAGGAAGGTACGACGTTTCATAGTTTTCCTCTCTTCGCGGGCAATTACCCGCGCCAATACGCCGGATTATGCATATGAACTCGGTCAGTTTGCTTCGCGATAACCCGTGATGGCGCTACATCGTCCACTGTCGACTCTGTCCGCTATGCTCACAGTTGATGCTACGACTGACTCAAGCTCCCAACCTTGCCATTGCGACGCTATGGGCAGACTGCCTTGAGCGCGAAGGAGTCGTCATCAGCGTGCAACGGACTTTTCTTGCCGGTGGTATCGGCGATTTGCCGCCGGATCAATGCCTTCCGGAAATCTGGCTCCTTGAACCCAATCAGGAGGCGAGAGCCCGCGAATTGCTTCACGCGCTGCAAAATGTGCCGCAACGACGCTGGCGCTGCGGCTGCGGAGAATTGGTAGAGGGTGGATTCGAGCAGTGCTGGAGCTGCGGAGAACTGATGCCGCGTTAAAAGTCGGCCAGACTTTTGACCCTCCGGTTCGCTGACCGGCGCTACCAGGCAGGCACCATGAAGGTGATCCAGACCGGCGCGGAACGCAGGGCTATCCGTGTCAGGCGAGATCGGAAACACCTGCTTTGAAATTTCGGTGGTGATGCGGAACACCTGAAAGTCGTATTCCTCATCATCTGATCGAATTCGGCGCGCACCGCGCTCACATCAATGCGGCCTTGCCAATGCATAAGCCATTCGCTCCCCGGCCACCAGAAAACTGTCAAGCAAGGTTCACAGCTGTTTGCGGCTACATTGTCAAGCCATCAGTACCTTTGCAAAATCGCGTAGTGAGGGAACTGCCCTGCCCCAGATCCTGGCGGGTTTGCAGGCGGTTACTCTGGCTCCTCAAGCTTGATTACCGGCAGCTCGCTGTCCGGGACGTTCAGCGCATCGAGAACGCGAATGGCCCCGTATGCATCGTTCGCGGCATACAGCAACTGGGCGTCAGTGAGCGTGAGGTTCGCCCAGTTGCTGGTGCTGATCCGCTTCGACTTCTGGAAGCGCTGTTGCAACACCATCGCGACGGCACCGCGAACGCCGACTTCGTTCTTGTACCCCTGATGTTTGAAGTAGGTCGTGAGATCAAGGATCGCAAGAGGCTGCGCACCCAGTTTTCGCTGGATGTGGCCACGATCCGATTTAAGTCCGAATCCCACTTTGACCATCGTTTGCGATTGCAAAAGCGCAGCCAGCGCCTCGCGTGACTGGTCGCGATGAACCTGAAAGATATAGGCGCAATCAAGCGTTGCAAACTGCACGACATGCGGGCCGCTCGCCGCTTCGCCTTTGGCAAAGGTGGGCTTTGATTCGGTGTCGAACCCGACAAAACGCTGCGATAAAAGAAAGTCTGTCGCGCGGACGATGTCAGCTGGCGTGACGGGCACTTCGACCTGCTCACGCGTGAGGCCGGCGAACGGCGGCAACAGCTCGGTATCGTCTTTCGACGGTGCCGTGGGGCGTGGCAAACTCATGAACCCGGCGTCAAATTCACGTTAGGCCGGGTCACGCACATCACCCACTGGATTGCTGCCGAAGTCGGCGCGCGCCAGATAGTCGAGTACACGTTTTGCGGCAGCTTCAGGTGTCAGCAGATCGCCGTTTTCCTTGAATGTCACAAACGTCGCATGGCTCGGGAAATCGGCAGGATCGGTGTTGCGCAAGTGCGTCTGCATATCAGTGTCGATGATGCCGGGAGCGAGCGAGCAAAGCTTTGCGCCATTCTGACGCGTCGATTCTTCCAGCGCGACACAGCGCGTGTAGTGATCCATGCCCGCTTTTGCTGCGCTGTAGATCGATTGTGAGGCCATCGCGTGGCGACCGTTACCTGACGAAATGTTGAGCACTTTGCGCTCACCTGGCCAGTTGCCCGTCGCGTTCAGAAACGCAGCGGTAAGCTGCATCGGCGCTTCGAGGTTAACGCGCATGGCCCGCGCAATATTGCCAAAATCGGCATCGGCGAGCGATGAGATTTTTGGCAGCGCGGCGGCGTTGTTGATGAGCGTGGCGCTGGCGAACTGGCTGCCGTCCTGGGCGTGTAACCATTCCTTAAGCCTGATGCTTACGGGCCCTCCGTCTGCGAGATCAAGCGGCCATTGTTCTAAAGTTGCATCGGTGGCGCTCGCCGCCTGATCCGCGAGCAAGGCGCTGGTTTTGCGCGAAATGCATAGCAACGTGTGACCGGGTTGCAGGAGCTGC
>JAYUWL010000269.1:0-3012 GCA_043753585.1 Burkholderiales bacterium
ATCACGCCGATCATGACGCCGAATCCGATTGCCATCGGCATCCCGACGGGAGGCGATCCGATCATGATCGACATCTCAAGCTCGATCACCGCGAACGGCCCGTCAATGCGCCTGATGAAAGAGGGCAAGCGTGCACCGGGGGTCTGGTTTGTTGACAGCGAAGGCATGGGCAGCGACGACCCGTCGGTGGCCTACGTGGAGCCCAAGGGCGCGCTGCTGCCGCTGGGTGGTATGGATGCGGGCCACAAAGGATTTGGCCTGGGTCTGATGATCGAATCAATGACTGCGGGCTTGACAGGATTTGGCCGCGCCGATCCGTCCGAAGGCTGGGGAGCCAATGTCTTCGTGCAGGTGATTGACCCGGAAGCATTTGGCGGCCGCGCCGCGCTGGAGCGCCAAACAGATCACCTGCGCGAAATTTCGCACGCATCGAAACCACGTCCTGGAGTTGAGCGAGTTCGTCTGCCGGGAGAAGGTGGATTAGCCCGCAAGCGCAAGCAATTGGCGGACGGAGTGGCGCTGCACGAGACCATCATGCCCGCGTTAATTCCTATTGCGGCGCAGTTGGGGGTTGCAGTGCCGGTGGCGATTTGACACCGACTAAACCACCAATGTCGCCTCCACTTCAAAGAGCGCACCTTTCGGCAGCGACGCCACACCCACCGTCGAGCGCGCCGGGTACGGTTTCTGAAACAACGATTCCATCTTCGCATTGACCACCGCGAAGTTCGCGAGATCGGTGAGGAATAGCGTGAGTTTGACGATGCCCGCAAGCTCGCCGCCGGCTGCGGCGACGACCGCTTGCATGTTGGCGAAAGCCTGGTCGACCTGCGCCTCGAAGCCTTCGCGCAAGTTAGCGGTTGCGGGGTCGAGCCCGATCTGACCCGAACAGAAAACCACCGTGCCCTTGAACGCGAAATCGACGCTGATGGCCTGCGAGTAAGGGCCGATGGCGGCGGGGGCTTTATCGGTGTGAATGACGTGGTTGCTCATGCTGATTTTCCTTCGGTTAAGCGGCTTTTGCTCGCAAACGGGTGACGATTTCGTTTGTCAATGGTGCCTGATTCATCGTATAGAAATGGATGCCCGGCGCGCCGCCGTCAATCAGACGCTGGCAAAGCTGCGTGATGACGTCTGCGCCAAACGCCCGGATCGACGCGGCGTCGTCCATGAAGCCTTCCATCTTGTGCGCGATCCAGCGCGGTACGTCGATGGCGTCCTTCGCAGCAAAGCGGGCGATCTTCGAAAAATTGTGGAATGGCATGATGCCGGGTACGATGGGGATGGTGACTCCACGTTTCCTGACTTCATCGACGAAATGAAAATACGCGTCTGCGTTGAAGAAAAACTGTGTGATGGCCGAGTGCGCTCCGGCCCTGGCTTTGGTCACGAAATTGTTGAGATCCTGCTCGGCGTAACGGCATTGCGGGTGGTACTCGGGGTAAGCCGCAACCTCGATGAAGAAGTCGTCGCCATGCTCCTCACGGATAAAGCGCACGAGATCAGTGGCGTAGGCAAAGTCACCCATCGCGCCTGTACCGCTAGGCATGTCGCCACGCAACGCGACGATTCGGCGAATGCATTTTGCTTTGTACAGCACAAGCGTTTCGGCGATGCTTTGTCGGGTCGCGCCGATGCAGGAAAGATGCGGCGCGGCGGCGTGGCCTGATTGAATAATTTCGAGTACGGTGGCCAGCGTTTTGTCTCGCGTGGAACCGCCCGCGCCGTAAGTCACGCTGAAAAACTCGGGCGACAAAGTGCCGAGTTGTTGCGTGACTGCGCGCAGCTTCAGCGCTCCCTCTGGCGTGTTCGGCGGAAAAAATTCGAATGAAATATTGTTCACTTTTGCTTTGTTTTCTTTGTTGTGCTTTTGCCGCGTTCATTTGCGGCAGCGCGAAGTGCTGCGCCCCAGGCGAGTTCGGCCCACGGCCTTATCAGCGCAGCGGACTCCATAGCCTCCGGGGGAGCCGTGTAATAGTTCATAGTGCGCGTCGTCTTTGCCGTGGCATAGGTAAAACTTTCGCAACTGGCTTGCTCAAATACAGCACGCGTTTCGTCATCCGCCTTGAGCCACAACCGATCCATGGCAATGATGGCAAAAGTCTTGCCATCAATGGAAAAACTGACACCGCCGAACATTCGCCTGGCTGCTATCCCGGCTGTGCCCGCATGAGGTGAAAGGCTGTCGAGTAGTTCGAGACAATAGCCGCGAAACTCATCGGCTGCGGCTCGGCTAAGTTTGCTCATGCTTTCTCCGCCGCTTCTGCATAAACGAAAAATTCGCGATTGCCATCAGTTCCGGTCATTGAACTGGCGAAATAATCGATCACGTTGAGACCCGCGTCGCTACAGGCACGCCGGATAGTTTTCTCAACCGTTACGTAGAGCGATTCATCGCGAACGATGCCGCCACGGGCGAGCTTGTCAGCGCCGACTTCAAACTGCGGCTTCACGAGACTCAGCACGCGGCCCTGCGCAGCCAACAGTGCGGGCCAACGCGGTAGAACTTTGGTGAGCGAAATAAAGGAAACGTCGGCGACAATTAAATCAAACCCACTACAGTAGGAACGGCTCTGCTGCGACCCGACGTGGCTTGCTTCCGATGTGGGTCGCGGCAGCGCCGCTCCGACAAGCCTCGCGGCATCAAGCAGTCGCGCGTTGAAGCCCTCGATACACGTCGCCCGAGCATCCGCTCGTATGCGCGGGTGCAACTGGGCATGCCCGACGTCCACGCCCACCACATGCGCCGCGCCGCGTTGCAACAGACAATCAGAAAAACCACCGGTCGACTGACCGACGTCGAGGCAATACCGATTTTTGACGTTGAGGGCAACGCGGCTTAACGCCCCTTCGAGCTTGAGTCCGCCGCGCGAGACGAAACGATCCAGTTCGCTGGCTTCGATTTCGAGTTCGACGTCATCATGAACGGTTGCGCTCGGCTTCGACAGTGCAACTTTTAACGCACCGTTTCGCGCGAACACGTGCCCCGCTGCAATCAGACGCTGCGCAGCG
>JAYUWL010000270.1:0-3010 GCA_043753585.1 Burkholderiales bacterium
GGCAAAAGAAGGCTCGCTCGGCATCATCAATGATGCGGCGAAAGACTGGGACAAATTGCTGCCCAAAGCCGTGGCCGACATCATGAAGTACAAGGGCAACTACGTCGCAGCCCCGGTCAACGTTCACCGCGTCAACTGGTTGTGGATCAATCAAGACGCATTGAATAAAGCCGGCGGAAAAGCGCCGACCAATTACGACGAATTTTTCGCGCTCGCCGACAAATTTAAGGCGCATGGACTGGTCGCAGTCGCGCACGGCGGACAACCGTGGCAGGACGCCACCGTGTTTGAATCGGTAGTGCTCGGCATCGGTGGCGCCAAGTTCTACAACGATGCGTTGGTGAAGCTTGATGCGACCGCACTGGCAAGCCCGACCATGCTCAAGTCGTTCGACACGCTCGCCAAAATCAAGACCTACATCGACAAAGATGCACCCGGTCGCGACTGGAATCTGGCCACGGCCATGATCATGAACGGCAAGGGCGGCATGCAGTTTATGGGCGATTGGGCCAAGGGAGAATTCACCGCAGCCAACAAAGTCAGTGGCAAGGATTACGCCTGTGTCGCGGCCCCCGGCACCGCCAATTCGTACACGTTCAACGTTGATTCATTCGCGATGTTCAACGTCAAGGCAGCGGATGCCAAGAAGGGCCAGCTTGATCTCGCCACCGCCATCATGAGCCCGGAGTTTCAGGAAGTATTTAACCTGAACAAAGGCTCGATCCCAGTGCGTCCTGGTGTGAGCAAAGCGAAGTTTGATGCCTGCGCGACCAAGTCGATGGCGGACTTTGACAGCACGGCGAAGAGCGGCACACTGGTCGCAAGTTTCGCACACGGCATGGCGCTGCCGTCAGCCACGCAGGGCGCAATCGTTGACGTCATCGCCAAATATATGAACTCGTCGATGTCGAGCAAGGATGCGGTGGCGGCGCTGGTTAAAGCTTCGAAAACGAAGTAGTCAGCGTGGCACCACCACTGGCGTCATTCTCGGCGCGGCCGAAAATCCAGGATGGCCGAGACCACAGCTAATTCACACTGTGCTGCGGTAGGCGCCTTTGTGGATACTTGCCTTCGGTAAATATGACGACATTTTCTGCTGGCGTTGAATTTGATTTCCACTCCCTCCGCTGATCGCTGGCTGCCGAAGCTAGTCTTATCGCCGACCGTCGCGGCGAGTGTAATTTTTGTCTACGGTTTCATTCTGGTCACCATCGCGCTCTCGTTCACTGAGTCGCGATTGCTGCCCAATTGGGAGTGGGCAGGGCTCGCGCGCTACGAGCAGTTGTTTGACAACGACCGATTCTGGACTAGCGCTAAAAATCTTGCCATCTTCGGCTCACTGTTCATCGCGTTCAGCATGATTGTCGGCTTGTTGTTGGCCATCATGCTCGATCAAAAAATTCGCGGCGAAGGTTTTTTGCGAGCGATTTATTTGTACCCGATGGCGCTGTCGTTCATCGTTACCGGTACCGCGTGGAAGTGGCTGCTTAATCCCGGCTTGGGCGTTGAGCACATCGTGCAGCAGTGGGGTTGGACGAGCTTCACGTTCGACTGGTTGGTGAATCCGGACAAAGCGATTTACACGGTGGTGATTGCGGGCGTTTGGCAAAGCGCGGGCTTTGCGATGGCCTTATTTCTCGCGGGTTTGCGCGGAGTGGACAGCGAAATCATCAAGGCTGCACAAGTGGATGGCGCGTCCCTGTCGACAATTTATCGGCGCATCATCATTCCGAGTTTGCGTCCGGTATTTTTCTCAGTTACGCTGATCCTCGCGCACATCGCCATCAAAAGTTTTGATCTGGTGATGGCTTTGACTGGCGGTGGACCGGGCACCTCATCCGACGTGCCCGCGATCTTCATGTATCAATTCTCATTCACGCGCGGGCAGCTGGGTGTGGGTGCGGCCAGTGCGGTGATGATGCTGATGACCATCATGGCGGTGATGGTGCCGCTGATGTATGCCGAGTCGAGAGCAGGGCAAGATCGATGAGCATCGTCTCTCGCGTGTTTCTCTACGCCATCCTTATCCTCGCCGCGCTCTACGCGTTGGCACCGATGTGGGTGATGCTCGCGACCTCACTCAAAACGCTCGACGAGATTCGTGACGGCAGTTTGATTGCAGCGCCGCACGCGCCGACGTTCGCGCCCTGGCTCAAGGCGTGGGGCACCGCATGTTCAGGCGTGCGTTGCGAAGGTCTGAAGCCGTTTTTTTTAAACTCGCTGGTGATGACGATTCCTGCGGTGTTGATCTCAACACTAGTCGGCGCGCTGAACGGCTACGCGCTTACGCACTGGCGCTTCCGCGGATCGGACGCGTTGTTTACCCTGCTGCTGGTCGGTTGCTTCATTCCGTTTCAGGTGGTGTTGCTGCCGATGGCGCGCACGCTGGGTGCCATCGGTTTGTCAGACTCGGTGTTCGGCCTGATCTTCGTTCACGTGGCGTACGGCCTTGCGTTCACTACACTTTTTTTTCGCAACTATTATCTTGGTGTTCCGGTTGAGTTGATCAAGGCGGCACGTGTTGATGGTGCGGGGTTTTTTACGATTTTTCGGCGCATTTTGTTGCCCATCAGCGGCCCGATTTTCATGGTCTGCATCATTTGGCAATTCACGCAAATCTGGAATGACTTTTTGTTCGGCGTCGTGTTTTCGGGCGCTGATTCACAGCCGATGACGGTGGCGTTGAACAATCTCGTGCGCACCTCGACCGGCGTCAAGGAATACAACGTTGACATGGCCGCAGCGATTATTGCCGGTTTGCCGACGCTATTGGTGTACATCGTGGCTGGAAAATATTTTGTGCGCGGGCTCACCGCTGGCGCAGTCAAGGGTTAACGGATAAGGGTTAGGTCGCGTTCATGGCGAGTCTCGGCATTCACAATATTCGCAAGACTTTCGGCAAGAGCACTGAGGTGTTGAAGGGCATCAATCTCGATATTGCCGACGGTGAGTTTTTGATCCTCGTGGGGGGGTCCGGTTGCGGCAAGAGCACGCTGCTGAACATGATCGC
>JAYUWL010000271.1:0-27275 GCA_043753585.1 Burkholderiales bacterium
TAGCACGAGCGGTAGACGCGGCCGCAACGGAGGATTCGATGCGCGACCACAACGCCGGCGACGGCTCAACCGGCTCGACCAACTCGGCCAGCGGCACCAGTTTCTCATCCCACATTTCAACGGCCGTGCGCAGCGCCGCATCATTTTTCATGCGCGCTTCCAGACCGGCACGACTCGCAGCGGACAACGTGCCAATCACGTATTCGCCCGCAAGCACTTGCAGTTCGTCAGCTGATTCGTTCATGCCATGCACTCGCGCAAGGAGAGTAGCCCACGCTTGACCCAGGCCTTGACGCTGCCGAGTGGCGCGTTCAGGCGCCTCGCGATTTCGCTGTGCGAGCAGCCGTCGAGATACGCGAGCATGATGCTATTGCGTTTGGCAACGTCAAGTCGATGCAGGCATTCATCGAGTCGCCCGATGTCCGCAGAAATTTCAAACGCTTCTGCCATCGGCGCAGCATTGGCAATCGCTTCAGCTTCAATTGCCTCCATCGCTTCTTCGTCCGCTGACACTTCACGCCTGCTCGTACGTACAACCGAGAGGGCCTGATTGCGTACTAGCGTGTGAATCCAGCCGCGACCCGAGCCGCGTGTGGCGTCAAAACTTGCAGCTTTGGTCCAAACGTTCATGAAGGCGTCGTGCAGCACGTCCTCGGCCAGCGCGCGATCACGCACGATGCGTAACGCGACGCCGAGCAGACGACGGCTCTCCAATTGATAAATGCTGTGAAGGGCCCGCTGCTCGCCACGGGCGCAGGCAACTAACGCCGCCTCGTAATCGAACAAAGAGGCGTCAGCGCGGGAAGAATCGTGTGATGCGGGGGAAGCAGGCAAGGCGAACGGGATCCGGTCTATGCATTTTGTCGGCGGGTGAGCGGGAACTTCAGGAGGAGGAATGTGTCCCCGCCCGCCACCGCCACAAAATGATAACCGAGCCACGCACGACCGAGCCTGCCTTTTTTCCCCCGTATTGCACCTCAATCAAGCGATCTTGATCAAGTCACCCAAGGACGAGTGATGGATGCGCGTTCCGGAAAATTGGCCAGCTGGCCAGACGATCAGGACGCTTTGTAAAAAATGTAGTCAGCCTGGTACTTGACGATTTCTTTTTTGCCCTTGGTGCCCACATCACAGGCCGTTGCTGGCCCAACGCCGCCCTTGGTCGCGACGCGCTGTATGTAGGTGACGCCGGTCATTGCGCCTGCGCCCATGGCGGGGTTCGCCTTCACGAGCTGCGACGGGATGTTGCCAGCGCCTGCGGGGGCGACGGCAACCTGTGCGCCGGTCAGCTTGGAGCCGTCCATGTTTTCCCACGTCGCTGGTGGGCCGAAGTATTTACCGATTTTCTTGCCGCTGCGGTCATTTAATGCGGCATCCGGGCCGACGAATACCCATTCGTATTGGCCGGCCATGTCCTTTTTGTCGCGACATTCGTAGGTGATCTCACCAACGCCGACGGTTTCCATGGCAACTTTGTTGCCAGTGGGCACTTTGACGGCGTCAGGCAAAGCTGCCTGGTCGTACATCGGGGCCAACATCGGCGCGGAGGCGCAGGCAGCGAGAATCGAGGTCAGCGCGCTGGCAGCGAGCGCGGTGGAGAGGGCTTTGCGTTGCATGTGAGGCTCCTGAAAGGTGAGTGAGTAGGGGTCAAAACGTGGCGCCGTCGGCTTAAAGACAAAGTTCCAAAGCAGCACCTAACCTCACTACGATTCAGTAAGGCGATTGGATGCACCTGGACTGAATTTTTCTGGGTGCAGTATTACTAACTACTTTTTTGGGCTTACCTACGGCGCATACGGTACACATGTACAAACCGCTGCTATGCCGTCATTGGCAACGCTCCTGAAGAAAAGTCGTTTCTCTGCGAATACGCAAATTCTCGTTGCAAACAGCTGGATTTCCATGCGTTGCAACACGCGGAAGCGCTGCTATCATGCTCTTTAGAGATGTCTGCCGTATGAGGACAGGTTTGACGGGCGCGCCGATCTTGATGAGGCCGCAATCTCGCAACGTGCCACACGGCGCAACATACAGCGACACCAAACAAGGAGGCTCCCATGGATCAACCGTGGCTTAAAAACTATCCCAAAGGCGTACCGGCGACGATCAAATATGATCAGTACGCCTCTATCGTGCAACTGCTCGAAGAGAGCTATCAAAAGTATGCGACACGCCCAGCGTTTACCTGCATGGGCAAGACGCTTACGTACGGCGAAGTCGACGCCTATTCACGCGCGCTAGGCGCCTACCTGCAAAGCCTCGGCCTGCAGCAGGGAGACCGCGTAGCGCTCATGATGCCAAACGTTTTGCAGTACCCGGTGGCGGTGGCGGCTGTGCTGCGCGCGGGCTTCGTGGCGGTGAACGTGAACCCGCTGTACACGCCGCGTGAGCTTGAGCATCAGTTAAAAGACTCCGGCTCGAAGGCGATCATCATCCTTGAAAACTTTGCCGCGACGCTACAACAGGTGCTCGATAAAACCCCTGTTAAACATGTCGTCGTCGCTGCGATGGGCGACATGTTTGGCCTGCTCAAAGGCGCGCTCGTCAACTACGTCGTGCGCAGCAAGAAGAAAATGGTGCCCGCTTTTTCATTGCCGACGGCAGTAAAATTCAACGACGCGATGGCGAAGGGCAAGCCGCTCGCACTGTCACCTTCAAAAGCCAAATTCGATGACCCCGCCGTGCTGCAGTACACCGGTGGCACTACCGGCGTATCGAAGGGCGCAACGCTGCTTCATCGCAACATCATCGCCAACGTTTTGCAATCCGAAGCCTGGATGCAACCGGCGCTGAACAACCCGAAAAAGCCGAAACCTCCGGAGCAATTGAACACGGTGTGCGCGCTGCCGCTGTATCACATCTTTGCGTTCACGATTTGCTACCTGCTGGTAACGCGCACGGGTGGACATGCGATTCTGATCCCGAATCCGCGAGATATTCCTGGCACCATCAAAGCACTCAAAGGTTTCGAATTGCACATGTTCCCGGCGGTCAACACGCTCTACAACGCACTGGTAAACGACCCCACGTTTGCCGAGCTGGACACCAAGAATTTGCGCGTCTCCAACGGCGGTGGCATGGCCGTACAAAAGGCCGTGGCGGACAAGTGGTTGAAGGCGACGGGCTGCCCAATTGTTGAGGGTTACGGGCTGTCCGAAACTTCGCCATCCGCAACGTGTAATCCCACTGATTCTGAATCCTATTCAGGCACGATTGGCATGCCACTACCGTCCACCGATATCTCCATTCGCGACGATGACAACAATGTTGTGAAGATGGGGGAGCCCGGTGAGATTTGCATCAAAGGCCCGCAGGTCATGGCAGGCTACTGGCAGCGTCCAGACGAGACAGCGAACGTCTTCACGACCGATGGCTTCTTCAAGTCGGGTGACATTGGCGTGATGGACGAGCGCGGTTACGTCAAGATCGTTGATCGCAAAAAGGACATGGTTCTGGTGTCAGGATTCAACGTGTATCCGAATGAGGTTGAGGACGTCGTCGCAAGCTGCCCAGGCGTGATGGAGTGCGCCGTGATCGGTGTGCCGGATGAGAAATCAGGCGAAGCGGTGAAAGTGTTCATCGTCAAGAAAGACCCGCATCTCACCGAGCAAACGGTACGCGACTACTGCGAGGCGAATCTTGCGGGGTACAAGAAACCGAAGTACGTCGTGTTCCGGGCTGATTTGCCAAAAACGCCAGTCGGCAAAATTTTGCGGCGTGAGTTGCGGGATTTGGACAAGAAAGCGGCCTGAGCCCTTTCTCCCTTCGCGAAAACGGCCCCTCGGGGCTGTTTTATTCGACCTCGCGCTGTTCTTGTGCGAGCGCTCCCACCCGGCGAATCACCTATGTTGGATCCTGAAAACTCACGGCGCGATAGGTCAGCACCAGCGTGTCTCTCACGCCTGCCATTCCGTCCGGCTGAATTGGCGTTGTCTCGTGAATCACCCGCACGTCGTCGAGCAACAGCACCGACCACGGCTCGGTCAGCGTGAAGCGCACACCGCTTGTGCCATGCGCATCGAACACGCGCGTTTCTCCGCCTTTGACGCCCTGACGATTCACCAGAATCACTGCAACAAAATCCACGCCGTCGCGGTGCGCGCCTTCGGGCGTCGGGCGACCAATACCTTCTGCCGTATCAATGCGAAACTGATGTGCTTCGATGAACCACTTGGGCTGAGCACCGATACCGGCAAACACCTGCCCCAGCCCCGAGAGCAAAGTTCGCCACGCGGGGTTGTTGCAGACCAATGAAGCAATCGGCTCAAACATCCGTTCGATGCCGCCGTGCAGCGCGTTGTAATCGACGGGCTGCCAGTGCGCGCGGTGGGCGACTTGTCTCAGATCTGACGTCGCAACCGTCTGCACAAAACTGCTGTGTCGTCGTGAACGATACTTGCCACCATCTTTAAGATATGTGTCGCGAGGCAAATCGTTCCACGTCAACGCCAGCGGCGAAAGCGTGCTCGCGGCGACGTTGATACACGACGGTAGATTTCCCGCTGACAACAGACAAAAGCCCCGCGCCTTCATTTCTTGCACAATGGCGTCTCGGGTCTCAACCGTTCGCATCCCTACTCCTCATTTTGGTAAACAAGTGACTCAATTTTCTGCCAATATCAATCGCATCGCGCTCTTGCGCAACAGCCGCGACAACGGCCTGCCTGACTTGCTGAATGCCGCCAGAACCATCCTCGATGCCGGCGCCCATGGCATCACGGTGCATCCGCGCCCCGACCAGCGGCACATTCGCATGACTGACATCGCACCTCTGGCCGCGCTACTTGTGCAGTACCCTGATCGCGAGTTCAACATCGAAGGCAATCCGCATCACAATCTGATGCAGATTGTAGAAGCCGCCCTGCCTCATCAGGCCACCTTCGTACCCGATGCAGTGGGAGTGAGCACGTCGAACCGCGGTTTTACGGCAGGCGCAGAGATGAGCGCGGTGCGGCCATTGATCTCGCGACTCAAAAACAAGGGGGTTCGCGTGAGTGTGTTTGTTGATGCTGAAATGTCTGCGGTTGAGGCCGCGCACGCAGCGGGTGCGGACCGGATTGAGCTCTATACCGAGCCCTATGCGGTAGCTTATGCAGCGGGCGGCTTTGCGGCCGCCGAAGTCGCGTTGCACAAATTCGTTCAAGCCGCGTCGCGTGCCAGAGAAATGGGCCTCGGCGTCAATGCGGGACACGACTTGAATTTGCACAACCTGCCAGATTTCATTCGCGACGTTGCGCCAGACGAAGTTTCTATTGGTCATGCCTTGATAGCGGATGCGCTTTGGTTCGGACTGGATGGCGCCACCCGCCGTTATCTTGCGAGCTGTAAGGGCAAGCGATGAGTCCTTGCCTCACGTTATCCGTTAAAGGCTCACAGTAATGAGCGCGATCTCACAAAAGCCGCTCGCACTGACGCTGGGTGATCCTGCGGGCGTTGGGCCCGAGATCGTCGCCAGGGCACTGGCACACGACGCAATTCTGCGAGCCCGGGTCGTCGTGGTGGGGGATCCGCTGGCGCTCGCAGACGCATTGCACCGTTACGCGCCGACCTTCAGTGCGGTGCACGTTGATCTGCGCGCCGCGATTGCCGATTTTCATGAACATAAGCTCGCGCTGCACCCGGTTGCGACACTGGCAACTCTGCCGCCGATTGGCAGAGTCTCAGCCGAGGCTGGCAACGCCGCGAACGCCGCCATCGTGGAAGCCGCAGCGCTATGCATGCAGGGCCACACCTGCGGCATGGCGACCGCGCCGATCAACAAGTTGGCACTTCGGGCAGCCGCCGTCAACGAGCCGGGTCACACCGAAATCCTCGCTCGTATCGCGGGATTGGCGGGTACGGACCGCTTCGCGATGATGTTCGCGAGTGAGCACTTGCAAGTCGTTCTGGCGACAATTCACCTGCCATTGGCAAAAGCGCTTGAGGCGCTAACCCCTGAACTCGTTCTGCAAAAAATCCGGCTTACGCATGCCGCAGGGCGATGGCTTGGCAAGTCGAAGCCCCGCATCGCCATCGCAGGGATTAATCCGCACGCAGGTGAAGGCGGCATATTGGGCGATGACGAGCAACGCGTGCTGGTCCCTGCGATTGCCGAAGCGCGGGCTCAGGGTATTTCGGTTACCGAACCGCTGCCTCCGGACACTGTTTTCATGCGTGCGCGCACTGGCGAGTTTGACGTAGTGCTCGCGATGTATCACGATCAGGGGCTGATCCCGGTGAAATTGCTTGGTCTCGACAGCGCGGTCAATGTCACGATTGGATTGCCGTTTTTGCGCTCTAGCGTGGATCACGGAACGGCGTTTGACATTGCGGGTCAGGGCATCGCATCTGAGGCGAACCTGCTGCACGTTTTACGCTGGCATCTCGCACGAATTGACGAATTGAAGGAGAAATAGAAATGCGACTAAAAGACAAAGTTTGCATCATTACTGGCGGAGCCAGCGGCATCGGTGCAGCGTGCGCCCGGGTTTTCACCCGCGAAGGCGCAAAGGTGGTCGTAGCCGACATCAAAGCGCCGACTGACGAGATGGACGCGCTTTTCGTTGAGGTTGATGTTTCAGGCAAGAAAGGCGCGGAGCATCTGGTTTCAACGACAGTCAAGCGCTACGGATCAATTGACGTGCTGGTCAACAATGCGGGCATCACCCACGCCGCTGATTTTCTTGATCTCGCCGAGGAAGATTTTGACCGTGTGTTGCGGGTAAATTTGAAAGGCATGTTTCTCTGTGGACAAGCAGTAGCACGCGAGATGGTTCGCGCGAATACTTCAGGTTGCATCATCAACATGTCCTCGGTCAACGCCGTGCTCGCGATTCCGAATCAGGTGCCCTATGTGGTCAGCAAAGGCGGCGTCAATCAGCTCACCAAGGTCATGGCGATGGGACTGGCACCGCACGGCATTCGCGTCAATGGCATTGGCCCGGGCACGATTGCGACCGAGCTCGCTAAAAGAGCCGTGCTTGGCAGCGAAGAGGCAAAGAAAAAGGTCATGAGCCGCACGCCGATGGGGCGTCTGGGCGAGCCGGATGAGGTGGCGAATGTGGCGCTCTTCCTCGCGAGTAATGAATCGAGTTACCTGACGGGTCAGACAATTTATCCAGATGGCGGGCGGTTGGCGTTGAATTACACGGTTTAGGGCGATGATCGTCTCTTCGGCAAGCGTGCAGTGGCATAAGCCGCTGCCAAAAGGAGAATGGCTACTCCGCTCCACTTCATAGAAAATAGCCGTATGAACACGACCATGCACCTCTCGGGGCTCGAACCTCTCGAAATTAACACCGACTCTCTATTTGTCAACGTCGGTGAACGCACCAACGTCACCGGTTCGCGTGCCTTCGCGAAATTGATCCTCAACGAGGACTATGCGGGCGCGGTCGAAGTGGCGCGCCAGCAGGTTGCCAGCGGCGCACAGATCATCGACGTCAACATGGATGAGGCGATGCTCGACAGCAAGGCCGCGATGATCAAGTTTTTGAACATCATCGCCACCGAGCCGGACATTTCCCGCGTTCCGGTGATGATTGATTCGTCGAAATGGGAAGTCATTGAGGCGGGCTTGAAATGCGTGCAGGGCAAGAGCGTGGTGAACTCAATATCGCTTAAAGAGGGGGAAGAAAGTTTTCTGAAATACGCACGCCTGCTGCACCGTCACGGCGCGGCGGCGGTGGTGATGGCATTTGACGAAAAAGGTCAAGCCGATACCTATAAACGCAAGATTTCAATATGCGAGCGGGCGTACACAATTCTGGTGAAAACCGTGGGCTTTCCGCCAGAGGACATCATCTTTGACCCGAACGTGTTTGCACTCGCAACGGGACTTGAAGAGCACAATAACTACGGTGTCGATTTTATCGAAGCGGTGCGCTGGATCAAGCAGAATCTGCCCGGCGCGAAGACCTCAGGCGGCATCTCCAACATGTCGTTTTCCTTCCGCGGCAACGACCTGGTGCGAGAAGCAATGCACACGGTGTTTCTGTATCACGCCATCAAAGCGGGCCTTACGATGGGCATCGTCAACGCAGGGCAGATCGGAATTTACGACGAGCTTGAGCCAGAGCTGCGCGAGCATTGCGAAGACGTGGTGTTGAACCGTCGCCAAGATGCGACTGAGCGCATGTTGCTGCTCGCTGAAAAAGTCAAAGGCGGCGGCAAGGTTCGCGTTGAAGATTTGTCCTGGCGTGAACTGCCGGTGAATGAGCGCCTGAAGCACGCGCTGGTCAAGGGCATCAACACGTTTATAGTTGAAGACGCTGAAGAGTCGCGTCAGGGCTTTGCGCGGCCGTTGCAGGTCATCGAGGGCCCGTTGATGGCGGGCATGGATGTGGTGGGCGATCTATTCGGTCAGGGCAAGATGTTTTTGCCGCAGGTCGTGAAATCCGCTCGTGTGATGAAGCAGGCCGTGGCGCACCTGGTGCCGTTTATTGAGGAAGAAAAACGTCTGCTCGGTACCAAAGCGAAGACCAAGGGAAAAATAGTTCTGGCGACCGTGAAGGGTGATGTGCACGACATCGGCAAGAACATCGTGGCCGTGGTGCTTCAGTGCAACAACTACGAAGTGATCGATCTGGGCGTGATGGTTTCCTGTGACAAGATTCTCGCCGCTGCGAAAGACTCGAACGCCAACATCATTGGCCTCTCCGGCCTCATAACACCCTCGCTTGAAGAGATGGCGTATGTGGCGAAAGAGATGGATCGGCTTGAGTTCCAGGTGCCGTTATTGATTGGTGGCGCAACGACTTCGCGGATGCACACCGCAGTGAAGATCGCGCCCAATTACAGAAATCCTGTGGTGCATGTAGTTGATGCATCACGCGCCGTCGGCGTGGCAACCGCACTGTTGAGCGATGAAATGAAGCCCGCATTCGTTGCTGAAACCGCCGCTGATTACGCAGTGATTCGTCAGCGTCACGCTAATAAAAAGGCGGTGCCATTGCTCGAACTGGAGCTCGCGCGTGAGAACCGCTTCTTCCCGTTTGCGGGCGATCATCTGCGCTACATGCCGCCAACACCCAAGCACACGGGCGTGCATCAACTCATGAATTACCCGCTCTCGGCGCTGGTGCCCTATATCGACTGGACGCCGTTCTTTTTAGTGTGGGATCTGGCGGGCAACTATCCAAAAATTCTCAATGACGAAATCGTCGGTGATCAGGCGCAGCGCGTGTTTCGTGACGGACAGGCGATGTTGAAACGTATCGTGCAGGAAAAGTGGCTGACCGCAAACGCTTCCTACGGTTTGCTCCCGGCGCAAAGTGACAGAGATGACATCATCGTATTTGCTGACGGTGCGCACACGGAAGTGGCGATGCGTTTTCATACATTGCGTCAACAAAATGCGAAAGAACCGGGTCGTCCAAACTTTGCACTCGCCGATTTCGTCGCGCCACGTGACAGCGGTCATGCCGATTACCTTGGGCTATTTGCAGTCACCACCGGCCTCGGCGGCGATGATCGCCTGGCCGCCTTTGAGAAAGCGGGCGACGATTACAACGCCATCATGTTCAAGGCGCTGGCGGATCGTATGGCGGAAGCCTTTGCCGAGCATCTCCATGAACGCGTGCGCAAAGATTTCTGGGGTTATGCCTACGACGAGAAGCTCGACAACGACGCGCTAATCAAGGAGAAATATCGCGGAATTCGCCCGGCCCCCGGATACCCCGCCTGTCCTGATCATCGGGAAAAGGTTGACCTTTTCCGGGTGCTTAATGCGGGCGCAATTGGCATGGCGCTGACCGAGTCCAATGCGATGACGCCAGCATCGAGCGTGAGCGGGTTTTATTTCGCGCATCCCGCATCGCAATTTTTCACCGTAGGCAAGCTGGGCGACGATCAATTTGCTGATCTGGCGAAACGACGTGGTGAAGATGTCGAGACCCAAAAGCGGGCGTTGAACACGCTGCTTTAAAGCGGTCAAGCCGCTAAAAAATGACATCACCCAACACTCTGAACGCCGATTACCTGATCATCGGCAGCGGTGCCGTCGGCATGGCCTTCGCCGATGTGTTATTTCACGAGACCGACGCAACGATGGTGATCGTTGATCGTCATCACGGTCCGGGCGGTCACTGGAACGATGCTTATCCTTTCGTGCGACTGCATCAGCCGTCGGCTTACTACGGCGTCAATTCACGCGTACTGGGCAGCGACGCGCGCGATTGCACCCGGTTGAATTTCGGCATGTGCGACCGCGCTACAAGTGCTGAACTGGTGAGCTATTACGAGCAGCTGATGCGGGCCTTTATAGCGTCGGGTCGGGTGCAATACTTCCCGATATCCAACTACGTCGGTGACTACGGCCATGATCACCGCTTCCAGTCACTAACGTCGGGCGCATCCCGCAGGGTCGACTGCCGCAAAAGAGTCGTGGACACCTCATACCTGAATACCTCAGTCCCGTCGACGCATCCGCCCAGGTATGCAGTCGCACCCGGCGTGAAATGTGTTCCGCTGAACAATCTGACGCAGGTGACGCACGCGCCGTCTGGCTACGTCGTGGTGGGAGCGGGGAAGACAGGCATTGATGCTGCGCTCTGGTTGCTCGATAATGGCGTTGCGGCGAACGACATCTGCTGGATCATGCCACGAGACGCGTGGCTGCAGGATCGCGCAAACGTGCAACCCGGTGACGAATTTTTTGCACAATCGTACGCTGCCTTTGCCATACAGATGGAGGCGGTCGCGCAGGCAGAATCAGTGGCTGATCTCTTCGTGAAGCTGGAGGCTGCAGGCCAATGGTTGCGGCTCGATGCAGGCATTCAGCCGGGCATGTTCCACGGCGCGGTCGTGTCGCAAGCCGAGCTGACAGAGCTTCGCCAGATTAAGAATATCGTGCGGTTGGGCCGCGTCCAGCGCATTGACAAAGACTGCATCGTTCTCACGCACGGTACAGTCGCCTCAGACCCGGACCGCCTGTATGTCGATTGCACTGCCAGCGCAGTTGAGCGGCGACCTGGCGTTTCGATTTTTGCGGGCAATAAAATTACACCACAGATGGTGCGCACGTTTCAGCCGACGTTCAGCGGCGCTTTTATCGCCCACATTGAAGCGGCCTATCGGGGCAGCCTGAGCGAGGCGGAGATGAACGAGCTCTGCTCGGTGATTCCGATGCCGGATCAGCCGTTTCACTGGCTCACGATGATGGCGGTAAGCATGACAAATCAGCGCCGCTGGTCAAAAAATCCCGAATTGCGAAACTGGATTGCCCAGTCCCGCCTCGATGCATTTTCGGCGATGGCCAGTCGCATCAAGCCAGAAGAAACCGACAAACTCGCGCTGCTGCAACGCTTCAGTAAAGCCGCCGGGCCGGCCGCTGAAAAAATACCTCAGCTTTTGGCTGGAATTAATGCTGGTTTAGGGCTCGATCCTATTTAGGCTATTACTCGACTTACGCTAAAACCGCCGGGTAGCCCACGTAGATAGGCGCGCTCAGCACAGAGCTATTGACTTTGACCGTTTATTTAGCACAGCGCTGCTCATGCCGCGCGTTCAGCGCCACGGCCATCAATGCCAAGTGCGGCGCGAACGACCGCTTCATCTGTCATGGCAGCACCCTCCGCCAGCAACCGATGCAATTCGCCCGATGGCAGCGCACGACGCAAGCTGTCGAGCGTCATGCGTGCAGCCCGCAGCTCGCTCTCTTCACGCTCGAAACCCGACGCGTCGAAGTTGCCATCGGACCGGCCCAAAAGCCTCGCAGCATCGACATAACGCTCGAGTTTGCACGCCAGTAACGCCACATGATCCGCACAGGTGCTCAGTGCCCCCTCGTGCAGCAGCAGGGGAAACGCTGTCTGCGCGGTTTGCAGCGCCTCCTCCAGCTCATTGTTGAACGTGAGCGCTGCGCTTAAGTTAGCGAGGTTACCCGCTGCATAGTTGACGCAGCGCAAGCCAATGCGCTGCGCCACCTCGCGGCGTACCGCGATGGCATCCGACGCCTTACCTTGAATAAAGTAGTTCTCCGCCAGGTGCATCAGGGCATGATCAAGTTTACGGTCGTCACTGAGCGGACGCATCAGCGCCGCCAACTCCATCACCAACGGCTCCCCCTCAGCGGGCCGTCCCGAAACCTCTAACCAATAAGTGCGCGCGACCAGCAACCCCTCTCGCATCACGGTTGGCCAGCTAGCGTCAACGAGCGCACTCGCTTCAGCGATGGTGAGCTCTGCGGCGGCAAGCGTGTGTTGCGATACCTGCTTTTGTGCCAGCACGCACAACGCTTCGAAGCGGCCCGCCGGATCGTCAACGCTTTCGTAGCGCGCAGCCGCACGCTGCAGCGCTGCCAGTTCTTTGTCGGCTTCAGACCGGTGAGAGACGATGGCATAGCCCAGCAACAGTCGTGCTTCAATGGCGGCGGGCGTGTTCGCGGCAATGAGCTCAGTTGTGGTTCGAAACCAGCGCAATCGTTCAGAAGTGAGATTGGCTGGCTTCCAGAACCAGCCCGATGCACCGACCAACGACGCGAGCAGGGTTGCGTCCCCAGCCTCACTGGCAGCCCAGGTTAACGCCGCACGCAGGTTGTCGATGTCTGGCAGCGTCGATGCCAACAACTCGTTCGTACTGGCTGTCCAGCGTCTGGAGAATGCGTTCTCGAATTCCCGGAGAACGGACTGGGCAAGACGCCGCGCGGCGGCAGGCAGTTCATTGGCAGCCTTCAGACGCTCCAGCGCGAACGCGTGGGCATTTTCCAGCAAGCGGTAGCGCGGTACGGCGCCTCCCTCGCTAATGACCAGAGACTTATCGATTAACGCGGCAAGATGATCAAGTACCGTCCACTCGTCCAAATCGCCATCGGCGCACACACACTGCGCAGCATCAAGACCAAAAGTACCCCTGAAAACGCCAAGACGACGGAAACCGATCTGCTCGTCGGGCGCGAGCAGCGCATGGCTCCATTCGAGCGCGGCAAGCAGTGTTCGCTGGCGCTGCGGTGCCAGTCGATTACCTGCAGTGAGTAGCCGAAAACGATCATCAAGCCGACGCCGCAAACCCTCAATACCAAGGAGCGGTAACCGTGCCGCCGCGAATTAAATGGCCAGCGGAATACCGTCGAGTCGACGGCAAATTTCCACAACTGTCGTCTGGTTATCGCGGCTCAGCACGAAATCGGGCGCTACTTCTCGCGCACGTGCCGCGAGTAGCGTGACAGCGCCGAACGTCTGATCACTCAATTGATCATTAGGATCAGCCGGCGGCTCTGCGACCGGAAACCCGAGCGCACCCAGTCGCATCACGTACTCGTCAGGCAACTTCAATGATTCCTGACTGGTCGCGAGCAGACGTATGCCTGGCGCCCTATGCAAAATCGCTGCTGCCGACAGCGCAATGTGCACCGCAACATGCTCACAATTATCGAGAACGATCAGCATTTTGCGATCCCTCAGGCGCGCTGCCAATTGCTCTGCGTTACCGTCTTCATCAATGGTGGCACCGAGCACTCTCGCCAAAGTCGCCAGCACTATTTGGCGGCTACCTACTTGCGCAAATTCGATCAACCACACGCCGTCAGGATAGTTTGTGTGATCGTGACCCTTGGCAAAGGCCGCAGCTTGAGCCAGGCGCGTCTTTCCCATGCCGCCGGAACCGGTGATCGTGATCAGCCGGTGTGACATCAACAATGCGGTTAGCGCTGAAAGTTCGGTGCTGCGACCAAATAGCGGCGACAAATGCGCCGGAAAATTGCCGCAGTTCTCGGGGGCGGTGATGGCTATGAGCGGCGCTGGTTCGACATCCAAAGTCTCATGTTGCGGCGCGGAAAATCGGTAGCCGCGACCGGGAATGGTGACAATCGTCTGCGATCCGAGTGCCTTGCGAAGCGCCGAAACATGCACCTGAAGGTTGTTTTCTTCTACGATCAAACCCGGCCAGGCCACGTCCAGCAATTCATTTTTGCTAACCACGCAATCGCGCCGCTCCACTAGCGCCATCAACATGTCAAAGGCTCGTGCGCCCAGTCGCGTAAGTCGATAGTCGATGAGCGCCTGCCGCGCCGCGCTTTAAATGACGAAGCGTCGGAAGGCAATATCTTTTGAGGCTGTTGAGGGAGAGGTTTTACGCGGCGGCACGCTGTTTTTCGACTATCTAAGCGTCTTGGTAGGTTACGACAGGCTCATTCAACTAAGAACGTTTAAGGGTCAAACTAAAGACTTAGTCGATGTGATGGCAGATAGTTCACCTTCAACCTCTTCTCTTCCTGCGCTATTGTTGATCTAATTCTGATTTGACTGAAGGTGACAACCGTGAACTTCCGTCCCCGCATCAAAACCACGCTGGCAGTGTTTTTGGGTGCCAGCATCGCGCTGCAGCCGACTGTCGCGCAAGCTGCGATCCATCCGATGAGCACCATCAGGTCCGATTCGGCGACCTTGCAAACGGTCGATCTTGCTGTCAATGTCGACTTTGACTATGACGCGACACCCGTTGCCACGTCCAATGGACTCACGCTAGACCGCGCGTACATCACCAGCGTGCTCGGCTTTATGGCGCAAACAATGTTCACAATGACCGAAGGTCGGCATCGTGTGGGCAACGTTTACGTTTACCGTGACAGTCGGTTTGGCAATAACGTCGACGTCAAATTGGTCGGCCTGGTCGCCGGCCGCTCCAACGCGCACATTGCAGGCTGGGGAAAACGCGGATCCACGTCGAACAACTACGCCTCACGTATCGGAAGCGACCCGCGGACTAATCTGGCCTATGGTCAGGTCGTCGCTCACGAAATGGGCCACTACCTGTACGCCCTGTACGACGAATATCGGGAACAGGGCCGCGCGTACAACCCCAACCGACCGCTGTCACCTGCGGAGACGGACACGCCGCTCGACACACTGATGAATAACCAGACGCGATTTAGCGGATTCTCGACACCGGGCGACTACACGGCCGAATCCACAACGGCGCAATCACGCGCTTATGGCGCCTCAGCATGGGAGGTTTTGTCGCGACCGCCGAGCCAGGATCCGGAAGCCCGCCAGCGTATTGGTCGCACCCAATTTAGCGCCTTTTCCGGCTTTGCACCGGCAAACGCGGCTGCGCTCACTTCTCCCGTCGCTGGCTGGGACGCGGCGTTCAAGGTCGTATTCGTGCCAGATCCCGTTGTAGTTGAGCAATTTGTCATCGCGCGCACCGTCAATGAAAGTCAACTGGCCGCAATAAAAAATGCTGCGACGCAGGTGCTGGAACGGATGACTCCTTCCGCACAAACCTTTGTCGGAATCAACACTTCGCCCGGGGACGTTCTTGTCGCAATAGCACCGCTCGATACAGAGGCCGCGCGCAAGGCCGCCATTGACGCGGTCGCCGCGATTACCGTTGATCCGGGCGAGCTGAATCTGGCACCGGCGACTGATCGTGCGCTCGACGCAATAGAAGCGCTCTATACGGCTAACACTATCGCTCGCGGCGCTGCGGTAGCGCTGAACGTGTTCACTATCGCCAACTCACGATATCTGACGAGTTCGTTTGAGCGCATGAGAACGATGCACACGGCGTTCAACGCCAATGTGTTCACGGGCACGCCAGCGCAATCGGGTTCCAGCGCAAAGCGCGCCGTCGCGCTGGAAGACTTGGCGAAAAGCGCAATGCGCGCCAAAGCTGGCGGCGGCACGATGACAGCGGCGCAAATCGCACACGCCAGCGGAGGCCATTACAACGATGCTCACCGTGCCTCAGCCCTGACAGAGGGCGCGGTCAAGGCCGTCGCGAGCGCCAGAGGCTCCGCCGAAGCAACGCTGGCTACGGAGTACGTTGAGAGTCTTGCTCCCGGGGCGAGTTTCGCGCTGAAAACATCGGTGCTGGCCAAGACAGATGGCAAATTGAGTTTCAATCTGTACTGGGAAAAGGACAGCGACAACGCCAGCTTGCGCTACGAGCTATCGGCTCCGGATGGAACCCGATTTACACCCTCGAATGCACTCGCCAAACAGACATTTGGTATTAACAATGAGGTGAGCTACTCGTTCGACGCGACATCGAACAGCGCGCACTTTGAGGTCGCCAAAACGTACGCCGGGCGTAATGGGGACTGGGTCAGCACCGTCGTGTCCTCCGCCGCTGTGTCGACCGGACTTGAGCAAGCGTCGGTAGCGGACTCGACTTTGCGCGCCGAGATCGAAGTGCTGCTGGATGGCACCCCGAACCCCTCGATTAGCTTTGAATTGGCATCTGATCGAGCTGTGACGGGCGCCGCCGTAACGGCGTTGTTTTATGGCGCTGATGGCAAATTGAAACTCAGCAAAGCGCTGGTCGATGACGGAACCAACGGCGATCTTTATGCCGAGGACGGTACTTACAGTGTGGCTTTAGGCGGGCTATTACCACCGGGTCAATACGACGTGGTGATCAATGCCGGGCAGGGCGCCGACGGTGCCGTGTTCACCAGTGCTGGTGCAACGGTACAAGGCGTTGATCTACCGCCCGAAGCGCTGGGTGGCAAATTCAGCCGCACGGCTGACACCTTGCTAACCGTAACGCCGACAACGGTAGTCGAGTACTTTGTTCCAACACTCAAAAAATACTTCATCACGGCGCGTGAAGGTGAAAAAACCTTGCTGTCGCAGTTCCCCGGAACCTTCATCCTGACCGGTATGAGTTTTGTGGCGCAGATCGGCTCGACACCACCCGCAGGCATGCAGTCGATTTGCCGCTATTACTTTTCGCCACCGCTTGCCAACACGCATTTCTATGGCCCGCCACAAGATTGCGCCCTGGTTGGCAACGCTTTCGCCGGAAACGCTTCTGCAAAGAACGAAGGAATCGACTTCGCAGTGGCGATACCCGATACGGCAGGTAATTGCCCGGCGAGTTCTCCGGTAAAGGTGTATCGCTCGTTTAATAATCGTAGCGCCCAAAACGATGGCAATCACCGCTACACCGTGAGCTCTGCGCGATACGACCAGATGGCCGCGGCGGGTTACTCGCGAGATGGCGCGGTGTTCTGCGCAGCCTCGGCAATCGACGCCACACAGTAACGACAATGCGATCCTTCTGGCGGTCGCAACGCGGAGCCGGGAACATTCTCAAGTTTTGTTCAAGCCCAACAAACGTCGCCCAACTGGGAACTGAACCTGTCGGATACCCACAGAAAAAGCAAAATCACTCACGATTTCGACGACGGGGTTGGCGCTTGCCGCCGCAGTCGGTTTTTCCGGAGTCGTGCGCGGTGTTGACTACGACGCATCGATGATCGCCGAAGCGCGACAGCGCGCTGTGCATGAAAACGTCGATTCGCGGGTTTTTATCATCAGGCAAACGCTATCGCTCTGCCCTGGCCGGATGGCTATCTCAACGCGAGCCGCAGTGCTTGCGTCTTGCATCACATGCTTGAACCCGTGCGCGCGTTCGACGAGTGGGTGCGTGTGGCGCGACCTGGCGGAAGAGTGGTGGTGATCGACGGCGATTGGGAAACGCTCGACATTGATTCGGATGACCCGGACATTGCGGCAAGGTTGCCTTATTTTCAGGCGACGCTCACGCCGCAGAACCTTCAGTCCGGTCAATGCCTGCGTCAATTGTTCGCGCGCTCCGGGCCACGAGACGTCACTCTGGACGTGCAGTCCGTGTTTGCGCGCGATACCGACGCGGCATGGTTCTGGAAGCAACGTCTCTCTGCGGCCGCAATCGAAGACGGGCACTACGCCAGTGCCAACGTTCTCATCATGTCAGGGTGCGAATCCTAGCGAAGCGCTTGGCGAGTGAGCGATACGGATGCAGTACAAAGCGTGTGGCGCACAAAAGCCGGAATGTACACCCTGGTAGATGAGGATTCCGCTCACCACACCACGAAGTAATGCGCCTTTCTATATTCGGCAGCCACTTGATCAGCGTTTCCCCAAGTTGGTTTTGGCAAGAACTGTCGCGCCAACCACACGGTTGCGGGTGCTAGAGGTCAAATGTACGCCACGTTCCTGTTCATCGGCGCCGCGCCGATGTAGCATTAATTTCGTGCACAAATCACCCGCGTCACGAGCGCAGCGCTGATTTCTTTTTTGCACCAGAAAGGACGCCCCATGCAGACCGCACTCATCTTCTCTCCCAACGCCGCTCTGAGCGTCTCTGGTTTCACGATGATTGCTGCGTTTGTCGTGCCGGGCATGCGTCCCACTTCGCACAACCCGAACCACCCGCGTTGACGGGATAAGTTCGACGCCGGTTTTCGGCGTGTGTGGAATCGCAGTGCCTTTCCACGTATCGACTTAGTTGTTTCTTCGCGCAGATGTTTTGCCGAAATTCGGTATGCGGCTGTGTCTTTTTTTGCTGTGGCGGCACGCGTTGCTTTTGTGCCCGCCGCAGTTTCGATCTTGATTGGAGTTTGCCATGCAAGCTGTTTTGTCACTCTTTAGTTCGTTACTGGCACAAATGGGGTCGCGGTTGCGATCCGTTTTTCGGCTGCCTGCGCTGCCAGCGGGCGACCTGCTGAACGACCCTAACTATCGTCGCATTTTTGCGTCGGTTGTGATCACCCATTTTGGCGCGCAGATCACGATGCTCGCGCTGCCGTTGACCGCAGTCACCGTGCTCAACGCGTCGCCATCGCAGATGGGCTTCCTGATGGCAGCCGAAATCGCACCTTTTGTGCTGCTCTCGTTGCCTGCTGGCGTGTGGCTGGATCGCGTACGGAAGCTTCCGGTCTACGTGATCGGTGAAATGGTCTTCGCTGCGGCGCTGATGACGGTTCCGCTTGCGGCGTGGACGGGCTATCTGTCGATGACCTGGCTCTATGCGGTGGGGGTGGTGCTCGGCTGCGTGCACGTGTTCGCCGGATCCGCTGCGCAAATCGTGCTGACACAAATCGTGTCGCGTGATCGGCTGGTTGAAGCGCACAGCAAGAACGCGCTCGCGGTTTCGGGCTCCGAAATTGCCGGACCCGGTTTGGCTGGCGCGTTGATCAAACTACTTGGCGCGCCGATTGCCATCGCGTTTGACGCCATACTGATCGCGGGTTCGGTGCTGTTGTTACGCAAAATTCGCGTCAATGAAACGGTGAACCCTGCGGGCAGCACCAATTTCATGGAGCAATTGCGCGAAGGCGTGCGCTTTGTAAAAGGCACGCGCATGCTGTGGACGCTCGCGCTCTTCGTGGGCTGCTGGCAACTATTGCATCACATGGCGAGCGTCGTGCAAATTCTCGTCGCCACGCGCGAGCTGGGCATGACGGCGCAGGCGATTGGGCTTTGCTATGTCGGCATGGGCGTGGGCACCATTCTCGCAAGTGTTTACGGCAAGCGCGTCAGTGAAAAGTTCGGTCCCGGCCCGACGATTGTTGCGGGCATCGCGGTCAGCGCAGCGGGCTGGCTCGCACTCTCTGTGGCGCCCGCGAATGTCTGGGGTGTGGTGTTTTTCGGCTTCATGCTGACCTGCTTCTCCGGCGGTGCGACGCTGATCTTCGTGAACTTTTTGTCGCTTCGACAAGCGGTGACGCCTGAGCCCTTGTTGGGTCGGATGACCAGCACGATGCGTTGGCTGATCCTGATCGGTGCGGCACCAGGCGCGCTGATCGGCGGTTACGTGGGCGAGCATCTCGACTTGCGTGCCTCGCTCGCGTTAGCCGGTGTCGGCGCAGTCGCTCTGACGTGGTTTGCGTGGAAGAGCGAAATCATGATGGGCACGCGTTCGCTTCCAAAGCCAGCCGTTTATGGCTAAGGAACCGCTAGTGGGTGTCCCCCGCCCACTGTTACGCGCCCTCATAATCAAGGGTAGGCAGAGACTGCCTACCCTGCAAAAGTAAGTTTTTATGTTCCATATCTTCGAACGGCTCGTTGAGCCCTACCCAGACACCACACCCGTCGCACCGCCCCAATCGTTTTTCGCGTTTTTGTGGGAGTGCACGCGTGGGTTGCGGCCTTACCTCCTGGCAATGATGCTGTTCACAGCGGCGGTCGGCGTGATCGAAGCCTTGCTTTTTTCGATGATCGGGCGCGTGGTTGACTGGTTGGCAAAAACCGAGCCTGCCCGGCTCTGGGACGACAACCGCACCGGCTTGATGTTGCTCATGGGCATGTTGCTACTAAGCCCGTTGTTGGTGTCTTTTCAGGCGCTTTTCAAACATCAGGCCATGATGGGAAATTTTCCAATGCGGCTGCGCTGGAATTTTCATCGGCTGATGCTTGCGCAGAGCATGAGCTTCTATCAAAACGAATTTGCCGGACGTGTCGCAGCGAAGGTCATGCAGACCGCACTCGCAGTGCGCGATGTGTGGATGATCTTGGCGGACGTGATGGTGTTTGTCATCATCTATTTCGTCACGATGGTGCTCGGTGCCGGCGGTTTTGATCTGCGCTTGATGCTGCCATTTCTGGGATGGCTGGTGCTCTACATCGCCGCATGCATCTACTTCGTGCCTCGACTCGGTCGTGTCTCGCAAGCGCAGGCCGACGCGCGCTCTTTAATGACCGGGCGCATCACCGATGCGTACACCAACATCGCGACGGTGAAACTGTTTTCGCACGGTCAGCGCGAGGCCAGCTACGCCAAAAGCGCGATGCAGGAATTTATGCAAACGGTGCTCGTACAGTGGCGATTGGTGACCGCCTTTGACGTTGTTCATCACACCTTGTCGGTGTTGCTGGTGGCCGCTACTGCGGGCGCGGCGCTCGTGTTGTGGACGCAGGGACAAGTCGGCGTCGGTGCGGTCGCTGCGGCGAGCGCGATGGCACTGCGACTGAATGGCATGTCGAACTGGGTTATGTGGGAGCTCGCAGGCTTGTTCGAACACATCGGCACCGTGCGCGACGGCATGGACACCCTGTCGCGCCCGGAGACTGTAGTTGATGCGGTCAATGCCAAAGCCATTACGGTTCCGCACGGCGAGGTTCGTTTTGAAAACGTCACTTTTTCGTATGGTGCAACGCACGAAAAGTCACGCATCATCGACGATTTTTCGCTGGTCATCAAACCCGGCGAAAAGATCGGTCTGGTTGGTCGCTCCGGCGCAGGCAAGTCAACACTCGTCAATTTATTGCTGCGCTTGTATGACGTTGAAAGCGGCCGCATCGTCATTGACGGCACTGATATCGCCACCGTTTCGCAAGACAGCCTGCGCGCGCAAATCGGTATGGTCACGCAGGACACATCGCTCTTGCACCGCGCCGTGCGCGACAACATTTTGTACGGACGGCCTGACGCAACAGACGTCGACATGATTCAGGCGGCGGAGCGCGCAGAAGCGTCTGACTTCATCGCCGCCTTGACCGACCCCAAAGGACGAACCGGCTTCGAGGCGCACGTTGGCGAGCGCGGCGTCAAGCTTTCAGGCGGACAACGCCAGCGCATTGCGATTGCCCGCGTGATGCTCAAGAACGCGCCAATTCTGCTGCTCGACGAGGCCACCAGCGCGCTTGACTCGGAAGTGGAGGCCGCAATTCAGCGCAGTCTGTACCGTCTGATGGAAGGCAAAACGGTGGTCGCCATTGCGCACCGGCTGTCCACCATCGCCGCCATGGATCGCCTGATTGTGATTGATCAAGGCCGCATAGTTGAAGAAGGCGACCACAAAAGCTTGCTCGCTAAAGACGGACTCTATGCACGGCTCTGGGCGCATCAGAGCGGGGGTTTTTTGGGAGAGACCTAGCTCTGCACCAACCGCTTCCATGCAGGTAACAACGGCTACCAGTAAGCCTCAGTCGTAATCTGGCCCACCTCTTTGCGCCGGTGCTTTTTCAGGCCACGGGCTTTCAGTGCTTGCAGCGTGTCAGCGACCATTTCAGGGTTGCCGCAGATCATGCAGTGCGCGGTTTCCAGGCTCAGAGCCAGACCCGCTCTGGCTTCCAGCGAACCATCGGTGATTGCGGCGGGGATGCGACCGCGCATAGCGCCCTTATGTTCCTCGCGAGAAACAAACGGGAGGTACTGAAAGCGCCCGGGGTGCGCGCGGGCAATGGCATCCACCTGATCACGGTAAGTCAGCTCTGCGGCGGTGCGTACCGCGTGGACCAATACGACTTGTCTGAATTTTTGCCAGGGCGCGTCAGTCTTTAGACACGACAACAACGCGCCGTTTGCGGTACCGGTGGCGAGCCCCCACAACACGTCCGCATTTGGGACTTCCGGCATGGAGAAGAACCCGTACGCCAGCGGGCTGACGTAGACGGAGTCGCCGACATGCAGGCGGTGCAACGCTGGCGTCAGCACGCCGCCCAGAGCGGTCGGCACCTCCGTCAGCACAATTTCAAATGGCCGCTCATGCGGCGCATTAACCAGCGAATAGGGGCGCATGACCAGCGTTTCGCCGTCATTACCCGGAAGCTTTAGGCCAACCTGACAGTATTGCCCCGCGATGAAGCCCGCGAGTGGGGCTTCAAACTGTAGAGAAAACAGGGTGCTGGTGTGATCCGTACGGCCCACCACCCGGCCTTCGATAAACTTCTGTGACATATGTGCCCTTAGCGCAAGGTCAGGATTTTACGTGCCGATCACTACTCTGTTTTTTGACCTCGATGGCACTGTGTCGAATAATTTTGACGGCATCGCCCGCTGTCTGAACTTTGCGCTCAAGCAACTCGGCCTGCGAGAGCTTTCAGATGCGGAGGTTTTGCCTTTCGTGGGGCCACCTTTCCGCGAGTCATTGCCACGCGTTTTTCCGGGTATCGACACCGAAGCTGCGCTGCATCTTTATCGCAAGCGCTACCAGGACAAGGGCTGGCTGGAAAACAGTTTGTACGATGGCATGGCTGAAGCCATTCGTGCGCTGCATCTACAGGGTTTCACCATCGCGCTGTGTACCAGCAAGCCGCGCATTTTTGCCGAGCGCATCATTTCGCACTTTCAACTCGCTCGCTACTTTGATGGCATTCACGGGCCAGAACTGGACGGGAAATTTGATCGCAAGACCGACCTTCTTGCACATCTGGTGGAGCATTACAAAGTCGCACCAGCGAACGCTTTAATGATTGGTGATCGCGACAAAGATGTAGAAGCCGCGATGCATGCAGGCACCCATTCGCTAGGCGTGCTGTGGGGATTTGGTTCGAATGAAGAGTTGCAAAATGCGGGCGCGCACCGCATCATCCAGATTCCTGGCCAGCTGGTGCACGCCGTTCACGCGCTGGCCTGACGACAAACAACGCAGCACGATTTAGCGAGAGCAAACTATGGAACTCATTCACACAGTGTCAGAGCTGCGCAAGTATCTGGAGCGCATGCCCAACAACGTGTTCGTGCCGACGATGGGTAATTTGCACGAAGGGCATCTGCGACTCGTCGAGGAAGCGCGTCCACAGGGGGCTTGTACCGTGGTGAGCATTTTCGTGAATCGACTGCAGTTCGGCCCGAAAGAAGACTTTGAACGCTATCCGCGCTCTCTGCACGACGATTGCGCGAAGCTGGAGAGTATCGACTGCGACGTTGTGTTTGCGCCCGACGAAAACGAGCTTTACCCTGAGCCGCAGACCTACACCGTACACCCGGACAGTATCGAAAATATTCTTGAAGGCGCGGTTCGTCCGGGGCATTTTCGCGGTGTTGCCACGGTAGTGCTGAAGCTATTCAATATGGTGCAGCCCCGCGCCGCCGTATTCGGAAAAAAGGATTACCAGCAGTGTCTGGTGTTGCAAACGATGGCGCGGCAGCTGGCATCACCCGTGAAAATCATCCTGGCCGAAACCGTTCGCTCCGACGATGGTCTCGCGTTGTCATCGCGCAATCAATACTTGAGCGCGGCGGAGCGCTCCGAAGCGCCGCGCTTGTACCGGGTGTTGAATGAGGTTGCCGACGCCGTTCGCACCGGCACCCACGCATACGCAACGATTGAGGCAGAGGCAATGACCGAGCTTGAGCGGCATGGCTGGCGACCCGACTATGTCACCGTTCGCCGTCGCAGCAATTTGCAGGTGCCACGCGATGACGACACCGAACTGGTGATCCTCGGTGCCGCAAAACTGGGTACGCCAAGGCTGCTGGATAACCTCGAAGTGACGATATAGCTTTTCGGTAAAGTTGCTTGTGTATCAGGGCTAAAAGGTCAAAACATCATTTATCGACTTTTGCGATTTATTGAGTTTTGCCCCGCAACAATGGGCGTTTCAATGAAAAGCTATTTGTTTTTGGGCGGAATCATCCTGGCGGTGCAGGCGCTCTCTTAGCGCAAGATCGGCAGATTCCAGCGGCCACTTCGGTGTCGGCCTTAGCGTGATTCGCCGCGGCAACTCTCCTTCTGGCGCGCGTCCGTGGGCTGATTCACACCCACTGACGCTGGCTGACCTGGCGTCGCGGCTTTCGGCAACACGGCATCGGCCAATTGCGGGCAGGGTGGCAGGAACGCATCCGCCACAGCGCGCTGAAAACGTTGCTCGGCCGTGAGCGACGGCGCAACGGAAGGCGGCGCACGACCACGTTGGTTGTTCAGATCTCTCGCTGCGTCTCTCGCAACCGCCGAACGCGATTTATACGGATCAAAACCGTCGATGTTTCCAGACGACAGGCTCGGCAGGCCCGGCAGGCGTTCACCGCTGGTTCCGGGCGGCGTAGCGACGGTGCCATCGCCGGTACGTGGTCCCGGCAGCGAAACCACTGCGCCCGAGCGACCGCCTGCCGTCCCTGATACGGGCGGGCTGCCTGACGTCGAGCTGGTCGCACTTGAAGCGCCACCCGTTGGCGCTGCTGACGCGGCAGGGGACGCCGAAGCGGCGGGGGAAGCCGAAGCGGCAGGAGCAGCCGTGGGTGTGGCGCTCGGCGCGGGCCCGGTCAATACGGGGGTCGCGGCGGTTGCAGGAGTAGCAGAAGTGGCCGCTACCGGCGCGGCTTGCGGGGAGGGGGCGGCCTTTGGAGTTGGCGCTGCTACGGGAACGACCGGCGCGGGAGTAGCGGGAACGGTCGGCGTGGCGGGTAATACGGGAGCCGCTACCGCCGGCGTTAGCGGTGTCGGGACAGCAACCGGTACGGGCATGACCGGCGCCGCGACAGGAGCAGGGGTCGGTGGCGCAGGCGTAGCTTTTACCGGTTCCGGCGCAGGCGTGGTTGCCGGAGCGGCCATCACGGGCGGCGGCGTAATGGCAGCGGGCGCGGGAGCGGCCTCTTTCACCTCGGGCTTGGGTGGCTGTGCCTCAACCACAGGGACCGGAGGCGGCGGAGTCAGTGTTGGCACGGGCGGCTGCGGCGTGACCGCCGGGGGCGGCGTTTTCAGCTCCGCCTGTTTGGGCGTGACAAGTTCAGGCTCTTTTGGGACTGGCTGCGGCGCTGGTGGTTGCTGCTTGATTTCAACCTTTGGTGCAGGCGGAGTGATGGGTACGACTCGCTCAACCGGCGGCGTCGGTGTTTCCGCCTTGGCTACCGGCGGGTCAAGTTGTTCCGCACGAGGCACCGTCGTCGGCGCAGTCACCGTCACGGTGGTGTTGCGGGGAACTTCGGCGGGGCGCGGAGCGGGCGGCACCGGCGTTGACTCAAGCCTGAGAGGCTCCACGGGCACGCTCTGCACCAGTCGCGCGTTGAATCGCTGACTCATGTCCGCTTCGGCTTCAGTGCTGGGCGTGCGCCAACCAAAGCTGTCGCCGCCCACCTGAATCGTCAGCACCGCCAGATGCGCCAGCAAAGACACGCCAATCGCCCATAGCAAACCGCGCTTGGCGTCAGCATGCATGTCGTGCGCGATGGCGGCGGTGTCGGTGATGGCGGCGGCGGTCATGGATATTTCAGGAGTGTATGCGGCGGAGCCAATTACCCCTCGACATGGTGCTAGCCTTCTTCCAAATCACGCAAATCACAAAACAGGGAGCGCAGCATGAGTAACCGCGATGACGATACGAAATTCAAACGCAGAAGCCAGCAATGGTTCGGCAAGCTCGACAAGGACGGCTTTGCGCATCGCTCGTGGATGAAAAATCAGGGCCATCCGAATGACCTGTTCGACGGTCGTCCGGTGATCGGCATCTGCAACACCTGGAGCGAGCTCAACCCGTGCAACGCGCACTTCCGCGAGATCGCCGACTTTGTGAAAAAAGGCGTGTGGGAAGCCGGCGGCTGGCCGCTGGAATTCCCCGTCATGTCCACCGGCGAAGTGCTCATGCGCCCGACCGCGATGCTCTATCGCAACCTCGTCAGCATGGATGTGGAAGAAAGCATTCGCGGCAACCCGATTGATGGCGTGGTGCTGCTCATGGGTTGCGACAAGACAACGCCGTCGCTGGTGATGGGTGCAGCGTCGTGCGACATTCCGACCATTGGGCTATCGGGCGGGCCGATGTTGAACGGTCGCTACAAAAACGAGATTCTCGGCAGCGGCACCGGCGTCTGGCAGATGAGCGAGAAAGTGCGCGCGGGCACGATGCGGCTTGAAGAATTTATGGACGCCGAAGCCGGCATGCACCGCAGCAAGGGCCATTGCATGACGATGGGCACTGCGAGCACGATGGCGTCGATGGTCGAATCGCTTGGCATCTCCCTGCCGGGCAACGCCGCGATTCCTGCGGTGGACGCGCAGCGTTATCGCCTGGCGCAGCTCACCGGACGACGCATCGTCGACATGGTGAAAGAGGACATGCGCTTGAGCCAGATCCTCACCCGGCAGGCGTTCGAAAACGCCATCAAAACGCTCGCCGCGATTGGCGGCAGCACTAACGCTGTGATCCACCTGTTGGCGATGGCCGGACGCATTGGCGTGCCGTTGAAGCTCGATGATTTTGAGCTGGGGTCTGCCATGCCGAATCTCGTCGACATTCAGCCCAGCGGCAAACATTTGATGGAAGATTTTTATTACGCGGGCGGGCTGCCGACGGTGTTGAAATCCATCGGCGATTCACTGCACAAGGACGCGCTCACCGCCAACGGCAAGACGATTTGGGACAACGTCAAAGACGCTCAGAATTTCAACTCCAGCGTCATCCGCCCGCTCGACAATCCGTTCATGGCGAACGCTGGAATCACCATCTTGCGTGGCAATCTCGCACCGAACGGTGCGGTCATCAAGCCGAGCGCCGCGACCGCAAAACTGCTGCAACATCGCGGCCAAGCTGTCGTGTTCGAGACCATCGAAGAGCTACACGAACGCATCAACGACGAGTCACTCGACATTGACGAAAACAGCGTGATGGTGCTTAAAAATTGCGGCCCGAAAGGCTATCCCGGCATGGCCGAAGTCGGCAACATGCCGCTGCCGCCCAAGGTGCTGCGCAAAGGCATTAACGACATGGTGCGCGTCAGTGACGCGCGCATGAGCGGCACCGCGTACGGCACCGTCGTGCTGCACGCCGCGCCCGAAGCCGCAGCGGGCGGCCCGCTCGCGTTTGTGCAAACCGGTGATTGGGTAACGCTAGACACGGCAGGCCGCAAGCTCTCGATGGAAGTAACAGACG
>JAYUWL010000272.1:0-9158 GCA_043753585.1 Burkholderiales bacterium
TTCGTTGTGTGATGCTCGGAATCCTCATTTGACCTGCGCCTTCATTCCGGTTCCTGTGCGCTTCACCGCTTTTGGCAACTGAGGTACTGCTTCCGTCCCGCTCAATTGCTCAGCGTTTCCTCAGGCAGCGCGCCCGAGTTCGCATCGCCGCCTAAAATCAGCTGCTATGCCTTGCATCCTTGCCATCGAAACCTCCGCGCACATCGGGGCCGTAGCCATTCTGCGCGGCGAACGATGCGAAGTCGAGCTCGCAGCTGAACTCGTGCGCGACGACCGAAAGCTCTCTGGCTGGGCTTTGCCTGCGATTGAACGCGTGATTGCCGCCGCAGGGCTGACCCATACGGCTGTCGACGCCATCGCCTTCGGCGCTGGACCGGGCAGCTTTACTGGCGTGCGTACAGCCTGTGCGACGGCACAATCGCTAGCGTACGCGTGGCGGCGCCCGCTGGTGTGCGTTGATTCTCTCGAAGCGCTCGCAGACGCCGCATTCGCCGAGCAAGTTTGCGTGGTGCTGGACGCGCGCATGGGCGAAGTTTTCAGCGCTTCTTTCGCGCGCCAGACCGATGGCGATTTGCATCGCGTCACGGCAACAGGAGTTTCGACGCCGCATGCTGTTGTCGTTGCAGCTGACACCGAATTGATTGGTTCGGGGGCGTATCTAGTGCGCGAACTGCGAACCGCCGCGATGGCAGCAACGGTGGACGCCGAAGCCCACTGGGCGCACGGCGTCGCTCGCGTCGCTGCGCGCCAACTTGCACGTGGCGAAACCACCGACCCAATGCACGCAGAACCCATCTACGTTCGCAATAACGTCGCGCTCACCGAAGCCGAGCGCAAACTGGCGCGCGAGGCAGTGGCATGAACAGCCTGAGCTTTTCCTCGGCGACCGTTCAATTATTAAGTGCATCCGACGTCGCATCGGTGGTCGAAATTGAGCGCCAGTCGAACTCACATCCGTGGACAGCGCAAAATTTTCACGACGCGCTGGCATCCGGATATCTTTGCCTGGTTGCGCGCGATCACGGTGCTGTGAGCGGCTTTGCCGTGGCACGACTATTGGTGGACGAAGCCGAGCTCTTGTTGATCGCTGTTTCGCCCCTGATGCGACGGCAAGGCGTAGCGCTACTCCTCTGGATCGAAGTGACCACGCGACTAGTAGCGAGCGGTGCGCAAACTGTGCATCTGGAGGTACGTGAATCAAATATTTCGGCGCAGGCGTTTTATCGCTCACGCGGCTTCGCGCAGGCAGGCGTAAGGCCCAAGTACTACCCGAATGGAGCCCATGAAAGCGAACGCGAAGATGGGGTGCTGATGAAGGTGTCGCTATGACCAGCCGTGAAGTTATCCTGCGTGAGATGGGTTTGACGCCGATCTGGGTGAGCCGCTCGGGCGTGGGGGAGTCAGCGGAAGCCGAGCCGCCCACGCCGGTCGTTGCGCTCGCCGGATCACCCGAATCCGCACAAGAACCGGATCAAACCGCAGCAGATCGCGAAGCTGTTGTGGCCAATTTGCCATGGGACGAGCTCATCGCGAGTATTGCCACCTGCACCGCCTGCAGACTCTGCAAGACCCGCACACACACTGTTCCCGGCGTCGGAGATCGTTCGCCTTCGTGGATGGTGATTGGAGAAGCGCCGGGCGAAAACGAGGACAAGCAGGGCGAGCCGTTCGTCGGCAAGGCGGGCCAATTGCTCGATGCCATGCTCGCGGCTGTTGGCAAGAAGCGAGGCGACGGCGTGTACATCGCGAACGTCATCAAATGCCGCCCGCCGGGCAACCGTAATCCCGAACCCGATGAAATCGCTGCCTGTGCGCCGTATTTGAGCCGCCAGATTGCGCTCGCGCAGCCGAAACTTCTGCTGGCCTCAGGCAAATTTGCCGCTCAGACATTGCTTAATTGTGGCGATACCGTTGGAGCGATGCGCGCCCTTCCCGCAGCCAGCAGTCAACTCGCTGGCGTACCCATCGTTGTCACCTATCACCCATCCTATCTGCTGCGCAGCCCACTCGAAAAGGCCAAAGCGTGGGACGACTTGATGAAGGCCAAAGCGCTAGTGGCGTAACTTTTGCCACTGGTCGCATAATCGCGAAGGATTCCAGCTCTTGAAATACCGCTCCAGTGCGGGCATATTGCAATCACGATCATATATTGCGCTCTCCCCCAACTGCTGCGAGCGCCAGCGGAGGACTTGAATAATGAAACGATTTTTTTTAGCAGTTGCGGCTGTTGCTGCCACGCTCGGCCTTTCCGGCTGCGGCTACAACGACATGGCGCAGGGCGATCAGTCGATCAAAGCCGCATGGTCAGAAGTGTTGAACCAGTATCAGCGCCGCTCCGACTTGATCCCGAACCTGGTGAATACGGTCAAAGGTTACGCTTCGCAGGAGCAGGACACGCTTACCAAGGTCGTCGAAGCGCGCGCGCGCGCTACCGGTATTCAAGCAACGCCCGAGTTGATCAATAACCCCGAAGCATTCCAGAAATTCATCGCGGCACAAAACCAGCTGCAAGGCGCGTTGAGTCGATTGCTCGCAGTATCCGAGAACTATCCAAACCTCAAAAGCGACGCCCTTTTCCGCGACCTCACCGCGCAACTTGAAGGTACCGAGAACCGCATCACCGTAGCGCGCAACCGCTACATCAAGTCAATTCAGGGCTACAACAACACGGTCGTCTCGTTCCCAAGCAACCTGATCGCGATGGTGTTCGGTTTTAAAGAAAAACCGCAGTTCACGGTAGAAAACGAAGCCGAAATCAAGACGGCACCAAAGGTTGACTTCAACAAACCTGCTGTTCCTGCAAAGCCGTAGTCGCGTGGGCGGTGTTTTGTTCCCGCTCTCCTCGTGGGAGCGGGCCAGGGAGAGAGTGAGCGAGCTACCTACCCGGATGTTCGCGCTTGCTGCGTTATTGTTTGCGCTGCTCATAAGCGCCTTCGCCTTCGCACAAGACAACGCCCCCATTCCGCCACTTGCCTCGCGTGTCACCGACGCCGCGGGCATTCTTGGCGCAGATGGCAAACAATCGCTTGAGGCAAAACTAGCTGCGTTCGAGCAAGCTACAGGCGGGCAGCTTGCCGTGCTCATCGTCAAAACAGCCGAGCCGGAAACGATTGATCAATACGGCATTCGCGTCGGAGAAGCCTGGAAGATCGGCAAAAAGGGCACCGACACAGGCGCTATCCTTGTCATTGCGATGAAGGAGAAAAAGCTCCGCATCGAAGTCGGCTACGGCTGGGAGGGCGCGCTGCCGGACGTTGAGGCCAAACGCATCATCAGCGAAACCATTACGCCGTTCTTCAAAAAGAGCCAGTTTGCGCAGGGCATTGACGCCGGTATCGACAAGATTCAACTCGCTGTTTCCAAGGAAAATAAGGCCGCAGCGACCACCGTCAATGACAAAGGCCAGTGGGAACAAAGTCACAACGCGACGACGACCGAAAGCACTCTGGAAAAGCTTGCGGGCATGGCGCCGGTGTTGCTCGGCGTTCTTGCCGTGCTGTCGTTCATCCTGCCCGCGCTGGTGGTTGGCGCGGTGGCCGGTGTCGGCACATTTTTCTTCACAAGCGCATTGCCAGCAGCGGGGATCGCCGCGTTTGTTGGATTTGTGGGCGCATCCATTCTTAAGGGTATCTTCGGCTCATTTGGTCGCTCGCCACTTGGCGGACGAAGCACTTACCGAAGCGGTCGCGGCGGAGGTGGTGGCTGGTCTTCTGGCGGTGGCTTTGGCGGCTTCAGTAGTGGGGGCGGCGGAGGCGGCGGCTTTTCTGGCGGCGGCGGCAGCTTTGGCGGCGGCGGCGCGTCGGGCGGATGGGGTGACAGCGGTGGTGGTGGCGGTGGCGATGGTGGAGGAAGCAGCGAATGAATCGCACACTTAAACACGCAACCACGACACGCGCCGCAGTCAAAAAAGCGCTGCCTGACAAGGCGATGGATGCGCTCGAACAGGCTACCGGAATGGCCGAGCGCGGATCGAGCGGGCAAGTTCGGCTAGTGGTTGAGGCGCATTGGCCACTGATGCACGTCAATCATGTCGAGCCGCGCCAGCGCGCGATTGAGTGGTTTTCGCAACTGCGGGTGTGGGACACCGAACACAACAATGGCGTACTGCTTTATCTTTTGTTTGCCGAACGTCGCGTGGAAATAGTCGCGGATCGCGGATTCAACAAACTCGTGACTCAAACGCAGTGGGATGCACTGTGTCGGGCGCTTGAAAAGCACTTTACCAACGGTGCGTTCGAAGCGGGATTGAGCGAAGGCATCAATGCGATCGGTGCGCTGCAGCGCGAGCACTTCGCCGCCGATATGGGGCCGAACGAGCAGGCAGACCGTCCGGTTTTGGTCTGATTTAGAAGCTCATAGTGCCCCAGATCCGTATCGCCCTGATCCACGCGCTGACGCATTCGATGGTGCCGATCAACAGCGCCTTTGACCGGCTTTGGCCTGAAGCCGCGCGCCAGAACCTGCTCGACGACAGCCTTTCCTCCGATCTTGCGGCGAACGGTGGAACGCTTGACGAGGCGATGCATGAGCGCTTTACAACGTTGGCTGATTACGTCGTCAGTAATGGTGCAGAGGCGATCCTGTTCACTTGCTCCGCGTTCGGTTCATGCATTGAACGAGTCGCACGACAACATGTGTCGATTCCCGTGCTGAAGCCAAACGAAGCGATGATTGCCGAGGCGGTTGCAACCGGCCAACAGATCGGACTCATTGCAAGCTTCGCGCCGACTTTAGTCTCAATGCCGCCTGAATTTCCGTCTCACGCGCAGCCACGATGTGCACTCGTTGCAGAGGCCATGACTGCGCTCAATGCGGGCGACATGGCGCTGCACGATCAGCTTGTCGTTGACGCCGCGAAACGCTTGAAAGCTGAGGGAGCCGGTGTGATTGCGTTGGCACAGTTCAGCATGGCTCGTGCTCGCGATGCAGTTGCTGCGGCAACAGGTCTGCCAGTTTTCACAACGCCCGACAGCGCCATACGAATGCTCAAAGCAAAACTATCGTAGCGCTGCGCGGGCAGGCATCGCTAAACTCGTTTTTTGCGGTTGTCGCACCAAGGAGTTCCACGATGTTAAAGAAATTTTTAGCCGCGCTAGTCGCGCTGTCCGCTGCGCTATGTTCTGCGCAAGCCTGGCCCGGTAAACAGCCAATCAAGCTTGTCGCCGTATTTCCACCGGGAGGCTCCGTCGATCAAGTTGCGCGCATCCTGTCGCAGCCTTTGCAGGCACAGCTCGGGCAAACAGTCATCGTTGAAAACAAAGGCGGCGCTTCGGGCTCTATCGGAGCTGCATTCGTCGCGCAGGCTCCGGCCGACGGCTATACGTTCGCGGTCGTTTTCGACACGCATGCGGTTAATCCGGCGCTGATTCCGGGACTTCCGTACGACACGAAAAAGGATCTTCCCCCGATCTCGTTGATCGGCACCGCCGCCATGGTGATCGCCACACCCGCCGGTTCGGAATACAAAACGTTCGGCGACGTCGTGACCGCGTTGAAGGCCAACAAAAATGTGAGCTACGGCAGTATCGGCAATGGCAGCCTCGCGCATCTCGCGATGACACTTCTCGGCAAAAGCAACAACCTTAACTGGCAGCATGTGCCGTACAAAGGCGGCGGCCCGATGATGCAGGATGCGGTGGGCGGTCATGTGCCGCTGGTCGCCGGTTCCGTGTTTGTCGTCAAGCCGCATATCGATAGCGGGCGCGTACGCGCGCTGGCGGTGACCACAGCAAAACGCAGCACTGAACTGCCGAACGTACCGACGCTCGCCGAACTCGGCTACGGGCAATTTGATGCGCCCGCGTGGTGGGCGGTGCTCGCACCTGCAAAGACGCCACCTGAAATCATTGCGCGCATGAATGCTGAAGTGAACAAGGCAATTCAGAGCCCGGAGATCGCAAATAAACTTCAGGCCCAGGGCATCAGCATCATCGGCGGCACGCCCGAAGTCGCCCGCGTCTTCATCGAAAAGCAGATTGATATCTGGGGTAAAGTGGTTAAGGATTACGGCATCAAGGCGGACTGATTTTTGGCATGAGCCATCACCCGGTCATCGTCGTGCTCGACGACTTCGAGCGCGTCGCCCGGAACTACGCCGACTGGTCCGGCATCGAAGCGCGCGCCGACGTCCGCGTGCACACGGCACCGTTGCGTGGAAAGGCGCTCGTCGATGCGCTCAAGCCGGCAAGCGCCATCGTGCTCATGCGTGACCGCACCCCGCTGCTCGCTGACCTTATTGATCAATTACCGAATCTGAAGCTGATACATTTCACCGGCACTCGCAACGGCGCACTTGACACCAAAGCGCTAGCAGCGCGCTGCATCCCGGTGCTGCATACGGGCTGGGGACCGAACAAGGATGCGACGACCGAGATGACGTGGGCGCTGATTCTTGCGGCACAAAAGCGCCTGGTGAGCCACAGCAATGCGCTGTTGCGCGGTGAGTGGCGACCGCATGATGCGATGTTGCCCGTGCTTCATGGTCAACGCATCGGCGTAGTCGGCCTCGGCGAAATCGGCGGACGCGTTGCCAGTGTGGCCCACGCATTCGGCATGGAAGTCGTCACCTGGTCGCCCAACATGACGCCGGAACGCGCAGCCGCGAAAGGAGCGGTGGCGGTCACGTTTGACGAGCTGATCTCGACCTCACACGTCATCACCGCACATCTCGTGCTCGGCCCAGCGACCAAGCACTTGTTCGGCGCTGCGCAGTTTGGTGCGATGCGATCTGACGCCATTTTTGTGAACACCTCTCGCGCCGGGCTCGCCGACGAGGCGGCGCTCATCACTGCATTGAAAGCCGGTCGTCCCGCAATGGCCGCGCTTGACGTGTTTAGCGAAGAACCACTGCCGACAACGCATCCGTTCACTGCGCTGCCCAACATCGTGCTCACTCCGCATCTCGGCTTCGTCTGCGAACCCGTGTTTCGCAAGTTCTATGGCGATGTCGTCGAAGCGCTCAATGCGTGGCTCGACGACAAGCCGCTGCCGCGCGTCCTTGCGGCGTGATGATTTGGATTGACTTGTAGCGGACATTAGAGTTTTCGCCGCACTTTAAGCGAATCGGCTTTGTCACGAAAGCCCTGCTATACATGGGCTAGATAGCCAAATAGAGATATATCAACTATTGGTATTTACAGCGTCTATCCACCGTACAAATTGGGTTTCGTATAAAAGCTGACCAGTTCCTTTGTGCTAAAAAAGTATTTTGTGGCACAATTTACAAAGTTTGTCACAATCGAAATCCATCAGCATGCAAACCTTGGGCATCCGCGAAATCCGCCAGCGCTACGAAATACTCAAAGAAACGCTCGAAGCCGAAGGCGAAGTGATCCTCACTCATCACGGCAAGCCGTTCGCACGAGTGTTGCCGATTGATCCACCGAAGCCGCGTCCGAAGTGGAAGCCGCATCACGAATTGCGAGCGATGATGCCGCTTCAGATGGTGCCGAGCGAAGTCCTGATCGCTGAGGATCGTGAGGATCGTTGATGCGGCTGTACTTCGATACAAGTGCGCTCGCCAAGGCTTATACAAGCGAGCGTGGTAGCGCTGATGTTGACGACTTTCTCGCGCGTGGCACAACTGTTTTCCTAAGCGATCTCAACCGCGTGGAACTGCGCTGCATGCTGGCGCGACGGCTGCGCTCGGGTGAGATTAGCGCGGTACAAGAGCAGGCCATGTGGTCGCAATTTTTGCTCGACATTTCAAACGAATTTTTCGAGCCCATCGCCTTGCCGGCGTCCGCGTGGTCGGTAGCAACACAACTCATTGACCGCGTCGCACCCATCGCGTTGCGAACGCTGGACGCATTGCACGTCGCGATGGCCAGCGCGCTGCCTGCCATCACCTTCGTGACAGCCGACCGTGCGCAACGTAACGCCGCGCAGCAATTGGGTATGCCAACCGTTGGCATCGCACTCGACTGACTTACTGTCTTCTCAGGCCGCGCGCCTGAATCATCATACCCACCTCCTATGAACGCCACCGACCACACCTCCCACGCCCCGCAAGACGAAAACCACATCATCGCCGAGCGCCGCGCCAAGCTCACTGCCCTGCGTGAAAAAGGCAACGCTTTCCCCAACGATTTCCGTCGCGAACATCTCGCAGGTGATCTCGCCGCCACCTACGGCGAAAAGACCAAGGAAGAACTCGACGCACTAGGCGCAGAGGTCACCATTGCCGGCCGCATGATGTTGAAGCGCGTGATGGGCGGCGCATCGTTCGCCACCGTGCAGGACATGTCGGGACGCATCCAGCTCTACATCAACGACGCCGGCGTCGGCGCGGACGTTCATGAAGCGTTCAAACACTGGGACATGGGCGACATTCTGGGCGCGACGGGCACCGTGTTTCGCACGCAAAAGGGCGAGCTATCCGTCAAGGTTAAAACGCTGCGGCTGCTCACGAAATCGCTGCGACCACTGCCCGAAAAATTTCACGGCTTGACCGATCAAGAGCAGAAATATCGTCAGCGCTACGTTGACCTGATCATGAGCCCGGAGTCGCGCCGCACGTTTGAAATCCGCTCGAAGATGATCGCCTTCATCCGCAACTTTTATGTCGAGCGCGGTTACCTCGAAGTCGAAACGCCGATGATGCACCCGATCCCCGGCGGCGCAGCGGCCAAGCCATTTGTCACGCATTACAACGCGCTCGACCAGCAGATGTACATGCGCATCGCGCCCGAGCTATATCTCAAGCGCCTGGTCGTCGGCGGCTTCGACAAAGTGTTCGAAATCAACCGCAACTATCGGAACGAAGGCACCAGCACGCGGCACAACCCCGAGTTCACCATGCTTGAGTTTTACGAGGCGTATCAGGACTACAACTACCTGATGGACTTGACCGAAACGTTGCTGCGTGACTGCGCGAAACATGTGCTCGGCAACACCAATATCAAGTTCGGCGAACTCGATATTGATCTCGGTAAAACGTTCGACCGGCTCACCATGGCGCAGGCCATTACGAAGTACAACCCGCACTACACCGAGGCGCAGTTGAACGACATGGTGTTCCTGAAAAACGCCGTGAAAAAAGCGGGCACCGAGGTGCGTACTACCGACGGCCTAGGCGTGTTGCAACTCAAACTCTTCGAGGCCAACACCGAAGAGAAATTGATCCAACCCACGTTCATCATTGCGCACCCGACCGACGT
>JAYUWL010000273.1:0-2996 GCA_043753585.1 Burkholderiales bacterium
GATGAGCCGATAGCCGGGGAGAGCTGGGAAGGTGGCCCGGTGCTGTTGTCGTGGCCTGCGGTTGCGGCGGGTTACGAGGAGACCGGCATGGCGCTGGTGATCCACGAATTTGCGCACAAAATTGACATGCTTGATGGCGCAGTGAATGGATTGCCGCCGCTACCTGTCGATGCCCGCGCGGCTTTTCGTGAGGCAATTGACGCGGCCTACACGCACTTTTGCGGATGTGTGGATCGCAATCTGGACACCGCGATTGATCCTTACGCGGCCGAGTCAATCGATGAGTTTTTCGCCGTGACCTGCGAGGTATTTTTTGCCGAGCCGGAGTTGCTGTTGCTCGAATATCCAGTCTACGCTGAGCTGCTGCAATCGTACTTTCGGGTGGATCCAATTGCAGGTAGTTTGGCACTCACGTGAAAGATATGACTTTTTCCTGGAGGCGCCGCCACATAGGGGCTAACGGGAATAAAATGTCTAAGTCGACTTGGAGTGAAACGAACTGCTAGCCCTGCAAAAATAGAGCATTCAGCGAAAAGCTATTGCTCAAGTTTTTTCGGTTGCCAAGCGTGCAACCCCTATCCGCGAGCATCATTCACCTGCTCATTAAACTCCGCCATGCTCACCGCTGCGCCCACCTCACGCGGCAAAGCGTCGCGCACCGAGAACACCCCAAGCAGCTTTCCGTGCGGCGCCATGATGGGCAGATGGCGAAAACCGCGCTCAATCATCAAGAGCACGGCGTCTGACACCAGTGTGTCTGGTGTCACGCAGTGCGGGTTCTTCGTCATCACTTCCGACACCAGCGTGGTCGAGGGGCTCAGCGCCTTTGCCAGCACTCGCGTCATAAGGTCGCGTTCGGTGACGATGCCGAGCAGTTTCCCAGGCGTGTCGACGATCAGCACGCTGCCGCAATTGGCGCCGGTCATCATGCAAGCGGCTTCCCACACGGTGGCTTGCGGCCCGAGGCTGACGACGTGCTTTTGAGACATCGACTGAAACACGGTACGCTCGGACATGGTGAACCTTTCAAATTGTGGTGAGCGCTGCCTGCATGTTTGACTAGCGCATCGACGCGTTCGACTAACGCAAACTTGCGTTCAACTCCCGCAGCGCGCCTGAGCCGGGGCAAAGTTGCACCGCACTCATGGCATTGAGAGGCAGCTCACTGGTGTTGAGTGACGTGTGCAAATCGGTGGCCATCGGATCAACATACAGCAGACCGGTGACGATTTCGCCGCGTGAATGGTGTGTCTGCATGTAGCTCATCGCGGCGTAGCGATCCGTCGGATCGTAGTCCGGCAGCAGCTTGCGAAGGCGCAACATGGTGCCGTCGTGCTGCTGAACTTCGATGACTTCGCCCGGCTCGTATACGGCCGTAATTTCGTTCTTGTGGCTAATGAAGTCGATGCGGCTCACCGCCTCGTTGTGCTCGCGCACGTAGTCGTAACTCTTGGTGCTGCCGCCGTGATTGTTGAACGTCACACAAGGGCTGATCACGTCGATAAATGCGGCACCGCCATGCGCCATCGCGCCCTTAATCAGCGGCACCAGTTGCGCCTTGTCGCCCGAGAAACTGCGCGCAACATAGGTAGCGCCCAGTTGTAGCGCGAGCCCGACCAGATCGACCGGGCTGTCGCTGTTGATGACGCCCTTCTTGCTCTTTGATCCGCGGTCTGCGGTGGCCGAGAATTGCCCTTTGGTCAGGCCGTACACGCCATTGTTCTCCACGATATAGGCCATACGCACACCGCGACGCATTGCGTGCGCGAACTGACCAAGACCGATGGACGCTGAGTCGCCATCTCCCGAAACGCCGAGATACAGCAGGTCGCGATTGGCGAGATTGGCGCCCGTCAGCGCGGAAGGCATGCGCCCGTGCACCGTGTTGAAGCCGTGCGACGCGCCCAGGAAATAGTCGGGCGTTTTCGAACTGCAACCGATGCCCGACAGTTTCGCAACGCGGTGCGGCTCGATGTCCAGCTCCCAACAAGCCTGAATTACGGCGGCGGAAATTGAATCGTGCCCACACCCAGCGCACAGCGTGGAGACGCGTCCTTCATAGTCGCGTCGGGTGTAGCCAACGTTGTTACGCGTGAGCGTCGGATGGTGCAGCCTGGGCTTGGTGATGTAGGTCATGCGGCCTCCTTATGCAGCGGTTGCAGCGGTTGCATCGGTTGCGCAGGTTGTTCCGCAACCGCCGGTTGCAGATGCTCACGAATCGCCTTTGCTATGAAGCGTGCTGTGATCGGCGTGCCGTCGTAGTGCAACACACGGATGAGTTGTTTCGCATTGACGTCGAGTTCATTGATCAGCATTGAGCGCATCTGCGCGTCACGGTTTTGCTCGACAACGAACACTTTGTCGTGCCGCGCGATAAATTCATCCACTGATTTCGGAAACGGGAAAGCGCACAGACGCAGAGCATTCAGGTGAACGTCCTCCGCCTCCAGAACGTCCAGCGCCTCACGCATTGCGGGCGATGTCGAGCCGAAATAGATGACGCCGATGGAGGCCGCTTTTGAGGCATTGCGCAGAACTGGTTGCGGCACCAGATCGGCCGCAGTTTTGAACTTGCGCAACAGCCGTTCCATGTTGTAGATGTAGTCCGGCCCGCGTTCGGAATAGCGCGCATACGGGTCGCGTGTGGTTCCACGCGTGAAGTACGCGCCCTTGGTCGCATGCGTGCCCGGCAGCGTGCGCCATGGGATGCCGTCGCTGTCCACATCCTTGTAGCGGCCAAAATCCTTGCCTGCCTCAAGCTCCTCAGCGGTCATCACTTTGCCGCGATCATAGACGCGCGTATCGTCCCAGACGAAGGGCTTGCAGAGACGCTGATTCATGCCGATGTCCAGGTCCGTCATCACAAAAATTGGCGCTTGCAGCCGCTCCGCCAAATCTAGCGCTGCCGCCGAATGCTCGAAACACTCGTGCGGGTCTTCGGGAAACAGCAGCACATGTTTGGTGTCACCGTGCGACGCATAGGCGCATGACAACAA
>JAYUWL010000274.1:0-2981 GCA_043753585.1 Burkholderiales bacterium
GTCTTCGCAGTACTTCACTGTCTCTTTGTTAGGAAAAACCATGTCTGCTGAAAGCAAGTGCCCTATGTCCGCCGCGCGCCAAACCCAATTGGCCAACGGTGCACGGTCAAATCGCGACTGGTGGCCGAACCAGTTGAGGGTCAAGACGCTCCACCAGAACTCCGCGCAGTCGGATCCGATGGGCGAGGATTTTGATTACGCGAAAGAATTCAAGGCGCTCGACCTGGATGCCGTCATCAAGGACCTTCATGCGTTGATGACCGACTCTCAGGACTGGTGGCCAGCCGACTACGGTCACTACGGTCCATTCTTCATTCGTATGGCCTGGCACAGCGCGGGTACCTATCGCGTGACCGACGGTCGCGGTGGCTCGTCGTACGGTATGCAGCGTTTTGCGCCACTGAACAGCTGGCCGGACAACGGTAATCTGGATAAGGCGCGTCGCCTGCTGTGGCCGATCAAGCAGAAGTACGGCAAGAAAATCTCATGGGCCGACTTGATGATTTTGACCGGCAACGTCGCGCTCGAATCGATGGGCTTCAAGACCTTCGGTTTCGCCGGTGGGCGGGTCGACGTGTGGGAGCCGCAGGAGGACATCAATTGGGGGCCAGAAACAACCTGGCTTGGCGACGAGCGCTATAGCGGCGACCGCGTACTGGCCGACCCGCTTGGCGCGGTGCAGATGGGTTTGGTCTACGTCAATCCGGAAGGCCCGAACGGCAAGCCCGATCCACTGGCATCGGCGCACGACATCCGCGAAACTTTTGCACGCATGGCGATGAACGACGAAGAAACCGTCGCGCTCGTGGCCGGCGGTCATACGTTTGGAAAGTGCCACGGCGCTGCCGATCCCGGCAAATATGTCGGCCGCGAACCAGAAGGTGCGAGCCTTCAAGAGCAGGGCCTGGGCTGGAAAAACAGCTTCGGTTCTGGCAAAGGTGTCCACACCGTCACCAGCGGACTCGAAGGCGCATGGACGACCAACCCGATTCGGTGGGACAACAACTATTTTGAGAATTTGTTCGGCTTCGACTGGGAGTTGACGAGGAGCCCGGCAGGAGCGCATCAATGGACACCAAAGGATGCGGCAGCAAAGGGCACCGTCCCCGATGCCCACGATCCATCGATTCGTCATGCTCCGATGATGTCGACGGCCGACATGGCGCTCAAGCTGGACCCGAACTACGCAGCGATTTCCCGCCGCTTCTTTGAAAATCCGCAGCAGCTGGCAGACGCGTTTGCAAAGGCCTGGTACAAGCTGACGCATCGCGATATGGGGCCGATGTCGCGCTATCTCGGCCCGCTCGTGCCTGCTGAGCCGCAACTGTGGCAGGACCCGGTGCCGACTGTGGATCACGCGTTGATTGATGCGCAAGACATTGCCGCTTTGAAGTCCAAAATCCTTGCGTCGGGATTGACCATTTCTGAATTGGTTTCGACGGCCTGGGCATCGGCCTCGACCTTCCGCGTCTCTGACAAACGGGGCGGCGCAAATGGCGCTCGCATCCGTCTCGCACCGCAGAAAGCCTGGGAGGCAAACCAACCGGCTCAATTGGCCAGGGTACTCGCGAAACTCGAAGAGATTGTGAACGCCTTCAACGCATCGCAAACAGACGGCAAAAAAGTTTCTTACGCCGACCTCATTGTTCTCGGTGGTTGTGCCGCCGTGGAAGAGGCAGCGAAACGAGGCGGGCACAATATCAGCGTCCCGTTTACACCGGGACGCACCGACGCATCCGAAGCGCAGACTGACGTACATTCGGTTTCTGCCCTTGAACCGAAGGCCGACGGCTTCCGGAATTACGTGAAAAGTGATGTGGGCGCACCGGTTGCTGAACTGCTGCTGGACCGTGCGCAAATGCTCACACTCTCAGCGCCCGAGATGACGGTGTTGATTGGCGGCCTGCGCGTATTGAACGCGAACGTTGGACAGGCGGCGCAGGGTGTATTTACCCATCAACCCGGGACTCTGAGCAACGACTTCTTCGTCAATTTGCTCGACATGGGCACGACCTGGCGTGAATCGGCGTCCGTGGGTGTGTACGAAGGGGTGGATGGCAAGACGAATGCGCCCAAGTGGACGGCGACTGGCGTTGATCTGATCTTTGGTTCGAACTCTCAGCTGCGGGCGCTAGCGGAAGTCTATGCATGTGCTGATGCAAAAGAGACGTTCGTGAAGGACTTCGTTGCAGCCTGGACGAAGGTGATGAATCTGGATCGCTACGACTTGACGTGATCATGGCGGATGGGGCGTTGCCATACGGGGGGGTGAGGGCTCAGACGCCGCTATGCGCCCAGCACCTTGCGCAGCAAGTCGGCTAACTGGCGACGCTCGGCTTCGGTGAGCGCGGTGTGGGTGCGCCACGACAGCGCGCTGACAAGCTCATCAGGGAAAGGCAACACTTTTAGCGCCTGATCGGTCAAAGTGTAGGTCGCGCCATGTCCGCCTTTGGTGGTCGTCCAGCCGCGCGCACAGAGGCGCGTCATCAGCGCAGTGGCCTGCGGCGCGGCGCGATAAATCCGCCGGGAAATCTGGGCGACGGTGGGTTCACCCATCAGGTAAATTGCCTGCAACGCTTGCCATTCCAGCGTGGTTAATTGCTCGCGCGACAGCGCTGAATCAAGCGCGACCGAACAGGCGTGGCCGAAGCGCATCAAGGCGTGGCCGAGTTCGGCGCCCTCCGCTGATGTCGATACGCTTGAATCCGCAGGCAGGCCGGATTTCGGAGCACGCAACAAAGTGGGTTCAAAGGCGTCCATGAATCAAAGAGCACAGAAAGGGGGTTGTTTCAACGGTATTGCTGGCCAGATGAGTCACACGGTCGCGTCGCATGCGAAGCAGGCCAAAGGCTGTCATTACCACTTCACTGGAGCATAAACCTTCATCGCTTCGCAGGCGTCGTTCTCCCTCGCTTTTTTCCGTGGTTTGTCCGCTACACTCTGGCGGCGTTTTTACAAGGATTTCTCGATGGTTAAATTTG
>JAYUWL010000275.1:0-9083 GCA_043753585.1 Burkholderiales bacterium
ATAAATTGATTGAGTTCTTGCAGGCGTTGATCAAGGACGCGGAGAAAAAGGTGTTCCTGATTCTGGACAACCTGAGGGTGCATCACAGCAAGCTTGTGAAGGCGTGGGTGGCCACGCACGAAGCTCGGATCGAGCTGTTTTACCTGCCCAGCTACAGTCCGCAACTCAACCCTGAGGAGCGGCTCAACGCCGATCCCAAACAGGAGATGGGCAAACGCGCGCCGGCGCGAACCAAGGCCAAATTACGCGACGCCGCGAACGAGCACATGGCGATGTTGGAACAAGACCCGAAGCGCGTGATGAGCTACTTTCAGGATCGGCGCGTTCGCTATGCGGCTTGATACTTCACAGGGCCGGAGCAATAGGAGGCGCAGCACGACTGAGTTTGCTGCAGTATTCGGTCTCGGCAGAGGCACGACTTTACATTCAGTTAAATACGGAAAGCCCTGAGGCGTGGTCTATCGGGGGATGTCGCTCGTTGCCTACGACCTATCAAGCCGCGCTTCGAGCGTCGTGACCATGCGGTGGTAATGTGCTTTGGCGCGAATCGACGAGGTGTTGATAGCACTGTGAAATGCATTCCGCGCGGGCAAAAGATGACTGATTTCGGCGCGCCCTTTATGGTTTCAATGCTCCTTTGTCGTATTCGCGCCCACCGTGGCGTGCGCTGAGTGATGATTTAACTACGGATCGCTGATATGATGCAAATCATCAATCATCATTCGAGATGGTATGCGCACCACCGTTAACGTCGAAGACGACGTGTTCTACGCAGCTAAGGCTATCGCCAAGGCCGCGCACAGCAGCGTAGGCGCAGTGCTGTCGGATTGGGCTCGACGAGGGCAGCAGCAGGCGCTTGCGGGTTCGGGCACCCCATCTGAACCCTGCGAGCAGCCACAGCAAACCCGAAACGGCATCACGCTGCTGCCCAAGCGCGGCGTGATGGTGACTAGTGAGCAGGTCTATCGGTTGCTGGACGAGGACGCAGGGTGAGCGTTGCGCTGCTTGACGCCAACGTACTAATCGCGCTGCTTGACCCTGAACACCAACACCATGATGCGGCGCATGGATGGCTGACTGAAAACACCGCATCGGGGTTCGCGGTGTGCCCATTGGTTGAAAACGCCTGCCTGCGCATCGTGTGCCAGCCGAGTTATCCGAAGAGCCTGCCGTTCGACATGGTTCGAGCTCGCCTTCGATCACTGCGAGCGCACGATGCTTGCCATTTTTGGGCAGACGCTGTCTCGTTGATCGAACCCACCTGCCTCGTCGCAGGCGCGATGCTCGCACCCGCAGCGGTTACCGACACGTATCTACTGGCGCTCGCCGTCGGAAACGGGGGGCGAATGGTAACGTTTGACCGCCGAATTGCGTGGCAGAACGTGGTCGGTGCGAACGCGGAAAGCTTATGGGTGTTGCGGTAGCCCGAAAAAGCTAACCCGCTGCGTAATCAGCGGAGACCGCAAAGCTTTACAGCGCAAGTCTTCGCGTAATTTCGCGTCGCAGTGGCGGCAGCATCTGCACCGCCGTCAAACCCAGCCCACGCGGTACGTCCAACAGCCAGCCGCCCCGATCAAATCCGTAAGCAAGCAGGCTGGTGAATCCGATGCGTATGAAGCGGTCAACGCCGCGCTTTCGCGCGAACGCGGTGAGCGTGGTGGCGAGGCTGCCGGTTCTTTTCGACATCGAATCCGCGAATTGCTGCGCGTCCGTCAGCCCAAGATTGAGGCCTTGCGCCGCGACCGGATGCAGGCCCTGTGCTGCATTTCCAAGCGCCACGATTGCGCCGCTGGCGCGCGGCTCGACAACGCGCCACACCAGCGGGTAGCTCGTGAGCTTTGCGGTTAAGGTCAGTTCGCCCATCGTATTGCCGAACGCGGCGTTGATTTCGTCGCCAAGCGAGGTGGCGTCCAGTTGCAACAGGCGCAGGGCGTCGGCACGTGGGCGTGCCCAGATGACGGTCCATTCTTTGTCGGCGCGGGGAATTAACGCTAGCGCGCCGCCATCAGTGAAGCGCTCAAAGGCAACGCCGGGTTGCGGCTTGCTGGGTGATACGCGGGTGATGACAGCGATCTGGCCGGAATCGCGCTCGATGCGTTTGAATTCGGCGACCAGATCAGAGCCTGCGCCATCGGCGAGCACCACGCAATCGGCACGCATTTGCTCGCCTGTGGCGAGATGCACCTCGGCGTGCGCTGCGACGTGTTGCACAGAGGCAACTTTTGCGTCGTACAAAATCTGGATGCCCGCGGCATGGGTGGCGTTGTCGAGCGCGGTCTTTAATGCGGGATACGGGGACGCCGCGCCAAGCTCACTGGCAGAAACATCGCGCGCATCCAGTCGCAGCAGGCCAAACGCGCCACGCTGTGTGATTTCGACCGTGCGGATCTGGGCTCGGTCCGATGCTCCGACCGTGACGCCGAGCTTGGTGAGAAATCGCCACGACGCGGCCGACAAGGCAATGTTGCGATCAGTAAAGGAAATGGCGTCTCGCGCGGCTGCTTCGAGCACCGTGATGTCGTCGCTGACACCGCGAAGCTTCAGCGCCAGCGCAGTGGCAAGGCCGACCGGACCTGCGCCTACGATCAGCGTCTTCAAGCGCGGCTCGGCAAACAACGGCAAGACATCAACATTTAGCTTAAATGACCGCCGCATCTGGGCAGCAGGCCATTTTTTTCACAATGCGACTTTAAGCGAAAATGCACTCTAGCCTAAATAAAGCGGGCGTTTAAGAGAAAAGCTGTATTTCACGGATCGCGTAAAACAGGCCAATGCTCAGCGGGTACAAGCCGCCTCAACTTCAGCCACCGTTTTCGGCGTCGTGATGGTGAGATTTTCGTTGCCGGTTGCGGTGATCAGCACGTCATCTTCAATACGAATCCCGATGTTCCAGAAGTGCTCAGGCACGTGTTTGTCCGGGCGAATGTAGAGGCCGGGCTCATTGGTGATCGCCATGCCCGGTTGCAGCGTTTGCCACACGCCCTTCTTGCGGTAATCCCCGGCGTCATGCACGTCCATGCCGATCCAGTGACCCGCGCGATGCATGTAGAACTTCATGTAGGTTTTCTCTTCGATCACCTCATCAAGGCTGCCTTTGAGCAGACCAAGATTCAGCATGCCTTGCGACAGTACCCGGATCGCGACCTCGTGATATTCGTTAAACGGTTTGCCCGGTTTCAGCACGTCCATACAGGCGAGCTGCGCATCAAGCACGGCCTGATACACATCACGCTGCGGCCCGCTAAATTTGCCGTTAACCGGGAAGGTGCGCGTGATGTCGCTGGCGTAGCCTTCATATTCGCAGCCCGCGTCAATCAACAGCAGATCGCCATCGTGCATCTTGCGATTGCTGTCGTTATAGTGCAGCACGCACGCGTTCGGGCCGCTGGCCACGATATGGTTGTAGGCGGGCGTACGCGCGCCGTGACGAATGAACTCGTGCGACAGTTCGGCCTCGACCTCATATTCGTACTGGCCGGGCCTTGCGGTGTTCATCGCACGCGTGTGCGCCAAGGATGAAATCACCGCAGCGCGACGCATCAGAGCGATTTCGTGCGTATCCTTGATGAGACGCATATCGTCGAGCGTCGCGCGCACGTCGATCACGCTGTTCGGCGCGGAAACACCAGTGCGCGCCATGTTGCGCACTGCGTTGATCGCGGCGGCAATCTCGGCATCCCAAGCGGCACCCATGCCGACCGGGGTGTGAACCGCGCTGCGATCCGACATCAGCTTGGGCAACTCCTCCTTGAGCTTTTCAATCGAATGCGCTTCGTCAAAACGGAAGATTTCGCGCGCCGCATCCGGCCCATAGCGATAGCCGTCCCAGATTTCCCGCTCAAGATTTTTCTCGCGACAGAACAAGATTGCTTTGCGCTCATTGCCACCAACCAGCACGAGTACGCTTTCGGGCTCGACAAAACCCGTCAGGTAATAAAAGTAGCTGTCGTGGCGATACAGATAGCCCGTATCGCGATTGCGCAGGACTTCTGGCGCGGTCGGAATGATCGCGATATCGTCGCCGATGGCGGCAAACAAGCGGTCGCGACGGCGGACGTAAGGTGAGGAGTCGACCAGTGCATTCATGGGAATGACAAAATAGCGCGATGGAAGAAGCTTACGATTATAGTTTTGCGACCGTGCTTGAACCCGAGCCTGAGGCCGTAATTGCCGAAATTGCCGACGATCCGCCCGTTCAGGAGGACATCGTTACCGCCGCAGAAGCCGGGCCCTCGGTCAAACCAGCGCTGCGCACCCAGATTCGCGGCAAACGCGATGCCATGTCAGACAAGGAGCGCAATTCCGGCTCGCGCCGCATTGTCGAGCGTTTGCTGCATCATCCCGACGTCCATCGCGCCAGGACCGTGCTGCTCTACGCAAGCTACGACTCTGAGGTCGCAACGGACGATCTCTTCAAAGAGCTGATGAAGCGTGGCAAATTCGTAGCTTATCCCAAGATCACCTCGGTGGCGGGTTTGATGACGTTGTGGCGCGTCAAAAATCTCGATGCGCTGATTCCCCACAAAATGGGCATTCGCGCGCCCGACGTTACGCGGGCCATGCCGATTGAACCGATCACGGTTGACTGCGTGATTTATCCCGGCCTCGCGTTCACCAAAGGCTTGTGGCGGTTAGGGCAGGGTGGTGGTTATTACGACCGATTGTCGAAGAAGATTGCTGACAATTGTGCGCGGATCGGCGTCTGCTTTGAATCGCAAATCGTGGATGATTTGCCGCACGATGACCATGACGCGCAGCTGCATTGGGTGGTGACGGAGGCGACGGTTTACCCGTTTGTGCCCGATCCACCGACAGCGCCGGTGATTGTGGCAGTTGCTGTAGCTGATGCGCCTGATGCAGCTGCGCAGAGTCTGTCCACTGTCGATCCTGAAGTCACCGCCCTCATCCCAGCCCTTTCCCGCAATGCGGGAGAGGGCGCCAAACCAGACTCACAATGACCGCAATCCGAATCGACGGCACCGTACTTGCCACTAAAGTCCGTGAACGCATCGCAACCGATGTGGCCGCGTTGAAGGCGCGTGGCATCACGCCGGGCCTGGCTGTCGTGCTGGTGGGCGATGACCCGGCGTCGCAGGTCTATGTTCGCAACAAAGTCGCAGCCTGCGCCAAAGCTGGCATGCACAGCGTGATGCGTCGCCTTCCTGCCGAAACGACGCAGGACGAGCTTCTGTCTGTAGTCGCCGAGATCAATCAGGACGCAGCAGTCCACGGCATTCTCGTGCAATTCCCTGTGCCAAAGCACATCAGCGAACGGGCCGTCATTGCCGCCATCGCGCCAGAAAAGGACGTCGACGGGCTGCATCCCGAAAGCGCGGGAGCGCTAATGATCGGTGAGCCGGGATTCGTAAGCTGCACGCCGCTGGGTTGCATGGAAATGCTCAAAGACATTGGTATGGCCGATCTGCGCGGTAAACATGCGGTCGTAATCGGTCGCAGCAATCTCGTCGGCAAGCCGATGGCGATGCTCTTGCTTCATGCGAACGCCACGGTCACTATCTGTCACTCGGGCACCAACGATCTGGCGGCACAATGTCGACAAGCTGACGTGCTCGTCGCTGCTGTTGGAAAGCCACGCTTCGTCACTGCCGATATGGTCAAACCAGGAGCAGTCGTTATCGACGTCGGTATCAATCGTCTGCCTGAGAGCGAGGGCGGCAAGCTGGTCGGCGACGTCGACTACACCGCAGTCAGCGAAGTCGCTGGCTACCTCACGCCGGTCCCGGGCGGCGTCGGCCCGATGACCATCACCATGTTGTTACAAAACACACTGATCGCAGCCAATCTCGCCGCAGAACATTTAAGCCTTCGGGGGTAGCAGCGCCTGCAGCGGGTGCTGCGCCAATCGCCGCAACACGTCGCTACGCAATGAGCGGCGTTCGCTCGTACGCAGACCATGTGACTGCAATGCCATGGAGAACGCGAACGCAAAGCTGACCGCCAGATTGAGCACTGCCATCGAAGCGATGCCGGCGACAGCCCACCAGAACGCTGCTGTCGTGACAGTAGCAAAACCCAGTACACCCATCGCGGCAGCGAGGGAGCCGGTGCTGAGCGTGACGTGACGCACCTCAATCGGCAAACCCACAAACGCGAGCAACGTTGGAAGCAATCCCAGCATCAGGCCGAGAGAAACATTTGCCACCACGCCGGCGACGTGTGAATTCACAAAATTAGCAATGTGTGCCGCCCGCGCTTCGCCGAACACCCAGTTCAGACGTCGATGATAGGTCAGCGCATCATGCAGTCGATGCAAGGCAAACCAGTTGTCGGCCCAGCCTGCGGTCAGACTGGATAACCAAAGCAACACGCCAGTGAATGCGGCGAAGAATGCGGTCGGCCCCAAAAGTGAAAACGAGTCGATGGTGGCGTGTGCCTTGTCCGCAGAAATCAGATCTTGTGCGAACGCCCTGGTCGCGACCAGTTGAACGCCCAGCGCCACCGGAAACACCAGCGCCAAGTTGCCAGCAATCGCGGCCACCTGAGAGCGAATCAGCGCAACCGTTTCGTCGACAAATGCCACCCGACCCTCGATCGTGCCAACGTCGTCGAGCTTCTGTGCGAGCGCAGGCGCGGTCATCGCTGGTTGCTTGGTCGCGAGTGTGAAATGAGCGAAGTGAATTGCCAAAAAGCTTGCGATGTAGTCGAGCGAGAAAAACACGCCCTCGATAAATTTATTGAGATGCAGCGCGCTGATGAAAAATTTGAGGTACACCGTACCGGCGGTCAGCACGCCGCCGCCGGCGGCCATCTTCAGCATGCCGAAATAGTCTTTGCGGGTGCGCGCGATGTAGTGCTCGCCGGTCTCCGCGCTACGCTCAACAACTTTGCGGCCCAACAGGGAATAGGTTTCGCTGAGCAACGCCCGCACGCTGTTGCGATTCAGGTTCGCGGTGATGAGTTGCGATGTCAGCGCCACATACGCCGCGACGGATCGGCTGTCTGCCCAAACGGCAAGCAATTCCTCGACCCGCGCGATACGCAGCAGCGTTCGCTCCACCTGAAACACCACGTCGACGGACACGCCAAAACGCTCGAGATGTTCATAAACAGTATCGATAGCGCTGCGAGATTGCGCGAGCGCCGCATGCAACTGATTGAGTCGTTGCAGGCATTCAGTACTTCCCGTAACGGTTGCCATCAGGTCATGCGCAATGGGCGCGAGCTGCAGCAGCACCCGAGAATTTTCCTGCGGGTTGTCGAGACGCAGGCGAATCGGTGCTTCCAGCGCGGTTGCCGCGATCTGATTGCAAAGCAGCATGATGCTGTCAGCGAGTGCGGCACTTAGTTCTGATGAGGGCGAGGACTCGCTGTTAGGGTCCTCACTAACGTGGTGCACGAGGCGTGCGACGAGTACTTCGTCGAGCGCACCCACCCATTCGGCGTCGCGCTCCGACACAAATAGAAGCGCGAAAACGACGGACAATTCAGCCTGATTAGGCGCAACCGGTAGCACGTTCGCCTGAACGCGTGAGACAAGCTCTCCAACCAACGCCGGACGCGCCGCCATGCCGGTGTCGGCAAACAATGACCTTGCGTCGTTGTCTTTCAAAATGCTACGCAGCGTCGCGCCAAAGCGCTCTGCCTGAGCAGGGTTACGATCCAGCACCTGCAATAAAAATCGCAATCTGGTGTGTTCAGGGAAGCGGCTCGGGGCCTCGATGATGGTTGGCGTCTTGTGGCGAAGCCAATAGCCCAGCTCCATGAGCCAGATGTTTCGCGCGGCAAGCGGTGCAGCCGGATCGGCCTGTGCCAGCAGCGCGTCGAGTTGGTGGCTGGCGTCCCGCGAGCCACGCCAGCGGTTTAGGAGTTCAAATGCCATAGGATGACGGTACAACAGGCGTGTGACAGTCTGCGTAGGAGAACGGCCCGATCAAACCGGTTCGTCGCAGTAATCTCCGTCAATTTTGCAGATGTGGAAACACCATTGGGAATAGTGGGTGCTTCATCCGCATGTGTGCCGGTAATTCGTTCCGAAGACCCGCAATTTCCGGTGAAGTTCGCCACGCGCGCTGAATACGCGTCGCAGAGGCGCGCTGCCCGGAGCGGCATGCAGCGTGAGCATACGAAACGCTACCAGATCACCTGGTTCCAGTGTCCATCCGATCACCCGCTGCCGATTTTCTGCGCGCGACATATCGGGAACGTCGACAAGTGCTCCTTCGGAAAACCACCTCGCCTGTTTCGTCGAGGATGTTTGTGGCATGTACCAGGTGCCGTCGTTCGAGCCCGCCAAAAATTCAAGTGTTGTTTTGAGTTATACGGGATCGACGGAAATTCCGAAGCTTACGTTCTGCCGCCCATCAACGCTGTAGTAGGGCTGATCCTGAAGCCACGGGGTTGGCTGTCTCGTACCCGCTTCCTTCACCAGCAGGTGATCATGATAGGTGCGTGCGCTGGCGCTTTGCATGAGAGCGACAGCAATCGCGGGCAGTGCCGAATGACGCAGGATGCTCTCGTACTCGGGAATGCGCTGCCAGTTACAAAAGTCTTCAAAAAAACGACCCGGATCGTCGGCGTCGCTGGCGACCGCAGCCAGTGGGCCAGGCACGGCAAGATTCGATTCAATGCCTCGGGTCAGCATCGTCACCTCTGCTGCGGTCAATGCGCCACGAATTGCGACTGCGCCGTCGCGTGCAAGCCGGGCTACCGCATCGTGGTCAAGTTGGGGCAGATTAGCTCTCATCGCGAAACAATACCGCAAGTGGCAATTCTTGCTCGCGTGCGGCACAATTCCCAAATTCAAATCGCTGCAAAGTGTCGCATGCAATCGTCACCACTACCGTCACGTCGCCTGCTTTTAGCATCACTCGCCACGCTGCCATTTTCAGCGTTGAGCTTTGGTCAAACTCCCGCCGCGGCATCCGCACCGTCGCCGACCGAAGAAGTGCCTTATGTGCAAACGCCGCCACTTCTGGTGCGCCGCATGTTGCAGATGGCGGAAGTGACGGCTCGCGATGTGCTTTGGGATTTGGGCTCGGGCGATGGCCGCATTGTCATCGCGGCAGCCAAAGACTTCGGCGCGCGGGGTGTTGGCTACGAAATCGACCATTCGCTGATCCGCG
>JAYUWL010000276.1:0-9064 GCA_043753585.1 Burkholderiales bacterium
GATAGGAAAGGCCACACGCAATCCGTGCGCCGATTTGAAGGGTGCGCTTGCCCCGGTGCAGGCGGAGCACATGGCGGCCCTGATTGAGCCGAAAGAAGTGGGGGCGCTGTTGCGCGCCATTGAAGGCCACAAAGGTTCGCCCGCCGTGCGTGTCGCCTTGAGGATGTCGGCGATGCTGTTCCAGCGACCCGGCGAGATACGCGGCATGGCTTGGGACGAGCTCGACCTTGACGCAGCGATGTGGACGATCCCCGCCGAACGCATGAAGCGCCGCAAGCAGCACAAGCTGAACGGCCAGCCGCACCTTGTGCCATTGCCGAAGCAGGCCATTGCATTGCTGCGCTACCTGCACCCCGTCACCGGTCACGGCAAATTTTGCTTCCCCGGCCAGCGCGATCATGATCGCCCGATGAGCGAGAACACCATCAATGCCGCGCTGCGGTCGCTTGGTTACGCCAGCGACCAGATGACCGCGCACGGCTTCCGCGCCACGGCGCGCACGATCATGGCGGAGGCGCTGAACATTGACCCGAACGTCATCGAGGCCCAGCTCGCACACGCCGTACGTGATCCGCTCGGGCGCGCCTACAACAGGACCACCTACCTGCCGCAGCGCAAGACAATGATGCAGCAGTGGGCGGACTATTTGGACACGTTGGAAGCGGGCGCGAACGTGATTCCGTTCACCAGCAAAGCGGCATAGCGCGACGCATACGAGGATAAATAAGACATGGCAGTAAATACCGCCTTCTTATTGATGGCTCAGTTCGAGCGCGCATTCGTACCGCTTGAGGAAATCGCTATGCCGATATTGGGGCTGAGTTCCGCTCAAGCAAAGCGACGAGCGGCGCACAACGAGTTCCTGTTCCCCGTGTTTCGGGAAGGTCAAAAATGGCCGTGGCTTGTGAGAGTTACTGACATTGCGGCGTGGATCGACAAGAGCGCCGAAGACGCTCGTCGGAGGATTGCGGCTTGAAGAGCAAGTCCCGTTTGATGGCTGCCAGCTAGTCCGGTTTCGGTCCCCGGCTACGGGGATGAGGTTGCTGACGAGCGGAGTGAAATCAAAACTGTGTTCGTCTCAGATAGCCCGACAGGGTGAAAAGCGGACACACTACCCGGCTAATGTGGTGATCTTTTAATAGGGCTATGTCGAGGAAGATATGACCAAGAAATTTATAGGGTTGTTGAACGAGCCGCTAAAGCCGATAACGACAGACAACCTTGCGGACTTTTTAAGAGGCAGTCCGAATCCGGACTTCTTGCGAGAGCGCAACGAGTTAGAGAAGGAAAAGCTTCGGCAGGTTTTCGCTCACTATGCGATTAAGGAAGCCGACGCGTTAGGCCGTTATCAACGGCTTGCGATGTGTTTACTGCGCGACTTTGTTCCCGGTTTCCAAGTCAAGGACCCAAACGTTTCGGTGGGGCGTGAGCGAGTATGGACGGTCGATCGTCTGAGTTTTCTTCTACATGAGATGGAACTCTACATGGGCTTGAAAAAAGCTGGCGCAAAGCAGGCGGCGCAGGTGCTTTCAAAGCGCGAGCCTTGGAAAACGTTGTGCGCATCGTCGGGTGCCGAGACAGATCCTGCGGAAGTATTGCGTACGCGATATCAGAATGCGCTGAAAGCTAATACCCCCCGATTCGCTGAGCACTTGTACGCGCGTGAACAGGCAGGCGATCGGAAACCGGGAACCTACGCATCTGCTCTTAAGGGCGTCGTAGGCAAGCGCCGCCGACCGTACGTGTAGATCATTTGCGAGTGAAGAAACTGCAAACGAATTTCCTCACAACTTTTTTCGTCCGTTTGTGAGTGAAGAAATCTTCCAATAGTTTCTTCACTGCAAGCATGTCCCTGTGACGCCGTAGCAAGCTTTCAAGCTTCCGGGTTGTCATGAGGATTAGAGAATGAAACTTGCTACAGAGACTGCGCCAATTATCAAGCGCACAGTGCGCCGCAAGGTGTCGCAAACACTTGATGTCATCAATCACCCTCACGCGCACCTACGCCTTGACGTCGTGCTTTCCCTAACGGCGATATCCAGATCAGAGTGGTATCGATTAGTCGCAAAAGGGGAGGCGCCGAAACAACTACGTTGGGGCACCCGCTGTTCTCGCTGGGTAGCGGCAGACATCAGCAAATTTCTTGCTGATCGCACGGCGCAGGGGGAGACGCAATGATTGGCAAAGAAGTGCCAGAAAAAACAAAAGGCGCAGCCCCCGACCAAGAGAACGCGCCTTTCGCTACAACCTTTGCTGATCATACCGGTGATCTTCTCCAACCCAAAACTTTCGTCACGCTGCACGCCAAATTCGCGCTGGTTGGACTTACGCTCTACCGCTCGGTCAACGCCGACGGCGGCATTGTGTATGTAGCCGGACGATGGGGCTATCTCCGCGAACTTAAGAGCCTTGAAGCGGTGGCTGCGTTTCTCGCGGTGATCGGCGGTGTGAAATGAGCATCGAAGCAAATTTCCGTGAAGCCATGCTCACCGCGCGTATCGAGACTGAAGCGCCGGTCGTTGCCGACGGTAAATTGCACAGGTTTCACGTTATTGGAGATCGCTCTGGCACGCGTAACGGATGGTTCGTATTGCATCTCGGTCCACCCCCCGCTGGCGCGTACGGTTCCAACAAAACAGGCTTCTCGACCAAGTGGCGGGCCGGTACAAGCGCACCGTTAACGCAATCAGCCCGTGCTGCGATGGACGCAGATCGTGCCGCGCAACATCTGGCGGAATCGCTGCGCCACGAACAAGTCGCGGCAACAGCAGCGCGCTTTGTTGCAACGTTGCCACCGGCCGACCCAAGCCACCCGTATTTAATAAAGAAGGGGGTAGGTCCCAACGGAATTCTTCAATGTGACGATCTGCTGGTAATTCCGATTTGCGACGTCTCCTGTGCGATCACGAGTTATCAAACCATCAGTCCGGCCGGCGACAAGCGCTTTCTCAGCGGCGGTCGAATCAGTGGAAATTTCTTCACCTTAGGACGACCCCTTACGCGCGACATCACACACGTCGTCATTTGCGAGGGTGTGGCCACGGGGATGAGCTTGCACGAGTGCTCTGAGACCAGCGGCGCGCTCGTAGTGGTTGCTTTTAACGCATGCAACTTGATTGCCGTCGCTACCGCAATCCGGTTGGCATATCCCACGATCGCACTTTCGATAGCTGCAGATTGGGACGGCGGTCCTGATGGCGGGATCGGTGTCGCGAAGGCCATCGAAGCTGCCGACGCTGTCGACGCTGAACTTTGGGTGCCGCTGATACCGGACGCCATGCGAATGCACAAAGCGGACTTTAACGATCTTGCGCAGTGGCAGCGTCAACAGCGGAGGGCGGCGTAATGGACGCAGTTCTTGACGTACCGTTGACAGTCGAAGGCAGCGCAACGACAACGCGCCCAACGGTGCCAACACTCCCCATTAGAAAAATACGGAGCAGCAAACGGGCTTTGCAATTTGAGACGGTGACCATTGCAGGGGACAATGGGGACAGAGGGGACACATTGCCCAGCTTCGGTTTCGGTGTCCCCGACAATCAGAAGGCTTCAGGGGACAACGGGGACACATCGCCGGATCCGCAAGCGTCCAATGCCGTCACTGCACCAACGACAGCATGGCTGGATGACTCCGAATTTGAAAATCGCGAGCCCAAAATGGAAGAGCGCCCGCGATTCGTCAACCGATTCGTAGGCACGAAAAACGACAACGGTAAAGGTTGGCTCTTCAGGCCGGGGCTCTGGTTCTACGGCAGCAAAGCGGCGCGGGGCGACCACCCGCCGACACCGATCAACACCCGTATTGGTGAACCGCTTAAGATGGTCGGCCACACCGCCAACAGCGGCGGCGGAAATTTTGGGCGCGTCTTGAAGTACACGGACACGTTGCAACGAGAGCGGACGTACGCGCTGGCCATGCGCAAGCTTGCCGGCGACGGGGTAGAGTTCCGTAGCGAACTGCTCGATGCCGGATATGCATTCGACACGACTGCGGGCGCTTTGTTGACAAAGTACGTCAACGGCTATCCGGTGGCAAAGCTCACGCATTTCAACAGCGTGGATCGCACCGGATGGCATGGCGGCGGCGACACGCTCGCTTACGTGTTCCCTGACACTGTCATCGGCGCACAAGATTACATCCTGCAGGCTGATGACGTTTCTCAAAACCCGTTCACCGTGAAAGGGACGCTTGAGCAATGGCGTGAACAGATATCTCGGCACGCTGGCAGCGACAACCCACTAATGACGCTCGCCATTTCAACAGCGTTTGCTGGTGCGCTGCTACACCGTGTGGGGATGCCATCGGTCGGTGTCCATCTCTATGGCAGTAGCTCACGCGGTAAGACCACGGCGCTACAGGCGGCCTGTTCGGTATGGGGCAGCGCCACTCTCGCGCGCAAGTGGACCAACACCAAAAATGGCATGGAAGCATCCGCAGCGCTGTCGAACGACGCGCTGCTCGCGCTCGACGAGATCGGTCAGGCGGACGCCCGCGACACCGGCACAAATATTTACGCGTTGATGGACGGAACCGGCAAGGCGCGTGCGACCAGAACAGGCGGCGCACGACCGGTACGTAAGTGGCGGGCTGCGTTGTTATCGACGGGCGAGCATTCGATGATCCAGGCGATTGAAGCGGGCGGCAAAAAAGCCGCGGCAGGGCAGGCCGTTCGACTACTGGATGTTGCCATCGGCGACGGCGTCATCAAAAGCCACGCGGGTTTCGACTCAGCGGGCGCGTTGGTCGATTCGATTAAGGTGTCGGTTGAAAACCAGCACGGTACCGCTGCGCGCGAGTTCGTCACAAAGCTGCACGCTGAAACACGGTGCTTACGGGAGGAATACGAGACGCTCTGCAAACATCCTGAATTCGCGCGCGAAGAAGGCCAGGAGCGACGCGCCGGAGCCGCCTTTGCAGCGATCGCAGTTGCGGGCGAACTGGCTACCGAATACGGCATCACCGGTTGGCAACTGGGCGAGGCCACTGCGGCAGCGGCTGATGCATTCGCTCAATGGTTGAAGGCTAGGGGTGGTAGCGGCCAGGGATTTGAAAAGCTTCAAACGCTGGTCCGGATTCGCGAATTTATTGAGCGATTTGGCGACGCACGATTTCAGCCATTTGAAATTCTCGACGGCGAGCGTTCTATCAATGATCGCGCGGGATGGGTGAAAAGCGACGGTACTGGCGGTAAGGTGTTTTTATTCACAACTGTTGCGTTTCGACAAGCGCTCGGTGACATAGACCCGGTCGGCGCAGCACGCGCGCTAGAAGACGCAGGCTGGATCGCACATAGCGATGCTGACAAAAGCAAACCCTTCCAGTGGAAGCCACGGATTCCGAGTCTGGGCACCACCGCGCGTGTTTATGCCATCCGGCCCATCGACGATGACGCGGCAGGAGGCGAACGATGATTCCCGGCATTGAGGCCTTCATGCGTCGACGGGACAGCTCTGTCCCCGTGTCCCCGAATGTTCCGCAAACCGAGGGGACGGGCAATACCAATAGGAGCGCGGTGTCCCCGATGTCCCCACTGTCCCCCGAGAAAAACACGTCATCGACCGACGAAGCAGTTGAAAAGAACTTCAATGCAACGTTGATTCAAGGCGGAGAGCCCGAGGAGGAGGCGAGCGACTGGTGGGCTACTCTGCGCGCGCGAATCGATTTGTGCGATGCGTTAATTCACCAACTCTGTGATCTCCGCGGCGACGATCACGGTCGCCGTGCCGACCTTTTAGCTATACGCCGCCGAATGGCACCGGCGCGGCTAGACGAAGACATTGAAGATTTACGCACGGAAATCCTCCTCCTGCAGCGGCAGATTGCAATGATCAACGAGTTCAAGGCCGCTATGGGTCAACGCGGAAAAGGCTCCGTAGTATGAGCTTGCAACCCTTCACCAGCAGTGATCAGCTGCTGCGGCAGTTACTGCTCATCGACTCGTTTTCAGCGCCAACATTGATACCAGAGAAAATCCGTGCAATGCATTGCTGGATGCGGCTTTGGCTCGTTTCGCAAGAAAACAGAGGGACTTAACTTGCCAATTGATTTCGGCAAAATCCAGAAAGATTGAAATATGGGTGGACGAGGCTCAGGACGCAGGTATCAGGGTGGCGAGGCAACTACCGACGATATTTCATCGCTCGATGTTCGAGCGCTACACCGTATGCAAGACATCTCCGACCCAATCACGCGAACGGTGACATGGTCGCGCGGCGGCGTGACGCACACCACGATGACAATCGAGAAGACTTTAAAAGGTCTCTTATTCTCATACCTATTCAAGCAGTACGGAGTTGAGCCGGTTAAAGTTGAACGCTATGTCACCCTTCAATTTAGTGACACCCAGTTTGGTGGGCGCCGCCCCTGGTTCACTTGCCCCAACTGCAAACGTCGCACAGCGATTGTGTTCATCAGCCGCGGGATTGGCTGCCGCAAATGTTTTGGCATTCGGCACCAGAGTCAGAATGAGTGCGCTTCTGATCGTGCTATTCGACGCATTGACTTTTTGCGCGAAAAACTGAAGTGGCAGCCGGGATTTCTCAACAGGTCCGAATGGCGACCGCGCGGAATGCATTACAAGACGTATTACCTGCTGTTAAGCGAGTACCTTTCGATCACGAACTTCGTTAACGTATCGATCGCGCACCGATTCGGGTTTGCGGCAACTGAGCTGGATATGTTTGTGCCCATTGATGACTACGCTCCGGACATCCTTGGGTCGACGACTGTTTGAAGGTGCCGTCCATTTCAACGCTGCGGCAATCTCCTTTACTCGGGATCCCGTACTCGACCCACGCCAATGCGATCGCCACGCACATCACGCCGCGCGCTGCTCGCGCAACCGCTCGTATAGGTCGGAATGCTGAATCGCGTAGTCAATTAAGGCGCGCATAACCACAGGCGAATTCAACGTCTGTCTGCTCAAGCTGGAAAACGCATCGACCGAAGCTATGACAGCGTTTTCAAACTCGGGTTGCAAGTCGGGAGAAATGGCGAGCTGCATTTTGGTGTTGTTCTGCGCCTGCGCACGAAGCTTCTCGGACTCAGCTACGCTGCCCAACACGCCATCGTAAAAAACCAACTTATTCTGATCGGTCGTGTCCCCGCCGAATAGGTCGTTTAACTTTGCGATTAACTCGGCCATGTAAACCTTTTGCTGCTCCTGCACGCTGCCGCTGCCGGCTTCGGTGATCGGCGCCAACTTCGGCATCTCGCCGTTGGTATGTGACAGGCCCAGCGAGCGTCCACCCAGGTCTTTCAAGTGGTGATGCGTGAGCACCACTTTCGACAGATCAATGCCCTCCCGTTCGCGGCCAAACTCTAGCAGGGGCAACAGGCGTTTATAGAAAATCGCGCGCTTCTCGATGGCGTCGTTTCCGTAGTCAAATATCTGCGACAGAAAGGTGTAGAGCCGCAGAAACGCGCCCATGTCGCCCTTGAACAACAGCAACGCGTCCATCGTATCTTTTGCAGCATCAGCGGCTTTCACGTCCTTGCGATCCAGCGCCAGTCGCCGCTCCACCTGCGCCGCTTTGTAGCGCTTCAACACGCGGTCGCTCACCGGTTCCAGCGCGGCTACTAAATCGCCCTGCTTTGACGCCGCATTCATCTCAACGGTGACCACGCGCTCCACTTCAAAGTCGTCGTAATGCCCAGCTGCATCCAGCTTCGAACGAAGGTTGTAAACCAGATTCGGATCGGTTGTCGTTTCAAGCGTCGCGGTTGCGAAATACGCCTTAAACGATTTCAAAACTTCTTCCGGATCGTTCACAAAATCGAGCACGTAGGTCGTGTCCTTGCCTGGGTATGCACGGTTCAAGCGCGACAGTGTTTGCACCGCCTGAATGCCGGCCAGTCGCTTGTCCACATACATGCCACACAACAGCGGCTGATCAAAGCCGGTTTGAAACTTGTTGGCCACCAGCAGAATCTGGTACTCGTCGCCCTTGAACGCCTCGCGGATGTCGCGGCCTTTCAGGTTCGGATTCAACGTCGTGCTGTTTTCGGTAAAGCCGTCTCCGCCAGATTCTTTATCGTTCACCTCGCCGGAAAACGCCACCAGCGCGCCAATCGCATAGCCCTTCCGCTTGATGTATTGCACCAAGGCAAGCTGCCAGCGCACCGCTTCAACCCGGCTGCTCACCACCACCATCGCCTTGGCTTTGCCGTTGAGCAGCGGCGCCACAAACTCGCGGAAGTGCTCCACCACCACTTCAATCTTCTGAGCGATGTTGTACGGGTGCAGCCGCACCCAACCCATGATGCCCTTCATCGCCGCGCTGCGGTCCACCTCTTTGTCGGTGATTTCCTGTCCGGCTTTGCTGCCCAGCTCACCCTGGCCACCCGCCGCGCCCTGCGCCAACTTAAAGGCCAAGCTATACGGGGTGTAGTTGCGCAGCACGTCAAGAATGAACTTCTCTTCAATCGCCTGGCGCATCGAATACACATGAAACGGCACCGGCACGTTGTCCGACGCGGGCTTTCGCGTGGGGTCGGGGCAGGTGCCAAACAGCTCCATCGTCTTGTTCTTTGGCGTCGCGGTGAACGCAACAAAGGTGATCTCACTATCCGCCGCACGGTTCGCCATCTGGGCGGCCAAAATGTCCTCGGTGCTCACCTCACCACCGTCGTCCAGCTCGTTGATTTCCTGCGCGCTTAACACTGCCTTGAGCTTCGATGCGGCCTCGCCAGTCTGCGAGCTGTGCGCCTCATCGGCAATCACGGCAAAGCGCTTGCCTTGCGCAGCGGCGAGCTTGCGCACCGCGACCAATGCAAACGGAAAAGTCTGGATGGTGCACACCACAATCTTCTTGGTGCCGTCCAACGCTTTGGCTAAAGCCGCGCTCTTGCTGCCGTCCGAGTTTTTGATCACCTCCACCACGCCACTGGTGCGCTGAAAGTCAAACAGCGCATCCTGTAACTGCGCGTCGATCACATTGCGGTCGGACACCACCAACACCGTGTCAAACACTTTCTTGTCTGCGCCGCTAGCGCCGCGCCCATCACTGTGCAGCTCTGCCAAAAAATGCGCCGTCCACGCAATCGAGTTGGTCTTACCGGAGC
>JAYUWL010000277.1:0-9063 GCA_043753585.1 Burkholderiales bacterium
CCAATCAACAATCAGGGCAGCGCTGTGCAGCTGCACGTCACACTGAATACACAACTTAAATTAACTTCAAAGTTGTCTTGACAGTGGGGTCCACTTTACACATCTGATTAAATATGGGTCGTAAACGCGTTTGTGCGCAAGTCGACTATGGCGAATAGTTGAGCTCAGACCGCAAAAAGCTTGCTACCAGCACAAACCTATTGATCGAAGGCGGTCGCTCAGGCCATAGCGCAGAACTTAAAACTCCGATGCAGGTGCCGCAAGAACGGTGCTGCGAAAACAAAACCGCGTCTGCATGTTCGACCGACCGGCGCCCACCATCGCCTGGGTGTGAACTACTATCTGGCGACGTACGCACAACGTAGGCCCAAGGAGACACGCAATGGCGAAATTGATCGCAATCTAGTCAAATAATCATGCGATATTTAATAGCTACTATTTCGACACTGGTGTTCCGTTGGCGAAGAGCATTCCCGGCTTACCAAGCTGGGAGATCATTCGCGGCGACGTCATCGACATCGCGGGTAAACATGGCGCATACCTTGGTGGCGATTCTGGAGTTTGCCTTCATGGCGTCCATCGCAACGGAGATCGCCTCCGGCGAGGGACAGGCTACCTCGTCGTCGCATCGCCATGTGCAGTTCGCGCTGCGCTCCATAGTTCGTGGCGGATTTCCTACGCCACCGTCGGCGGCAAACGGACGACGATGCATACGGGCGACTTTGTCATCATGCTGACATCGAGGGCGTCAGCCAACAGGCGGTGTGGCTCAATGAACGATGCGTCAACGGCCCTCCGATAACTTAGTTATTCAGGCGAACCAATGAGTACATTGCGCCCGCTCACGGAGCAAGCCACACCTCGGTGATTTAGAGTTTCCCCATCACCAGAAGCACCACCAGAACCAGTACAACCAGGCCGAGGCCGCCACTGGGTCCGTAGCCCCAACTGCGGCTGTGGCCCCAAGTCGGAAGTGCGCCGACCAATAACAAAATCAGGATAATCAGCAGAATGGTTCCAATGCTCATGACTTATTCCTTAGATAGGTTGGCGGAGGTGCTATTGCTTGGGCGCTGGCGGCGTGATGATGACCGTCGTGCTATCACCGGTCTTGCCGGGCTCGCCCTTCATGCCATCGTTGCCCGGTGCCCCGGACGAACCGGTTGACCCAGTCGAACCCGTTGATCCGGTTGATCCGGTTGATCCGGTAGCGCCGGTTGGGCCAGCAGGCCCGGGCACGGCGACTGGCACGGCCACAGTGGCAGGTGAGGCAACGACAACGGGACGGTCACAGCCCGTAAGCGTGAACGAAATTGCAGCGGCTGCTAGCGCTAGTATCGATGTTGAAGTCTTCATGGGAAATCCTTTTTTGGTTAAGCTTTCGACGCCCGATCGGCGATGAAATGCGGGGAACTTTTCGGTAATGTGTAGATGATAATCGTGTCACCGGGTAAGCGGCGACGCGATCTACCGTTAAAACAAATGAATCCGCCTAGAGCGGCGCGTCGCCCCAGTAGGGCACCGTGCCATAGTAGGAATGAATATTTGCCGTCCAAGCGTGGTCGGCCATATCGGGCCAGCGATTTTGGTCGAATCCTGGCGCTTCATTCAGGCGCTCCTTTTCGACGTGGAGGACAAATCGGTGGTTTTTCGTGTCGAGTTTGAGTGCATTCCAGGGCACCGCAAAGAGCTTGTCGCCCATTCCCAGAAAGCCCCCGAACGACATCACCGCGTAGCCGACTTTGCCGTTTCGCATGTCGAGCATGATTTCCTTGATTTCACCCAGCTCTTCATTCTTGTGGTTGAAGACCAGATCACCCATAAGTGTATCAGCGCCCATGAGTTGCGGGCCTGGCCCATGATCCGAGCCGGAAAAGCCGTTAGTGGCCGCATGGCCGTTGTACATGCCGAGTCGGTCGCGAGTTACGTAGGTCATTTTATTTCCTGACAAATGTGAAAGTGAAAGGGATGCATTTACACGGCTTTTTTGAACTTGTTTTTCAGATCGCCGACCGACGCCTGAATCTTGCCCACTACCTGCTCAGCCTTACCTTTCGCTTCGAGTTTTTTGTTGCCTACGATAGCGCCCGCGGCGGCTTTAAGTTTGCCTTCTGCCTCTTTGGCGCGGCCTTTGATTTGGTCCTTGTTCATCGCTGTCTCCTGATAATGCGTGTCAAAAATGGATACGCGCTGAGCAAGTGATGTGAGTTTGTCAGTGCTCCCAGAATGTTATTCGCATCTTTTGTTCTAGTCTGTATGGCAGCGCACTTAGCGCGCATTATTTGTCCGCAATTCACCAAAAGTTGTGTGCGCTAACAGACAGAACCCGATACGCCAAACAAGCACACTCTGGCATGAAATATCTAACTTTCCGCATTGAGGGGATGAGTTGTGACGGCTGCGTGGACAGCGTGACACGGGCAATCAAGAACCTGAAGGGTGCGACCAATGTCGAGGTCACGCTCGAGCCTGGTACTGCCATTGTGCGTACAGACGCGGCCCACCTCCAGGCGTCGCAAGTCGAAGCCGCGATTACCGCTCTTGGTTATTCGGCAACGCTGACAAATTCGGGGCCAGACGTTCAGGGCTTGCCGTGAAGCGCACAGCCGCACCTACGACGTTGTGATTCAAACGATCAGCCCATTGGCGGGCAAACTTCAGCCGTTATCGATGCGACTCGATGTCGCAAAACTCTGCGAAGCCTATGAGCGCTTGCAACCCGATCCGAAACAGCCTGCACAGCGCGTGATGTTTGGTACATCGGGACATCGCGGCTCGTCCTTCGAACGCAGCTTTAATGCGTGGCATGTGCTTGCGATTACGCAGGCTATTTGCGAGTACCGAACGATTGCGTCCATCCGTGGCCCGCTGTTCATCGGCATTGATACGCACGCGCTGTCGCTGCCAGCGCTTGATGCAGCGCTCGAAGTGCTGGCTGCGAATGGCGTGCACACGATGATCGCGCCAGTCGGCGAGTTCACGCCAACACCGGCGATTTCGCACGCGATTCTGGCTTACAACCGTGAGCGTACGACGGGACTCGCCGATGGCATCGCCATCACCCCGTCGCACAATCCGCCTGATAACGGCGGCATCAAATACAACCTGGCGAATGGGGGGCCAGCGGACACTCAGGCCACCGTTTGGGTGCAAAACCGTGCCAATGCTTTCCTTGTAGGCAGACTCGCAGACGTGAAGCGCATGCCCCTCAGTCAAGCGAAGCGCAGCGGCTTTTTGCATGAGCACGACTACCGACGCGCCTACGTGGAGGACCTTGGCAGTCTCATCGACTTTGATCTCCTCCGCAACGCCGGGCTTTGTATGGGTGTTGATCCGCTTGGCGGTGCTGGCGTTCATTACTGGGCGCGAATTGCAGAGCACTACAACGTAAATTTGTCGGTGGTGAGCGAGCAGGTGGACCCGCAGTTTGGCTTTATGACCGCAGATTGGGACGGCAAGATTCGCATGGATCCGTCGTCGCCGTATGCGATGCAGCGGTTGGTCGATTTGCGTGACAAATTTGACATTTCGTTCGCTTGTGACACCGATCATGATCGCCACGGCATCGTGACTCGCAGCGCGGGCCTGCTGCCAGCAAATCACTACCTGAGTGTGGCCATTGACTACCTGTTTAAGAATCGTTTCGTGTGGACGCAAAACGTCGCAATTGGCAAGACCATCGTCAGCAGCACGATGATTGATCGCGTCGCCGCACGTCTCGGTCGCACGGTGTTCGAAGTGCCGGTTGGTTTCAAGTGGTTCGTCGACAAACTTCTCGATGGCACCCTCGGAATCGGTGGCGAAGAAAGTGCGGGTGCTTCATTTCTGCGGCGCGACGGACGCGTCTGGAGCACCGACAAGGATGGCATCGCATTGGCGCTGCTGTCTGCCGAAATCACCGCTTCCACCGGGTACGATCCCGGAGTCCTGTATCGCGATCTATGCGCCGAGCTTGGTGAAATATTCACTGATCGCGTCGACGCAGTAGCCACTCGCGGGCAGAAAAAGGCGCTTGCGGAGTTAAAGCCAGCGCAGATTGCGCAAACTGATTTGGCCGGTGACGCAATCGTTTCTGTGCGCGATACAGCGTCGGGTAATGGTGTGTCGATTTCTGGCATCAAGGTCATCACCGAAGGCGGCTGGTTCGCCGCGCGGCCGTCTGGAACTGAAGACATCTACAAGATTTACGCTGAGAGTTTTCGTGACAAAGATCATTTGCTGTTCATACTTGACGACGCACAATTGATTGTCAATAAAGCGCTCCTCGAAATGGAAACGTCATGAACCCTAAAGCCTACGAAGAAGCGAACCCCCTGACTCCTGACGCGTTGCGAAAAATGAATGCGTGGTGGCGCGCTGCGAACTATCTCTCGGTTGGGCAGATTTATCTTCGCGCCAATCCGATGCTGGACGTACCGCTCACTATAGATCACATCAAACCGCGACTGGTCGGGCATTGGGGTACAACGCCCGGTCTGAATTTTCTGTACGTTCACCTGAACCGCCTGATCAAGGAGAACGATCTCGACCTGATCAACATCATCGGCCCAGGGCACGGCGGGCCAGGTCTGGTGGCGAGCACCTATCTGGAGGGCACGTACACCGAGACCTACCCAAAAATCTCACAGGATCGAGAAGGCCTGCAGAAGCTGTTTCAGCAGTTCTCGTGGCCCGGCGGAATCCCCAGCCATGTCGCGCCAGAAACACCCGGCTCCATTCACGAGGGTGGCGAATTGGGCTATTCGCTGCTTCACGCATACGGTGCCGCATTTGACAATCCGAACCTGATCGTTGCGTGCATCATTGGCGATGGTGAAGCAGAGACCGGCGCGCTCGCCGCGAGTTGGCACTCCAACAAATTTTTGAACCCGAAGCGCGACGGCGCAGTGTTACCGATTCTGCATCTCAATGGCTTCAAAATTGCGAATCCAACCGTGCTTGCCCGCATCGGTCGTGAGGAGCTCACTGCCCTGATGCACGGGTACGGTTACGAGCCGCATTTCGTTGTCGGTGACGATCCGATGGCTGTGCATCAGTTACTGGCCGCGACGCTCGATCAGGCGCTCGCTGAAATCCGGATCATTCAGGCGACGGCGTGTTCGGATCATGCGCCCAATCCGCCAAAGCGCCCGCGCTGGCCGATGATCGTATTTCAGACGCCAAAGGGCTGGACTGGCCCGAAACTTGTTGATGGACTGGCGGTTGAAGGGACATGGCGAGCGCATCAGGTGCCGATTGCTGAGTTTAAAACACCGGGTCATATGGGCGAACTTGAGCGCTGGATGAGGAGCTACGTGCCCGAAGAATTGTTCGACCAGCACGGGAAGTTTCGCGACGAATTTGCGCAGTTGGCACCAGTTGGTTCCCGGCGTATGGGGGCCAATTCGTACGCCAATGGTGGCGAGCTTTTGGTACCACTTGTGTTGCCAGACTTCCGGGACTTTGCTGTCGCAGTCGCGGAACCGGGCGCCGTAAAAGCGGAAGCCACGCGCGCGCTTGGAACGTTTCTCGCTGCCGTGATGACCGCTAATCTTGAAAGCGCGAACTTTCGTCTGTTCGGCCCGGATGAAACGGCGTCAAACCGCCTGAATGCCGTAATTGACATCACGGGCAAGGCGTGGATGGCGGAGATTGAACCAGTCGATGTTGGCCTGTCAGCCGATGGCCGCGTGATGGAGGTGCTGAGTGAGCATTTATGCGAGGGCTGGCTCGAAGGTTATTTACTCACGGGTCGGCACGGATTTTTTTCCTGCTACGAAGCTTTTATTCACATCATTGATTCGATGTTTAACCAGCACGCCAAGTGGTTGAAGGTATGCAATGACATCCCATGGCGGAAACCCATCGCGTCGTTGAACTATCTGCTGACGTCGCACGCATGGCGGCAGGATCACAACGGCTTTTCTCACCAGGATCCTGGCTTCATTGATCATGTCGCCAACAAAAATTCTGACGTCGTACGCATCTACCTCGCGCCTGACGCAAACTGCCTGCTCTCGATTGCCGATCATTGTTTGCGCAGCCGCAACTACGTCAATCTGATCATCGCGGGCAAGCAGCCTGAATGGCAATGGCTCGACATCGATGCAGCGGTTCGCCACTGCGAAGCCGGGGCTGGCATCTGGCACTGGGCCAGCAACGACAAGGGAGCGCCGGATGTGGTGATGGCCTGCGCGGGTGATGTGCCAACGCTTGAGACGATGGCCGCAGTGACCTTGCTGCGCGGCTATGTGCCGGACCTTCGTATCCGCGTGGTCAATGTGATCGACCTGATGGCGTTGCAACCAGAAGCCGAACATCCGCATGGTCTTAGTGATGACGCATTTGATGCCATGTTCACAACCGACAAGCCGATCATCTTCGCGTACCACGGATATCCAGGCCTTATTCATCGGCTGACATATCGGCGACACAACCACGACAATCTGCATGTCCGTGGCTACAAAGAGGAAGGTACTACCACGACGCCGTTTGACATGGTGGTACTAAACAATATGGATCGCTATCAACTGGCGCTTGACGCTATCGGTCGTGTGCCGCGACTTGCGCACTTGGTAGACGATGCCATCGTGCGTCATCACGCCACAATAGCGCGTCACAAGGCCTACATTTACGAGCATGGGGATGACATGCCAGAGGTGCGTGACTGGCACTGGAAAGTTTGACAGGCACGATGGTCAAGTCCGAGTTTTTAAGGTGTACCCGATGAATGACGACGCATACATGCCGATACTGGCTCTGAACGCGGGCTCGTCCTCGCTCAAGTTCGGCTTGTATCTCGTCGGCATGCATACCTGCCGTATGTTGGTATCCGGATCGGCTGATAGCGTCACCGAAGCGCGGGTTGCGTTTATAGCGAAAGACGCCGAGGGTAAAACGCTTGTCAGCGAAACCTCCTCACTTGATTCGCCTTACGCAACCATTGATCGCATCGCTGAGTTGTTGGTCACAGAACGACTACCAACGATTGCTGCTGTCGGCCACCGCGTTGTTCACGGCGGACCGTTGTGCCGTCACCACACCGTGATCGATACCACCGTGATGCTACACATGGCAAGCGCCCGCGAGCTCGCGCCACTGCATGTGCCGCCAGCTTTGTCGTTGCTTGAATTTGCACAAAAGCGGTTCCCCGACGTGCCACAAGTGGCCTGCCTTGATACTGCGTTTCACACCACGATGCCGGATGTCGCACGGACGTTGCCGCTTCCAAAAAGTCTGCGGGCTCACGGTATTGAGCGCTATGGATTTCATGGCCTGTCGTGCGAATCTATCGTGCGCCAGTTTGGCAATAGTGTGCCGAAGCGAATGGTGATTGCTCATCTGGGTCATGGCGCAAGCGTCACCGCAGTGGCTAATGGGCAGTCGGTCGATACGAGTATGGGGTTGACGCCCAGTGGTGGCGTTATCATGAGCACACGTTGTGGCGATATCGATCCAGGTGTCTTGTCATATGTCGCTCGCGAGCATGACTACAACGCCGAAGCCATGGCGATTTTGGTGGATCGAGAATCCGGGATGCTGGGGGTTTCTGGCGTCAGCGGGGACATGCGCAAGCTGCGTGAGCTCGCGCCGGCAAACGCTGACGCCGCACTTGCAGTCGCCATGTTCTGCTATTCGGTCACGAAGCAGATCGCGGCGATGGCCGCTGTGCTCGGCGGAATTGACGCACTAGTGTTCACCGGCGGCATCGGTGAAAACGACGCAGCAACGCGCGCCAGCATTTGTGCGCGACTCGACGGCATTGGGATTATCACGGCACCTTCGACACTACACGTAATGCCCGCGCAGGAGGACGAGCAGATCGCATTGCACTCGTGGCACCTGACTCACCATTCCTGAATGTTGTTTTGCACGAGCTTGGTCGCGCTTGATCAGGTTTGAGCCAAAAAGTGAAAAGTGTCAGCTCGCCAACTGAGGCGGCAGCAGACGTTTGTATTCGTTCTTGACCACGGCGTAGCACTCGCATGTGCGCTTCTCAAGGCCTGGCCGGTCAAGTACAGTAATGTGGCCCCGGCGATAGCTGAGTAATCCCGCATCCTGCAATTGCCCTGCCGCTTCAGTCACGCCTTCGCGGCGTACGCCGAGCATATTTGCGATTAGCTCCTGTGTCATCACCAGTTCGTTGCTGTTCAGGCGATCCAAGCTCAGCAGTAGCCAGCGACACAGTTGCTGATCCAGCGAATGATGGCGGTTACAAACGGCAGTCTGCGCCATTTGAGTGATCAGCGCCTGGGTGTAGCGCAACAACAGATGCAAAACTGGTCCAGCTCGATTGAACTCCTGCATCATCAGGCTGGCTTGTAGTCGATAGCCCCAACCCGCGCTTTGAACGACTGCCCGGCTCGGAGTCGAAGACCCGCCCATGAATAACGAAATGCCGACGATTCCTTCGCGCCCGACCACCGCGATTTCGGCCGAGGAGCCGTCTTCCATCACGTAGAGCAATGAGACGATCGAAGTCGTCGGAAAATAGACATGCGTCATTTTGCTGCCGGACTCATAGAGCACTCGGCCGAGCGGCATTTCTATCACTTCAAGCTGTGGCAACCAGCGCACCCACTCGGCGGCGGGCAGCGCTGCGAGAAGCTCGTTCGCTTTTGGGTGAGGCACCCCGTCTCTTTTTGTTGTGTTGGCCAAGCGTTCCTCCGCGGCGGTTCAAACTGAAAATGACACCGCAACAATGATCAACGCATGAAGCGACAATCCGCCAGTTGATCGTATGCGTTCTTACCGTTCAATACCGTTGGGCCATGGAAACAGCAAGCCCACATCCTACGCTAATCAACAGGAAAGTATGTTCGCTAGCGAACATAAGCGACGGCACCGGTCGTTAATCGAACCTAGATGGTAGGCGTTTTTTTGGAACAGTAGGCGTGCCGAGATACAAAAGCTGAAGCTTGCTTGCTTCTCCAAAGAAGAGTGGTTTCGCATGATCTAAAGTGGACCCCACTGTCAAGACAACTTTGAAGTTAATTTAAGTTGTGCATTCAGTGTGACGTGCAGCTGCACAGCGCTGCCCTGACTCTTGAACTGATGTTGTGGTGTTGGCCGCAGAGCCTGTGT
>JAYUWL010000278.1:0-9033 GCA_043753585.1 Burkholderiales bacterium
CAGTTTGTGTTCCGCCATGACCCGATCTCGCGCTCTTTTACGTCTATGCAAGTGCGGCACGAAATGCATAAAAATTGACTCCTCGTCTGCCGCAACAAAATCATCAAAACAACGCGGCACTGCGGGCTGTATTAGAGGGAATATGCCGGAAACAATTTTGAAGCCGGGTTCGATGGGCCCTTACGTGCGTCACGTTCAAGCGGCGCTCAACATGGACGCAAAAAATCGCAACCTCAAGCATCGGTCGGACATCGTGCCCCTCATCGTGGATGGCGGTTTTGGCCCTAACACGCAGACGCGTTTGATCGAGTTTCAAAAAACGCAGTCGCCTGCATTGATGCCGCAAGGCGTCACTGCGCCCAACACCTGGACGGCGCTGAACTCGATGCTCGTTGACGCCTATCCTTTCTACGATGTCCCGATACTCAAGCAGGGGCCGAACCCCATCTGCTGGGTCACTTGCATGGCGATGGTCGCGAGCGAGCGCGAACAGATGTCTATAGGTGTAGGCGCGTTCACCGGCGGTTTCGACCCCAACAACTCGTCGATTTTGAATCCGGCGCACAGTTATGTTATTCTGACTTCGTCGCGCGCATAGAACGATGCGGCTTCACGTCAATCTTCATGGGACGCGATCCGGCGGATCTTGTGGTCGCATTGCGTGATTACGGCCCATTGATCCTAACCCACCACTGCGCTGGGTTTCCGTATGGGCCCAAATGGAAACCGATTACTGATCCCAAGTCGACGCACGCGGTCGTCATCACCGGCGTCAACCTGACCGACGGCTACAACGGCAACTGCTTTGTCAATAACCCGTGACGCGACGACGTTATCATCAAATGCTCGACGGTGTTGCGTGCAATCGCAAAGATACAGAGTCGTGGCGATAAAGCAATCGCTTATTACCGCTGAGTCGGCGTAGCACCGGTCGGCCTTGTAGGGGTGCTCGTCCAACCACACCGCCCACGGCGGAGGGTCGCGTTACTTTTTTCGAGCAAGCTGCACCGACACGCCTGATGCCAAGCCAGGCACCTCGATTGACAAGGGCGTCAACCCCAGTTGCGGGCACGGACGCGTTTTGTGCCGAAGCGAGAACCGCTAGCGGAAAGCAGGCTCACATTCAGCATCCGCTTTTACCAATGGTGTAGATCGTACGTGGGCTGACGGCGGATCCAGTCGATAGTCGACTTTTAACTTATTGATAACGAAGCGCCATAAGAATGGGCGTCCTGCCAAAAAGCTATAAGCGAATTCAGATAAAAAAAGCCTCGTTAGAAGTGCGTGGTTTTCATTGAGCCTGCCCATTCCCGCGCATCGCGCCGCGTGGACTTCAGGGACGCTTGCCCTAGCGGGCTCTCGTCATCGCCTCAAAGAACTCTTTGTTGTTCTTGGTGTCGCGCATGTGTTTTTGCAGCTTTTCCATCGCTTCGATTTCGTCCATTTCGGAGAAGAGTTTTCGCAGAATCCACGTTTTTTGCAGCACGCTCGGTTCGAGCAGCAACTCTTCGCGACGGGTGCCGGAGCGCCCGATGTTGATGGCAGGATACACGCGCTTTTCGGCCATACGGCGATCCATGTGGATCTCCATGTTGCCGGTGCCCTTGAATTCTTCGTAAATCACGTCGTCCATGCGGCTGCCGGTGTCGATCAGCGCAGTGGCGATGATGGTCAGCGAGCCGCCTTCTTCGATGTTACGGGCCGCGCCAAAGAAGCGCTTTGGCCGTTGCAGCGCGTTGGCTTCAACGCCGCCGGTGAGCACTTTCCCGCTGGACGGCATCACCGTGTTGTAAGCGCGTGCTAACCGTGTGATCGAATCAAGAAGGATCACCACGTCTTTCTTGTGTTCAACCAGACGCTTGGCCTTTTCGATCACCATTTCGGCTACTTGTACGTGGCGGGTGGCCGGTTCGTCGAACGTGGAGGCAACCACTTCGCCGCGCACGGTGCGCTGCATGTCAGTCACTTCTTCGGGGCGTTCGTCGATCAAAAGAACGATCAATACGACGTCAGGATGGTTGCTCGCGATGGCGTGCGCGATGTGCTGCAGCATGACCGTTTTGCCGGATTTTGGCGGCGCGACGAGGAGTCCCCGCTGGCCTTTGCCGATCGGTGCGACGATGTCGATCACGCGTCCGGTGATGTTTTCTTCAGCCTTGATGTCGCGCTCGAGCTTGAGCACTTTATCGGGAAAGAGCGGCGTCAAGTTTTCGAACAAAACCTTATTCTTGCCTGCCTCTGGCGGAAAGCCGTTCACCTGATCAAGCTTGGTCAGCGCAAAGTAGCGCTCACCTTCTTTCGGAGTGCGCACTTCGCCTTCGATCGAGTCACCTGTGTGGAGGTTGAAACGACGAATTTGCGAAGGCGAAATGTAGATGTCGTCGGTGCCTGCCAGATAGCTCGCTTCAGGCGAGCGCAGGAAGCCGAAACCGTCGGGCAGCACCTCCAGCACGCCAGCGCCGACGATGGCTTCGCCCTTTTTCGCCTGCTGCTTTAGGAGCGCGAAGATCAGGTCATGTTTACGGAGTCGGTTCGCGTTTTCAAGCTCATTGGCAAGTGCGATTTCGAGGAGTTCTGCGGCGGATTTAGTTTTGAGTTCAGCTATGTTCATGCTGTTAAAGGTGGGGGATGTCGCTTGAAAATTCCCGAAGCGACGACGGGGAACGGGCCGCTCAACGAACAACGTCGGAGCAGGCTCGCTAAAGTGCGAAAGATCAGTTGCGCTCTACCGCACGATGATTTCTAAAGTTTTTAACGGACATTCAGGCCCCACCAGGACGGCGGAGCTATGGTAACCGAATTGTGACGGGGTTAGACGTTGCTGTCAACAAAGGCGGTCAATTGGGCTTTGGACAAAGCGCCTACTTTTTGCGCAGCCAGCTGGCCGTTTTTAAAAAGCATCAGCGTCGGAATGCCGCGGATTCCGTACTTGGCAGCGATTTCACGGTTGTTATCGACGTCCACTTTTGCGACTTTGACGCGGCCAGCGTGGCTCACAGCCACCTCTTCGAGAATCGGGCCGATCATCTTGCACGGTCCGCACCATTCGGCCCAAAAGTCCACCAGCACGGGCGTTCCGGACTTCAAGACGTCCATGTCAAAAGTGGCGTCGGTAACGTGAGTAATGTTGTCGCTCATGACGGTTGTGCTCCTGTTTGCTCTAAAAGGCTGGCAAAGAATACGAATAGTAGTTGAAGTTAGTGCCGACCGTTTCAAGGGGTTTCGGCTCACGATAAGTAGCCTCCCCTTTATAATTGACTAGATTTCACAGAACCTTTCAGTATCTCGATCTCATGAAACGCAACGCGTTAAAAGCTCTCAGTAGCGCTGTTCTCATCGCTTTCACCATGCTCACCGCCATGATGGCATCAGCGCAGGCTCCCGCCGGCGACGCTAAAGTCGGCGCTAAAAAAGTCCAAATGTGCCAGGGCTGTCACGGCATCGAGGGTTGGCGGACCGCCTATCCCGAGGTTTATCACGTCCCCAAAATCGCCGGTCAGCACTCGACGTATTTCGTGAACGCGCTCAAGGCGTACAAATCGGGCGAGCGCAAACACCCGAGCATGCGCGGCATCGCGGTCTCGCTTTCTGACAAAGACATGGCCGATCTGGCTGCTTATTACGCGGAGGCCAAATAATGAAGACAATAGTGATCCTTCTGGCTTTCGTCGCGTTGACCGGTGCCGCCTCGGCCGCTGACGTCGCGGCGGGTGCGGCTAAAGCGAAAGAAGTATGTGCAGCCTGCCACGGGGTCGACGGTAACAGTACGGATGTGAATAACCCGCGTCTGGCTGGACAATATCCCGATTACCTCGCCAAAGCGTTGCGCGACTACAAATCAGGCGACCGCAACAACGCCATTATGAAGGGCTTCGCGGCCACGTTGTCAAAGAAAGACATCGAAAACGTCTCGGCGTATTTCGCCTCGCAGAAATCCACGCTGAGCATCAAGTATTGATCGAATTGATCGGGCTATTCGACTTGAAAGGCGCCCTGTGATTGCACGGCGCCTTTTTTGTTGCGCTGCGAAATAAAATAGCGAATGTTCTCGCGCATCAGAAGCTTCATTTTTCGTCCTGCGGGCAATCGACGGGTTCGGTCAGCGCGAACCAGCACGCCTGCATCAACCCGTCTGGTGGCTTTGCGGCGCTGGATTGTGTGGATCATTGGCACGGCTATGGTGCTGGCCACGATAGTCGCGTTTGCAAGTTTCAGCCCGGCTGATCCTGCATGGTCAACCACCGGTTCAGCGCTGCGTGTCAAGAACTGGCTGGGGTCCGTCGGAGCCTGGGTAAGCGACATCGGCTATTTTGTGCTGGGCGCGACGGCCTGGTGGATGCTGGCGTTTGCTGCACTGGCGACCTGGCGTTCGATGCCGCGCATCGCTCCCCGTTCGTCGTTCGCCAACGCCGAAGATAGCGTCGAGCAGGTGCCGACATTGGGCATTTTCTGGCGTGTGGCAGGGCTTGCGTTGTTACTTTTCGCGAGCAGTGCGCTGGAGGCGCTTGGCATGCATCGCGTGTTCGCGGGACTGCCACAGGGAGCAGGCGGCGCGCTGGGACAAACGCTGGGTTTTCCGCTGCTCAAGGTAATCGGTTTCGTGCCGAGCGCGCTCCTGCTCGTGGTCCTCGTCTTCGTGGGGCTGAGCTTTGCGTTTGCGATTGCCTGGCTTCGTGTGAGTGAGCGGCTAGGTTCGTTGTTGCTCGACGGGTTTTCAAGCTGGCGCGAGCAGCGCGAAGAAGTGCGCGAAGTTCAACGCGACCTTGAAATCGCCGGGCCCGCAGTCGAGCTGCGCGAGCTCTATATCCGCGAGGAAACCCGGCGCGTTGAAGAGCATGAGCCGATCAGGATAGTCGAGACTTTCGAACCCGTTGTCCTGTCAGAACGCGTTGAGCGCGAGAAGCAGGCGACGTTGTTCGCCGACATCCCCGACTCGACGCTGCCGCAACTGTCGCTGCTCGAGCCTTTGCCGAAGGACCAGCCAGTTGTCTCGAACGAAACGCTCGAGTTCACGTCGCGCCTGATTGAGCGAAAACTTGCTGAATTCAACGTTCCGGTAAAGGTGCTTGCGGCCTACCCCGGACCGGTGATTACGCGCTACGAAATCGAACCTGACGTCGGCGTCAAGGGCAACTCGATTGTCAACCTCGCCAAAGATCTCGCTCGCGCCATGAGCGTGATGAGCATTCGCGTGGTTGAGACGATTCCGGGCAAATCCTGCATGGGTCTGGAGGTACCGAATCCGCAGCGGCAGAGCGTTGCATTGATCGAAATTCTCGGCAGCGCGGTGTACAACGATTCGTCCAGCTTGCTGACGATGGCTCTGGGCAAAGACATCGCTGGCCGACCCGTGGTGAGCGATCTTGGTCGCATGCCGCATTGCCTGGTTGCAGGAACCACAGGCTCCGGCAAGTCGGTGGGTATCAATCAGATGATCCTGTCACTGCTCTACAAAGCGGAGCCGAAGCACGTGCGGCTGTTGCTGATTGATCCCAAGATGCTGGAGCTGTCGATTTACGAAGGCATTCCACATCTGCTGTGTCCTGTGGTCACCGATATGCGACTGGCCGCTAACGGCCTCAACTGGTGCGTCAACGAGATGGAGCGACGCTACCGACTGCTCTCGCACGCTGGCGTTCGCCAGCTGTCAAGCTTCAACCAGAAGGTTCGCGATGCACAGGCGCGCGACACACCGCTGACCAATCCATTCTCGCTGACGCCTGACCAACCAGAACCGCTTGAAGAAATGCCTTTCATCGTCGTCGTGATCGACGAGTTGGCAGACTTGATGATGACGGCGGGCAAGAAGATCGAGGAGCTGATTGCGCGGCTTGCACAAAAGGCGCGTGCGGCTGGCATTCACCTGATTCTCGCGACGCAACGCCCGTCAGTGGACGTGATAACGGGCCTGATCAAAGCCAACGTGCCTACGCGTATCGCATTTCAGGTCGCGAGCAAGATTGATTCGCGCACCATTCTTGACCAGATGGGGGCTGAGGCGCTACTCGGTCGTGGCGACATGCTCTATATGCTGGGTGGAACAGGCATTCCAAACCGCGTGCATGGCGCATTTGTCACCGATGATGAGGTGCACCGCGTTGTAGAACACTGGAAGGCGCAAGCGCCACCGCAATACATCGAAGGCGTGCTAGAAGGCACCGATGCCGAAACGTTGAACGAAGCGAACTCTGGCGGAGGCGGCGGGTCACAGGATGGTGAAAAGGATCCGCGTTTTGATGAGGCGGTCGCCGCAGTGCTGGAGAGTCGGCAACCGACGATCAGCTATGTGCAGCGGCGTTTGCGTATCGGCTATAACGGCGCAGCACGCTTGATTGAAGCGATGGAAAACGCAGGAATTGTTACACGCCCGAATGCCATGGGCAAGCGCGAAGTCATCGTGCCGAAGCGCGAAGAATAATGTTTGTCTATCTTCACCATCCTTCGCGCGTTCTAGTTCCTGTCCCCTCTGCCCTTGTGGGAGAGCGGCGATAAACTTGGCGCGGCTCGCTCCGGGCTTGGGGGGGTTGGTGAATTTCGCTTTCAAGTTGAAATTGCGCCCCAAGCTTACCCCTCACCCTGCCCTCCCACAAGGGGAAAGGGGCCAAACAGTGTTCCGTTAGATATGAAATTCGTAACTAAATTTGCTGCATCAGGACTATCCCTCTGCGTCAGCGCACAAGCCCAAATCCCCGCCAACGCGCTGACTGATTTCCGCGCCTACACGCGCGATTTAACCTCGCTGTCCGGCTCATTCACGCAAGAAGTTCGCGACAAGAACGGTCGCGTGAGCCGCCAGTCGGCGGGCACCTTTGCCATCGCGCGGCCAGGGAAATTCAGGTTCACTTACGAGAAGCCCTACAAGCAAACTATCGTGAGCGATGGCGTGAGCGTCTGGTTGCATGACGAGGACTTGAATCAACTCACGACAAGGAAACTCGCCGACACATTGAGCGAGCAACCTCTGAGCCTCTTGCTCGATCCCGCCGCTGCCGAGAAATCGTTCGAATTGAAAACGCTAGAGTCGCGCGGCTCAATTGGTTATGTTGAAGCTAAGCCGCGCAGAGCCGACGCCTCAGTGGACGAGCTTCGGATCGCGATGGTCGCCTCGCGACCCGCGGAATTGTCGTGGCGCGATGCCTTGCAAAACACGAACACCATCCGCTTCACGACGCTCACGAAGAACGGCAAACTGGCGGTCGACGCCTTCTCATTCGTTCCGCCCAACGGTGTGGATATTCTGAAGCAGTAACGCCAGGCGACACGCCTGCGCCCGCCGGAAATCGACTTATGCATATTTCCGCAAAGCCCGTTACACTCGTTGACCGCCGAGGAAGCCGCTTGCGTGCGATGGCGCAGCAGACTCAGCCAATGCGCACCCATCACCCGAGTTATGGAATCACATCTAGATGACTAGCCTTGACGGAGGCCCGCTATACAGGGGCGTGCAGCGCTCGCTGATGGAGCAGCTCGCCGCAGGCGACTTGAAGCCCGGCCAACTCATTCCCTCCGAGCGGCAACTTGCGACCGAATACAACGTCTCCATCGGCACGCTGCGCAAAGCGATCGACGAACTCGTTGAAAACCGCATCCTGATTCGCCAGCAGGGCAAAGGCACTTTCGTTGCGTCGCATGATCGCGAGCGTTTGCTGTTTTATTTTTTTCACATCGTGCCGCAAATCGGTGTCAAGAGTTACCCCTTGGTGGAGTTCGTTTTTTTCCACAAAGCAGTGGCCGATGCCGAGGCGGCTGCGCGCCTAAAGATTGCGGTCGGAGCCCCGACATTCCACGTCCGCAATAAACTGTCACTGCTTGGCGAGGTGGTCTCGGTAGACGACATCACGATTGACCAGATGCGCTTTGAGAAGCTTTCCGCAGCGCAGTTCAAGGAGCGACCGAATACCATTTACAACCTTTATCAGGAAGCTTTTGGCATTACCGTCGTGCGCACCGACGAGCGTTTGCGCGCCGCAGCCGCTTCTGTCGACCACGCCAAATTACTCAAACTGAAACCGGCAGCGCCAGTGCTCACTATCCGCCGAACCGCCTTCGATATGAGAGATGAGCCTGTGGAGTTGCGAATTTCAACGGTGAATACCGAAGCGCACGAATATTTTGCAGAATTGCTGTAATCACATGTCAAGCTCAAATTGCCGTTATAATCAAAGACTTCCTTGATTTCATGAACCATCGAGCGCTAGCGGTCCATTCGACGTTTGCGGCGTTCAAATTCTTCACACCGCACGGGGCGCGTTCGTGAAGCACAACAGAGGCGCAAGTGTGCGCCCAGGAGTTACCAACATGTCACGCGTCTGTATCGTCACCGGCAAGAAGCCGATGGTGGGAAACAATGTTTCGCACGCCAACAACCACACCAAGCGCCGCTTCCTGCCCAATCTGCAAAGCCGCCGCTTCTGGATCGAAAGCGAAAACCGCTTCATACGTCTTCGCCTTTCCACAGCTGGCATCCGCCTGATCGACAAGAACGGCATTGACGTGGTGCTTGCCGACCTTCGCGCGCGTCGTGTTATTTAATTCGGGGAGACATAAATCATGCGTGAAAAAATCAAGCTCGAGTCCTCCGCCGGCACCGGCCACTTTTACACCACCACCAAGAACAAAAAGACCATGAGCGAAAAGTTCTCGATCAAGAAATTTGATCCTGTCGCTCGTAAGCATGTCCTCTACAAAGAGACGAAGCTGAAATAAGCTGATTCGCTCAAAAAAAGCCCGCCTAATTTGTTTCGGCGGGCTTTTTTTATCACCCGAAACATATCCTTTTCGCGCAGATCTGTAAGCTTTTCCAGATGTTCTTCGACACGAGGACCTGGTTCAATCCGGGTTGACTATTTTCATTACCTCCGCCTCTGCGGCGCCGTCCGAGGCAACCGTCCGAAAGCGCAGCCTCTACGACATCGCTAGCCGCATGCGCACAACAGGGCAATGGAGCAACCGTCAGCCCGCTGGGCGACGATGGTCCATCGGCTGTGTGTCGCTGGAAATTACCCAGCGCTGCAACCTTGACTGCACGCTTTG
>JAYUWL010000279.1:0-9022 GCA_043753585.1 Burkholderiales bacterium
GGGCCCGCGTATGCGCCGCCTGCGGTCACAAGCGTGACTGCATGGCAAACGCCCGTGCCGCACAACGGTAACACCGCGTCGCTCAGCGACTGGTGGTCAAAGTGGAACGACACGACGTTGTGGGAGCTCATCAATGCCGCGCAGGCAACCAATCCTACGCTCGACCAGGCCGCCGCACGCATCGCGCAAGCCCGCGCCGCGGAGGCGATTGCGGGAGCATCGGCGCTGCCCGGACTCAGCGGCAGCGCCAGTGCCAGTCGCGGCAATCTGGCGGGGCAGAGCCTTGGTCTCGGGACACTTACCAGCGTTTCGGCATTGATACAGTCGTCATGGGAGATCGATTTGTTCGGGGCAAATCGCCGCGGTCGCGAGGCGGCGGCAGCGCGCTTCGGTGCACGCACGCTCGACTGGCATCAGGCGCGCGTTTCGCTTGCCGCCGATGTGGCCGCAACGTATACCAATCTACGCGTGAATGAGGCGCTGGTGTCGGGCTATCAGCGCGATGTTGCTAGCCGCGAGGAAACATCGCGCTTGACAGAATTAAAGACTAGCGCCGGATTTGAAGCGCCAGCGAACGCCGCTCTGGCACGAGCCAGCGCATCTGAAGCGGTCGCCCGGCTCACCGCGCAAGGCGCCGAAGTCGACCTTGGCGTGAAATCATTGGTCGCGTTAACAGGGCTCAGTGAGATCGCGCTGCGCAAGATGCTCGCAGCGGGCCGGGCGCGCTTACCGGTGGCCGAAATATTTAATATCGACCTGGTTCCGGCAGCGGTGCTTGCGCAGCGCCCTGATCTTGCCTCGGCAGAGCGTGAGCTGGCGGCGCTGAGCGCAGACGTTGGCGCGGCGGAAGCGGATCGCTATCCACGAATATCCTTGACCGGATCAGTCGGGTACAGCCTTGCGCGGATTGCGGGCGGCAACGCAGGAACGAGCACGTGGGGCTTCGGCCCGAGCGTTGATGTTCCGCTCTTCGACGCGGGTCGGCGGTCAGCCGTTGTTGCGCAGGCAAAGGCGCGTTACGACGAGTCGCGGGCCGCGTACATTGTTACGGCAATACGAGCGGTACGCGAAGTCGAGGAGGCGCTCACGCAAATGCAAACAGCGAAGCTTCGCACGCCTTTTTTGCAGTCGTCGCTCGTTGATTATCAGGCGTTTGAAAAGGCGGCACGGGCGCGGCTGTCGGTTGGCGCAGGCAGTGTGCTTGAGCTTGAAGACGCTCGCCGCGCGGTACTCGTGGCGCAGGTCGCAGTCCTTGCGGTTGAACGCGACTGGCTCGCAGCATCGATTTCGCTTTACCGCGCCGTGGGCGGCGGTTGGGATCAGTCGGCGACAAACGTACCCACTCAGGTTACGGAGAAAAAATAATGAAGAATTTCACGCATAAACACGTCGCCATGGCCATTGCTGCGGCGTTGGGCCTGGCCGCTTTTGGCACCATTGGAGTTCGCGCCGACGACAAAAAAACAGCCGCTTCTGCGGTCATCAAACCGTCGCTCACGGTCACCACTACCAGGGCGACGCAATCTGACTGGCTTGTGAAACTGTCTGCCAACGGGAACATTGCGCCGTGGCAGGAGGCCGTCGTCGGTGCCGAATCGAACGGGCTTCGCTTGAGCGATGTGAGTGCGAATGTGGGTGACATCGTGAAGCGCGGCCAGACGCTTGCGCAGTTCGCGCCAGATACCGTTCGTGCCGACCTCGCGCAGCAAGCGGCAGCGGTTGCCGAGGCCGAGGCTGCGCTCGCGGAGGCCGAGGCCAACGCGGCACGCGCTCGCACGCTGCAGGATTCGGGGGCGATGTCGACGCAGCAAATCAATCAATACGTCACTGGTGCAAAGACCGCGGCGGCGCGACTTCAGTCAGCCAAAGCGGCGCGTGATGGCGGGCAGCTTCGTGTCAACTTCACGCGGGTCGTTGCACCGGACGACGGCGTCATTTCGGCGCGTTCGGCAACGGTCGGCGCGGTGGTGAACGGAGGGCAGGAATTGTTCCGCTTGATCCGGAAGAACCGGCTTGAATGGCGTGCTGAAGTGACAGCTGCCGATCTGGCCAAGGTAGCCGTCGGGCAGGCGGTGGTGCTCACTACGCCAACGGGCGCAACGGTGAACGGAAAGGTCCGCGTGATTGCGCCGACGGTCGACACCGCCACTCGCAATGCCATTGTGTACGTGGATATCGTGAACAACGCGGCAGCGAAAGCGGGCATGTTTGCCAGTGGAGACTTTTCGGTGGGCTCGGCGCGCGCGCTGTCGTTGCCGCAGCAGGCGGTAGTGTTGCGCGACGGCATGACCTATGTTTATCAGTTGCTCGCGGAGAACAAAGTCACGCAGCTCAAGGTGCAGACCGGCCGTCGTTTCAATGATCGCATTGAAATTTCGTCGGGGCTCAATGGAAGCGAAACGGTTGTCGTCAACGGTGCGGCGTTCCTTGCGCAGGGCGATACCGTACGCGTCACGGCAGATGTCAAATGACGCACTGGAACTGTAGGAGCGGCTCTGCCGCGACCACTGCATCGATATCTGACGTGGGTCGCGGCAGAGCCGCTCCTGCACAGCGGATGTCGCGTCGAACATTTAGGGTGAATTGAACATGAACGTTTCCGCCTGGTCGATACGAAACCCGATCCCGTCGCTGATGATCTTTGTCCTGTTGACGCTGGCAGGCATCCTGTCCTGGCAGTCGATGAAAGTACAGAACTTCCCAGATCTTGATTTGCCTACGGTGACTGTCAGCGCATCATTGCCCGGCGCCGCGCCCGGTCAGCTTGAAAACGAAGTCGCGCGCAAAATCGAGAACTCGATTGCAACGTTGCAAGGCCTCAAACACATCTACACCAAAGTGCAGGACGGTGGCGCCACAATCACCGCTGAGTTCCGTCTGGAAAAGCCGGTACAGGAAGCCGTTGACGACGTGCGCGCCGCTGTCTCGCGAGTACGCGCCGACATGCCCGGCGATTTGCGTGACCCGATCGTCAGCAAGCTCGAACTCGCGGGCTCGCCAGTACTCGCGTTTACCATCGCCTCCGATCAGATGGACGACGAAGCGTTGTCGTGGTTTGTCGATAACACGCTGACGCGCCGGCTGCTCTCGGTGCGCGGGGTCGGTGCGATCAGCCGCGTCGGTGGCGCGGATCGACAGGTTCAGGTGTTGCTTGATCCCGCGAAATTGCAATCATTGCGCGTGACGGCAGCCGACGTGTCGCGGCAGCTGCGCCTGGTGCAGACCGAGGCGACCGGCGGCCGCACCGATCTTGGCGGTGCCGAGCAACCCATACGCGTGCTTGCCACCGTTGCCACCGCCGAGGAGCTGGGCAAGCTGCAACTGAGTTTGCCCGATGGTCGTCGGATTCGACTCGATGAAGTAGGGACCGTCATCGACACGGTGGCCGAGCCACGTTCGGAGGCTTTACTCGACGGCAAACCCGTCGTCGGTTTTGAAGTGGCTCGCAGTCGCGGTGCCAGCGAGCTTGAAGTGGGCAAGGGCGCGCTTGCCCTCCTCGAACAATTAAAGCTTGAAAACCCGAGCCTCAAGCTCACGCAGGCGTTCGATTTTGTGACACCGGTGCAGGAGGAATACGACGCCTCAGTCGAGCTGTTGCTCGAAGGCGCGTTCCTCGCCGTGCTGGTCGTGTTCCTGTTTCTTCGCGAATGGCGCGCAACACTTGTTTCGGCGGTGGCATTGCCGCTGTCGGCGATTCCGGCCTTCATCGGCATGAATTATTTTGGCTTTTCGATCAACGTGGTGACGCTGCTGGCGCTCTCGCTCGTGATCGGGCTTCTGGTTGATGACGCCATCGTGGAGGTTGAGAACATCGTGCGCCATTTACGCATGGGAAAAACGCCGTATCAAGCCGCGATGGAAGCCGCCGACGAGATTGGTCTTGCAGTGATTGCGACGACGTTTGCGCTGATCGCGGTGTTCCTGCCGACCGCGTTTATGGCGGGAGTTCCAGGCAAGTTTTTCAAGCAGTTTGGCTGGACGGCATCACTCGCGGTGTTTGCCTCGCTCGTCGTGGCGCGCATGTTGACGCCAATGATGGCGGCGTACCTTTTGAAGCCCATCGTCAAGCCGAGCAAGGATCCGGGCTGGCTCAAAATTTACATGAAGTGGGCGGCGTGGTGCCTGCGTCATCGCTGGATCACGTTCGTCGGTGCGCTCGCATTCTTCGCGGGCTCGATTTTTCTGGCGACGCAGCTCTCGTTCGCGTTCATTCCGCCGGACGACAATTCGCAAACGCAGGTGAAGCTTGAATTGCCGCCGGGTTCGACCCTGGCTGAAACAAAGCTGGCGGCCGAACAGGCGCGTCAGCTCGTGTCGAAGGTGAAATACGTCAAATCGGTGTACACCACGATTGGCGGGGGCTCGGCGGGCAGCGATCCGTTCGCGCCATCGGGCCTGGCTGAAGTTCGCAAGGCGACGCTGACTATTCAGCTCGCAGCGCGCAGTGAGCGAGCCGTCCGCAAGCAGCCGATCGAAGCCGACATGCGCAAAGTGCTCGAAGCGATTCCCGGTATTCGCAGTACGGTGGGACTTGGCGGGTCGGGTGAAAAGTATGTGCTCGTGCTGAGCGGTGACGACGCCAACGCGCTGGCGCAAGCTGCGGGCAATGTTGAAAAAGACCTGCGCACGATCCCGAATCTCGGCGCCATCACGTCCACCGCGAGCCTCGTGCGGCCTGAAATTGCTGTGCGCCCAATTGCCGGTCGAGCCGCAGAATTAGGCGTCAGTGCCACTTCAATGGCGGAGACGTTGCGCGTGGCAACCGTCGGTGACTACGACCAGGCTTTGGCGAAAATGAACCTTGCGCAACGACAAGTACCCATCGTCGTGCGGCTCGCGTCCAGCGCACGGCAGGACCTTGATCTGCTCGGCCGACTGACGGTTCCCGGCAACAAGGGGCCGGTGCCACTCAACAGTGTCGCTACGCTCGAAATCGCCAGTGGCCCAGCGGTCATTGATCGATACGACCGTTCGCGCAACATCAATTTCGAAATTGAATTGTCGGGTGCTCCGCTCGGTGACGTGGTCAAGGCGGTGGCCGAATTGCCAAGCGTCAAAACGTTGCCGCCGGGTGTTGTTGTGCGCGAAGTGGGCGACGCCGAAGCGCTGGCTGAGCTGTCATCCAGCTTCGTGCTTGCGATGATTACCGGCGTGCTCTGCATTTATGTCGTGCTCGTGGTGTTGTTCAAGGACGTGCTGCATCCGTTCACCATTCTGGCGGCGCTACCGTTGTCGTTTGGCGGCGCGTTCCTTGGCTTGTTGGTCACGGGCAAAAGCCTGTCGATGCCGTCGTTCATTGGGCTCATCATGCTCATGGGTGTCGCAACCAAGAACTCGATCCTGCTGGTCGAATACGCCATCGTCGCCCGCCGTGATCGCGGCATGAACCGCCTTGACGCGCTGCTCGACGCCTGTCACAAGCGCGCACGCCCGATCATCATGACCACGATTGCGATGGGCGCAGGGATGCTCCCGATTGCCATTGGTACCGGCACGTCGGATCCGAGTTTCCGCTCGCCGATGGCTGTTGCCGTGATCGGTGGCTTGATCACGTCGACGTTGCTTTCGCTCCTGGTTATTCCTCCCGTGTTTACGCTGTTTGACGACATCGAACACGGGATCAGGCGAGGCGCTAAATGGGTTGGCGAGCGGCTTAGGCGCAAGCCGAAAGCCGTGGTTCCGGCGGAATAGCTTTTGCCAAAAACGCTTATTGCGTATGGGCTGCCGTTGCTTTTCAAGAGAAATCGACTTTGTTATAAAGCAGCCTATACCCTCATAAGAAAGGCGGTTTCAGATAAAAGATGCAGGTGCGTGCTGCTCAACTCTTATATAAGACCTAAGGTTCACGTAAGCATTCGTCTGGCACAATCCGGTTATTCGCAAAACCGTCAGGTTTCGCGCCATTCAAGGAGAATGTGATGGGTGCTTATCAGGAACACTTCGACCGCTCGATCAATGCGCGGGATGCGTTTTGGGCGGAGGAGGCAAAGCTCATTGACTGGCAGACGCCGTTCAACCAGGTCTGCGATTTTTCGCGCCCTCCGTTTGCCAAATGGTTTGTGGGCGGCACGACGAACCTTTGTCACAACGCAGTAGATCGTCACGTTGCGACGCGGGGCGATCAGGTGGCGCTCCACTTCATTTCCTCCGAGACAGACACCGAGACGAAGTACACGTACAAACAGTTGCACGACGAGGTGAACCGCGCCGCTGCGATGTTGCAGGGCCTCGGCGTCACCAAGGGTGATCGCGTGCTGATCTATATGCCGATGATCCCGGAGGCCGTGTTTGCGATGCTGGCAACGGTGCGCATCGGCGCGATTCACTCGGTGGTGTTTGGCGGGTTTGCATCAGCCTCGCTCGCAACCCGCATTGACGACGCGAAGCCGAAGGTGATTGTCTCTTCCGACGCCGGCATGCGCATGGGCAAGGTCGTGCCGTACAAGCCGTTGCTGGATGCGGCGATTGAACTCGCGGTAAACAAGCCAGAGAAAGTGCTGCTGTTCAACCGGGGTCTCGAACCCATAAAAACGACTCCCGGTCGCGACGTCGACTGGGCGGATTTCAGCGCGTCGCACATGACGAAAAAAGTGGCGTGCGAATGGGTCGAATCGTCGCATCCGAGCTACATCCTGTACACCAGCGGCACAACCGGCAAACCGAAGGGCGTGCAGCGCGATACGGGCGGATACGCCGTCACGCTGACCACCAGCATGTATAAGATTTTCGGCCTGAAAGCGGGCGAAACGATGTTCTGCACGTCGGACATTGGCTGGGTCGTGGGCCATTGCTACATCGTCTACGGACCGCTCCTCGCGGGTTGCACCACAATCATGTACGAAGGCGTTCCGCTCCGGCCCGATCCCGCGATCTGGTGGAAGATTTGCGCCGAGAACAACGTGAAAACGATGTCCTCGTCGCCGACTGCGATCCGCGTGCTCAAAAAGCAGGATCCGAAATTCATGCAGCAGTATCCGTTGCCGAATCTGAAATATTTGTTCCTCGCGGGCGAGCCACTGGATGAGCCCACCGCGCGCTGGGTATCCGACGCGCTGGGTGGCGTGAAAATCATCGACAACTACTGGCAAACCGAGAGCGGCTACCCGATCATCTCGGCGCAGATCGGCGTTGAAGATACGCCGCGCAAATTTGGCTCTCCCTCGTTCCCGGTGTACGGCTTCAACGTCAAGCTGAAGGACGAAGTGACCGGCGGGACGACCAAGGCCGATGAGAAAGGCGTGTTGACCATCCTGCCGCCGCTACCGCCCGGAGCGATGACCACTGTGTGGGGTGATGACGAGCGCTTTGTGAGCACCTATTTCGATACGTTCAGGGACGAGCAGGTTTACTCAAGCTTTGACTGGGCAACGCGCGACGCGGAAGGCTATTACTTCATCCTCGGACGCACGGACGACGTGATCAACGTGGCTGGCCATCGTCTTGGTACGCGTGAAATTGAAGAGGCGCTGCAGGCGAATTCGATGGTCGCGGAATGCGCTGTGGTTGGAGTGGCGGACGCGTTAAAAGGTCAGATTCCTGTGGCATTCGTCGTGTTGAAGGACCCATCCCAAGCCTCGGAAGCCACGAAGATTGCCATCGCGCAAACGGTAGACAAAGAGATTGGCGCTATCGCTCGCCCGGGTGCTGTGCATCTGGTGACGGTGCTTCCGAAGACGCGTTCCGGCAAACTGCTACGACGCACGATTCAGGCGATCGCCGAAGGCCGCGACCCCGGCGATCTGACAACGATTGAAGACCCGGCGGCGCTCTTGCAAATCAGGGCTGCTCTCGGCAAGTAGCGCAGCCAGTGGGGATCACGGCGCAGTTAGTCATAATTGCGCCATGAAATCTTTCTCGAAATACTGCGCTGCGTTCCTGCTCGGTACGCTTACCGTTGCGTTGTTGTCCGGGTGCGCGGTCTTCGAAACGAGCGCCAGCATGGTCAAAGCAGGTGCCTCGGTGATCGGCACGACTGTGGGGGCGGCAACGACGGTAGCCAGTGTTGCGGCAACGACAGCCGTAACGACAGCTGGGATAGCCGTCACGGCAGCCGGTGCCGCGAAAACCGTTGCGCTAACCACCACCAGTGTGGTCGTAGCCGGAGCGAGCACGGCGATTGCCGCGGGTACGCTGGTGGTCGGTGCAGCAACCGCCGCCGCTGCTTCCCGTCGGGCTGATGAGATATCCACGGCGACCGTAGTCGCCATCGCACCAGATCGATTCAGCACCGCCGAAGGCCGCGTCTGGATCACCCAAAACTGCGCCTACGTTACCGCGGGCCGCCCCGGACTTTGGGTGGCGATGCGATCAGGCGATAGCGAAATTCGCGTGACCGAAGGCAGCAGCTGCCGCGTCATTGCGTTGCAGTAATTATTTGAGCCTTTGACGATGTCTACTGCCAATCCCGATCTGCTCAAGTGGCTAAACGAATGCCTCGCGCGCGGGCACTCAGCTGAAAGTCTGACCGCTTCCGCCCTGAAAACTGGCTGGCCACCCGACGTTGTGCGTGCCGCTGTAGCCGAGGCGCTGGGTCGGGAGTTGATTGCCAACCGTGACGGTGCACGCGCGTCTGGCAGCCCCGTGCCCGAGCCCGATCTCGCTCAGGCGCCCACTTTCATTCAAACGTCAGACCGCAAGGTCAACATCGTCACCGTCGTCAAGATTCCGCGCGTCGTGGTGTTCGGCAATCTGCTTTCGGACGAGGAATGTGATTCGCTGATTGAGCTCGCCCAGCCGAAGCTCGCGCGCTCGCTGACCGTCGATAACCAGACCGGCGGTGAAGAGGTCAATAGCGCACGCACCAGCGATGGCATGTTTTTCGGTCGCGCGGAAAATCCCGTCTGCGAACGCGTCGAGCGGCGGCTGGCGGAGCTTTTGCGCTGGCCATTCGAAAATGGCGAAGGCCTGCAAGTGCTGCGCTACCGAACCGGCGCGCAATATGTGCCGCATTACGACTACTTCGACCCAGCGCAACCGGGCACCGCGCGCATCGTGCAGCGTGGCGGCCAGCGCGTAGCGACCA
>JAYUWL010000280.1:0-26705 GCA_043753585.1 Burkholderiales bacterium
GGTTTGACCCGCAGCGAATTTGACGCCAACGCACGCCAGGTCAATCCGCTGGCGGTGCAATTCAACACGCGAAAGAATCTGGAGCAAACGCAGGGTGGCGCGCGCGTTCGTCACGCATTCAACACGACGCAGACGCTCGAGCTCGTCGTCTACACCGGCGAGCGCGCCGCGCGGCAGTTTCAGGCGATCCCAGTGGCTACGCAAGCTCCGGCTACTTACCCCGGCGGCGTGATTGATTTTGATCGCAACTACTACGGCGCGGACGCGCGCTTTGTGCAGTCCGGGGCGTGGGGCAATGTCGCCGTGGGTGCTACCTCCGATGTATTGAATGAAAACCGTCGCGGTTATCAAAATTTCATCGGCACCACGCTCGGCGCGGTGAGTAGCACGCTCGGCGCGGCCAGTAACACGCTCGGCGTGCTGGGCGCATTGCGACGCGATGAAAAAAACAAACTCACGTCCACAGACGCCTATGCACAAGGGGAGTGGCGCGTGCTGCCCGACGCAAGCATTCACGCGGGCGTGCGCGCGAGCAGCGTCAAACTCGTGAGCGCCGACAAATACATCGTTGCCGGAAATGGCGACGACAGTGGCAGCGTTCGCTACAGCGCAGTGCTGCCATCCGTGGGCATGAACTGGCGTGTGATGTCCGCGCTATCGCTCTACGCCAGCGCAGGTCGCGGAATCGAAACCCCCACGTTGAACGAACTTGCCTATCGACCGCCGGGCAGCGTGCCCGCCACCGGGCTCAACTTGTCGCTATTGCCCGCACGCAGCGACAGCGTGGAGATCGGCGCGAAATGGCGACGCGATGGCGTCAACGCCGAGCTCGCGCTGTTCGACACCAAAACGAAGGACGAAATCGTCGTTGCCTCGAACAGCGGCGGTCGCTCCGCATTCGCCAACGCAGGCCGCACGCAGCGGCGTGGCATCGAGCTCTCCACGCGCGCGCAGCTCGACCCATGGGTTGCAGGCCTGCAATGGGAGCTCGCCGCGAACGCGCTGGACGCACGCTATCGCGACGCCTTCAAAACCTGTGGCGCGCCGCCATGCGCCGTGCCATCCGTGCTCGTCGCCGCAGGTAATCGCCTGCCCGGCGTGCCGAACCGCGCCGCGTGGACCGAACTGAAATGGACGCACACGAGCGGCGTTTACGTCGCGGCTGAAGTGAAGCTTCAGGGCCGCATCATCGTCAACGACGTAGGCGACGAATCAGTCAACGCGGTCACGCTGCTCGGCGCACGCATCGGCGTCCAGCAGCAATGGGGCAAAGCCCGCTGGAGTGCCTTCCTGCGCGGCGACAACTTGAGCGGCAAAACCTACGCAGGGACCGTGATCGTGAATGAAGCGAACCGCAGATACTTCGAACCGGCGGCGGGGCGGAGCTGGCTGGCGGGAGTTAGTTTGAGTTTGGGGTGGTAGGTGATGCGGTCGATACTTCGTGCAAGCTGCGCCAAGCGTGCCCCCGTCCAGGGCCTCACACCGCCTATCTGCTAATGCCTATCAAAATCGATCAGCTTAGCCTTGAAAGCCCCTTTAAAAAAGGCCTAGTGATGGTTTTGAGCCATAGTCGAGTTGAGCATTAAACGAGCGGTGGCCCTTGCGCGGCGGTCATTTGACGATTAAGTTACTCTCAAGTATCTGCTGCGAGTTTCGATGCACGTTTTCAATCGAACTTTCCCCTTCAATTGCTGATTTGATGGCAGCATGCAATTTTGACGCATAACCCCAGACACCCCGGCGGACTCTTTGCGTAACTGGATTGCCGGAGCGGATTTGACCGTGACGCAACTCGCCGATCCACATGCGAGAGATCAAATCAAACCTCTCCCAACAAAAATTTTTTTTGTGCCACCATAGATTGATCTATCGGCAACAGTTAGATTCGCGCAGTCCGCATTTTCGTTTGGCAGCAATTTCGCCACGGCGCGTTACTTCCGCAGGATCAATCAGCAGTCGACACCGGCTAATCCTTGGTGCCCGATTGCGGTCAGCTCAGACGGCAACTGATCCGAGTGGAAGATACAAAGTCATTGCGCTATCTGCGCACGCCGCAAATCCGTAGTGTTGGTAAAAGCGCTTCGCTTCTTCGCCTTTGGCGTCGACGATCAACGCGAATGCGGCGACTTGCTCTTTTGCCATCAGGCACCGTTCGACCGCGCAGCCAATAAGTACCTTGCCCATGCCTTCGCCGCGATGGGCGGCGCTCGTGGCCAGTCGCCCCATGCGGAAACAGGGCACCGGGTAGCGCGGCAGTTTTTTGCGATCGGCATCTTTTTTGCGGTCGGCATCTGAAAGCGCGGTGCAATCTACTTGCGCAGCGCTCAGAGTGTAGTAGCCCAAAATCGTTTGTGGTGCGGCAGTGTCAAGGAGCACGCGCACGACGGTGACGCCCTTTTTGCTTTGCTGCGCGGCGAAGCGATGAAGGTAATCGTCAAGCTCAGCGACGCCGCAACTGAAGCCTGTCCGATCATGTTTGAGCGGATCAAGCGCTTGCTCCTCAATCACTACTTTTGACGCTTTCAGGCGCGCTTTATTTTGCGCGCGGCGGTCATGGCACTTTTCAGCGCGGCGTTAGGCGCAAACGGGCGCTCGAGTGCCGCAGCGAACGCCTGAAAATCATGTGGCGACAAGCTGGCGAAACTCGCGGTCAAGCAGTGCATGCGCCTTTTCTTTGGCGGCCGCGCGTACAAAACCAGCCATCGTCGTGCCCATCAACGCCGCAGCCCGCGACACGATGTCCTTTTCGTCGGCATCCATTTTTAGATCGAATCTGGCAACGGCAGTCATGATTGCTTCCTCGCTAATACGGTATTTTACCGTACCTTTTTTGCGTTTATGCTTGGTTCCTGCTTACCCGGTCACAGCCGGCTGCACCATTTGACTTGGGCGGTTAGCGGCCTTTCGTGGCAATGCTGTGAACATTCGGGGAAAACTGCGCGGCAGTAACTACTTCGGACAAGGTGCTCCCGGCGTGCCAGACGTGCGTACAAACCCGCCGCAGCAAATTACTTACTGCGATCACGCGCCTCAAAACAGCGTGTTGTAAATCAGCACACCAGTTTCCGCGAACGTTCGCCATCGCACAGACACGGTGCCGGTTGCCGCTTAAAAAGCAGGCTGGATGTAATCAACGCTCGTTGATTGCGCAGCAAAAAAAGCAATTAACCTCCCGAAGGCTTCTATGAAATCGAAACACGCAATGCGCCTCGTCGCGCTAGCCGTCCTGGGCATCGTAACCGTCCCCGCTGCCGTGGCACAGCAAAGTAGCAGCAGTTACTACTACATTGGCGGCGGCATTGGCCAGGCTCGCGCTGAAATCAACGATGAGCGAATTACCCGCCCGCTGTTTGGCACGGGTTTAACCGCGACCAACATCACCCGCGATAATCACGACACCGCTTACAAGCTGTTCGGCGGCTACCAGTTCAATCAGAATTTCGCACTCGAAGGCGGTTATTTCAACCTTGGCAAGTTCGGTTTCTCGTCCCAGACCGGGACTACCGGCACTTTTAACGGTCGCGTCAAGATTCAGGGCTTTAACCTGGATCTGGTCGGTACCCTTCCTGTGACTGAGCGCTTCTCCGTGTTTGCACGCGCCGGTGCCCAGGCCGCCAAAACCGGCGACACCTACAGCGGTAGTACTTCAATCAGTGGATTCAATCCGAGCCCAAGCAAACGTGAAGTTAACTACAAAGCCGGCGTCGGTCTTCAGTATGAAGTCAATCCGTCGTTCCTGGTTCGCGCCGAGGCCGAGCGCTATCGCATTAGCGACACGGTGCGCAAAAAAGGCAACGCAGACATGGTGTCGTTGAGTCTGGTGTTTCCGTTCGGTCGCAGCTACGTGCCTGCTCCCCGCGTCATGGCAGAGCCCGCCTACGTGCCACCATCTCCTCCCCCTATGCCCGCGCCTGCCCCACCGCAACCGCAGGTATACATAGCGCCGCCGCCTGTTCTTGTGACGCCACCGCCACCTCCTGCGCCTGCGCCAATCCCTGCTCCGGTTGAACGCCGCCGCGTCAGTTTTTCGGCGGAATCACTCTTTGCATTTGACAAGACGGTGATCAAGCCAGAAGGCAAAGCTGCATTGGATCGCTTCGCCAACGACCTTCGCGGGACCCAGTTTGACCGCATTGGCGTCGAAGGTCATGCTGATCGATTAGGCAGCACCGCCTACAACCAGCGACTGTCGACTCAGCGCGCCGAATCGGTCAAGGCTTACCTGATCAGCGCTGGTGGCGTGGATGCGAACAGAATCGCGGCTGTGGGTAAAGGCGAAACGATGCCAGTCACCAAACCGGGCGACTGTCGCGGCAACAAGCGGAGCACAGCGCTAGTAGCCTGCCTGCAACCTGATCGTCGAGTAGACGTCGTGGTTACAGCAACCAGGTAGAACGACTGCGCAGACGTTGTCTGCAAATCCGTCAGTGACGTCGTGGCAGATTTTAGAATGCCACGACACCGCGCAGTAGCGAGACTTCGCGACAACCCATCGCGCACAAATATCTGCCGAATTCGATTTGCCGCGGGCGTTAGAAAGAGCTGGAGCCGCTCGGCAAACAGTTTGCCAAAGGCAACGTAGATCGTGACGAGTGGTTGCTGGCCTATATGGACGGACTCAACGCGGGCGGACAACTCTAGATTCTCTGGAATCTTTCAACGGCAGGGGGCTGTTTCCGCGACCGTCTTCGGGCTATCTCAACCTTGGTGAAGACTGCCGCAACAAGCGCACTTCGACTGCGAAGGATTTGTGGCCTGGGTTTGATGGCTGACTCCTGAGCGAAACGTTTTGAGTTCTGAGCAAGTACCGGCCCGTTTTTGTTCGGAATGCAACGCAGGCAACTCGCCGGTTCTACAAAAACTTTGGTGGCACTCGCGGGTCAAAGTCTGTCCAGTCGCCACCCTCTATGCGGCCTTCGGCCAGTTCAAGGTCGTGCCCGCCGAATTTTCGAAGTACGCTGGTTGCCAACGCCTGCATCGATTCGTCTGCGGCCGCTACGGCAACCAGCATGCCCGCCTTTCGGATCGGCCTCTGCTTCTCGCCCTCCGCCTCGCTTTCACCTTTCTCTTTCATTCCAGCGAAACTGCCAACGAGCGATCCGATGTAGCTTCCGAGTAGGGCGCCGCCTACAACGGTTGCCGGGCCACCGATTGGAATGCCCAATGCGCCCACAGCGCCGCCAACGAGGCCGCCTGCGCCTGCGCCAGCGGCCGCTCCTTCTCCGGCATCTTTGGCGCCGCGAGATGCCTCGCTATCGCCGCCCAAGGGAAACATGTCATGTTGCCCCGGCGTGGTGACGTAGAACGAACTGATCGTCGAAGCGACGAAACCTGCCGAGTCCAATGCTGAAACGGCCGCCGCCGTTTCGTTCTGTTCCTGAAAACGCGCAACGATTAACTTCGACATTTTTTGCCTCCGTGATGGTTCAGTATTCCAATGTATGCAGATTAAGGTCCTTTCCCCTGATCAAAACTCGGAGCACAGCGGGATTGAATGTCAGACAACGCCTACCCGCGCAGCTTCGGTCTGGCGGCGTTTTAGGCAGGACACCAGATCGGCGATTGCGGCGCACGGCGTCGGGGACGAAATCCTCAGTTTGAGCTGACGCGTTCTAAGAAGCCGATGCGCGAAGCAGAGACTTTGGCAGTTTGCAATACAGCGTGTTGCGGCTGACGCCCAATTCACGCGCGGTGGCGGACACGTTGCCACGATGTCGTTCACGTGCCTTTTGCATCGCGTTGACCGTCATGTCGTCGAGCGATATTGGCGCGCTGGCTGCGACAGTCGTTGCCAATTGGCCGGACACGACAGCATCGGAGCCATCACGGTCAATGATGTCATCAAGGAAATCATCCGGCAGATGTTCCCGCTCGATGGTTGCGCACGGCGCGGCTATCGCCACCGCTGCGGCGAGCACGTTTGACAGTTGACGCAGGTTGCCAGGCCAGGGATGACGAAGCATCAGCGCCAAGACGTCAAGCGCGAGCTGCCAGCGCGGGCCTTCAGGACTTTTCAACGACCGCAGCAAACGCGTCACGGTTTCGCGCACATCACTACGATCACGGAGCTGGGGCAGGCGAACAGTCAGCCCGTTTAAGCGGTAGTACAAATCGTCGCGGAAAGAGTGTGCCTTGAGTAGCTCACGCAGACGTTTGTGCGTTGCGCAGACGAGCCGCATTCGATCAACATCGCCTGCGAGTCAGCAGCGAACGTGCCGACGCTTGGTGAGTTCCGATGCGCGCCTTGCGGAGCGTGTGGCTCGAACATAGGGTATCCTGCTTCGCAATATCAACGATACATGCCTACTGGCTAGTGCCGCACGCTCTCCTCCGAAACTCCGTGCTATTCGGGCATTCTATTGCAGAGATGACTGAAATCGCCTGTGGCAAATTGGAACAGGCATTGATCGCGATGCGCTTAGATGCGACACTTCCGCTGGGGCAAGTTCTCCCTTTGAGCGAAGTGCGAAGCGGTGAAGTGGCGGTAAATCCCATGGCACCCGCGGCGGTTCCGTCGCGCCCGGCGCTTGGGCTGTAGTGGAACGAACTTTGCGATTGCCTTGGTAAGCAGTATTGATAATGGTATTTCATAAGGAGGAGTGCATCATGTTAAGAAACATCACCATGAAGGTAAACGGCAAGTCAGTCACGGCCGCAGTTCTTGCGTCGACCACGCTGGTCGAATTCATTCGCGAGCATTTGCGCCTGACCGGCACGCATGTGGGTTGCAACACGTCGCAATGCGGCGCTTGCACAGTGCATGTCAACGGTCGAGCGGTCAAGTCCTGCAACATGCTCGTCGCGCAGGCTCAGGGCGCGGACGTGATGACCATTGAAGGGCTCGCTGCCGCCAATGGCGACTTGCATCCGATGCAGGCTGCGTTCAAAGAACACCATGGCCTGCAATGCGGCTTCTGCACACCGGGCATGGTGATGAGCGCATGCGAGCTCAAAGGAAAAGTCACGAACCCAAGCGACGAGGAAATCCGCGCTTGTCTCGACGGCAATATTTGCCGCTGCACCGGTTATCAGAACATTGTCACGTCAGTGAAAGCTGGCCTGGCTGCAATGAGCTAAGGAGTCAACGATGAAAACTGACGGAATCGGCGCACGCGTTAGGCGCAAGGAAGACCACCGCTTTTTGACCGGCAACGGCCAATATACCGACGACATCATTCTGCCGCGCCAGACCTACGCGGCCTTCGCGCGCTCCCCGCATGCGCACGCCACGATCAACGGTATTGATTCGACGGCGGCGGCGGCGATGCCCGGCGTGGTCGCGATATTCACCGGTAAAGATATTGAAGAGTCAAAGATCGGTGGCCTGCCCTGCGGCTGGGGCATTACCAGCAAGGACGGCACACCGGCGATTGAACCGCCTCATCCGATTTTGTGTATCGGCAAAGCGCGCTATGTGGGTGATCATGTAGCCGTAGTGATCGCCGAGACGCCGGAACAGGCGCGTGCTGCAGCCGATGCAATGGAAGTTGATTACGGCGTCCTGCCAGCGGTCGTGCGCACTGGAACCGCTGCCGCAAGCAAGACGGCGGTGCATGATCAGGCACCGAACAATGTTTGCTACACATGGGGTCATGGCGATGAGGCGGGTGTGAAAGCCGCCTTTGAGAAAGCGCATCACATCAGCACACTTGAACTTATTAACCAGCGCCTTGCCCCGAACGCAATGGAGCCGCGCGCTGCTAACGCGGTGTACGACCGCTCCAGCGAGAGCTACACGTTGTATGTTGCCAACCAGAATCCTCACGTTGAACGTCTGCTGATGTGCGCGTTTGTGCTGGGCATTCCCGAGCACAAGATGCGCGTGGTGGCCCCGGATGTCGGTGGCGGATTTGGGTCGAAGATTTTTGTGTATGCCGAGGAAACGGTGCTGGTGTGGGCCAGCAAACGCGTCGGTCGACCCATTAAGTGGACGGCTGATCGTACAGAAGCTTTCTTGTCGGACGCACATGGCCGCGATCATGTGACCAAAGCGCAGCTGGCGATGGATAAGGACGGCAAGTTCCTTGGCTTCCGTGTGGATACGACAGCTGCGATGGGAGCTTATCTGTCGACCTTTTCAACGGCGGTGCCAACGATTCTTTACGGCACTTTGCTTGCGGGACAGTACACGACGCCATCGATTTATGTTGAAGTCACGGCGGTGTTTACGAACACTGCACCGGTTGACGCCTATCGCGGCGCGGGTCGACCTGAGGCGACGTTTGTCGTGGAGCGGATGGTCGAAGTGGCGGCGCGCGACATGAGGATGGATCCGGCAGAAATTCGTCGTCGCAATTTCATTCGCACCTTCCCGTACGCAACGCCGGTGGGCCTGACGTATGACGTGGGTGACTACGACGCCACCCTCGATGGCGCGATAAGGATGGCGGATGTGGCGGGCTTTGCAGCCCGTAAAGCGGCGTCCGAGGCGCGTGGCATGAAGCGTGGCCTGGGCTACTCAAGCTACATCGAGGCGTGCGGTCTTGCGCCGTCAAACGTTGCCGGCGCCCTTGGTGCTCGTGCAGGCTTGTTTGAGTCTGGCGAAGTACGTGTGCATCCCACGGGCAAGGTCGAAGTGTTCACCGGTTCGCATTCGCATGGTCAAGGCCACGAAACCACCTTTGCGCAAGTTGTTGCCGACAAACTGGGCATTCCGATTGATGATGTTTCAATTTCGCATGGCGACACCAGCAAGGTGCTGTTCGGTATGGGAACCTATGGTTCTCGATCCCTCGCGGTCGGGGGTTCGGCGATTGTGAAAGCGGTGGACAAAGTCATTGCCAAAGGCAAGAAAATTGCGGCACATTTGCTTGAGGCAAGCGACACGGATATTGAATTTGTCAACGGCGAATTCATTGTGAAAGGCACCGACAAAAAGGTGCCGTTCGCCACCGTGTCACTCACGGCCTACGTGCCGCACAACTACCCGCTCGACAAGCTTGAACCCGGCTTGAACGAAAACGCGTTCTACGACCCCACAAACTTCACGTATCCGGCAGGCACTCACATCTGCGAAGTCGAAGTTGATCCGCAAACCGGCAAGGTCGAGATTTGCGCATTCACCGCGATGGACGATTTCGGCAACATCATCAACCCGATGATTGTTGAAGGCCAGGTGCACGGCGGACTCGCGCAGGGCCTCGGTCAGGCGTTGCTTGAAGACTGCATTTATGACCCCGAAAGCGGGCAGCTTTTGACCGCGAGCTACATGGATTACGCCATGCCGCGCGCTGATGATTTCCCGAACTTCAAGGTCGGCAACAACGTCACCGCCTGCACGCATAATCCTTTGGGCGTAAAAGGTTGCGGCGAAGCGGGTGCGATTGGCTCGCCCCCCGCTCTGATCAACGCGATCACCGACGCGATTGGCGTCAAACACATCGACATGCCAGCGACGCCCGAGCGCGTCTGGCGTGCCATGCAAACCGCAGCACACGCATAAGGAGGCCACACCATGAATGCATTTGAACTGCACCAGCCGAAAGACCTCGCCAGCGCGGCAATACTCGCGGGCGGTGGCGGTGATTTACGCTTTCTGGCGGGCGGGCAATCGATCCTTGCCTCAATGAAACTGGGCCTCGCTTCACCCGATGCGATGATTGACTTATCGCTTGTTCCTGATCTGAAAACGATCAGCGTGTCTGGCGGCGTCGTCAAGATTGGCGCGATGGTGAAGCATGCCGATGTCGCCGCGAACGCGGACGTGATGAAGGCGATCCCGGCGCTCGCCGATCTGGCCGGTGGCATTGGTGATCGCCAGGTACGCAACATGGGCACGATTGGCGGCTCGCTCGCCAACAGCGATCCCGCGGCCTGCTACCCGGCGGCAGTGCTTGGCCTCGGCGCGACGATTCACACCAACAAGCGGAACATCGCGGCTGACTCGTTTTTCCTCGGACTGTACGAAACAGCGCTCGACGCGGGCGAAATCATCACGGCAGTGAGCTTTCCGGTGCCAGAAAAGGCGGCGTACGTAAAGTTCAAAAACTCGGCGTCGCGATTTGCGCTGGTCGGCGTGTTTGTCAGCGAAGGCAGTCAGGGCGTTCGCGTGGCCGTCACAGGCGCGGCCTCGTGTGCGTTCCGTGCAACGGCGTTGGAGGCCGCGCTTGCCGCTAGCTGGACGGCGGCGGCTTGCAATGCTGTAAAGATGAGTTCAGACAACTTGAATGGCGATCTGCATGCAAGTGCCGAATACCGTGCACATTTAATCCCGGTGATTGCGGGGCGTGCTGTGGCTGCGGCGAAGTAAGGCGCTCCCCGCAGACCGTCAACGAGCCCCGCTGCGGCGGGGTTTGTTGTGCCTGCAGTAGGTCGGATTTGTTTTGTGCAGTGCGCACGCCGTGCGACGCTAATTTCTTACTGTTTTATGTCTTGGCGATGACCGAACGACTACCACCCACCAGCATCGACGCCACCGTCAAACTGCTCGACAGCGCCAATTACGTCGCTGATCGTGCGCTGGCAACGTCGGTCTACCTGATGCTGAAAATGCAGCGCCCCTTGTTTCTGGAAGGCGATGCGGGCGTAGGCAAAACCGAAATCGCAAAAGTGCTCGCGAGCACTTTGGGGCGCGATCTGATTAGGCTGCAATGCTACGAAGGGCTCGACATTGCACAGGCCGCTTATGAGTGGAATGTTCAGCGGCAGCTATTGGCCATCAAGGCGGCTGAGCGAACAACGGGTGCGCACATCGAGAACACCATTTACAGCGATGAATTCCTGATTAAGCGACCGCTGCTGAAAGCATTGCAGGGAAAAGCCGGTGCCGCCCCGGTGCTGTTAATCGACGAACTGGATCGTGCCGACGAGCCGTTCGAAGCTTTCCTGCTTGAGGTGCTTTCCGATTTTCAGCTCACTATTCCCGAGCTGGGAACGATCACGGCGACAGCGCCGCCGCTCGTCGTCATCACGTCGAATCGCACGCGCGAAATTCATGACGCGATCAAGCGGCGCTGTTTGTATTACTGGGTGGATTATCCGAGCGCCGCGCGCGAGCTTGAGATCGTGCGGCGCAAGGTGCCGGGCGTGGATCAGCGCCTGTCCGCACAGATCGTTGCCTTCGTGCAGCGCGTGCGCAAGGAGGACATGTTCAAGTTGCCTGGTATTGCCGAAACGATTGACTGGACTCGTGCGCTCACAGCACTTGACGTGATCGAGCTGTCGAAAGAAAACATCAACGATACCCTCGGTGTGTTGCTTAAATATCAGGATGATATTAACGCGCTACGGACGCGTATGCAGACCGTAATGGACGAGTCGAAGTCACAGTAAACGACGGCCCGATGCTTGCGACGAATGTTCTGCACTTCACGCGCATTCTGCGCGAAGCGGGCCTGCCGTTAGGCACGCGCTCGACGCTTGATGCGTTGGCGTGTGTCGAGGTGGCGGGCATCGAAACGCGGCAGGATTTGAAGGCTGCGTTGCGCGCTGTGCTGGTGTCACGCGCAGATCACTTGGTGCTATTCGACACGGCGTTTGACCTGTTTTGGCGTGACCCGGATATCGCGGCGAAGATGATGGCGGCTTTGCTGCCGGAGGTCTCAGGGCGCGGAACGGCAAAGCCGCCCCCATCGCCGCCAACCCGACTGCTTGACGCGATGCACGGGCAACAGTCAGAAGCGGCTCCGCAGCCGACGCAAGATCCGGACGAACTGGAATTTGACGCGACGCTCACCTTCTCTGCCAACGAGAAATTTCAGCGCCTCGATTTTGAGAGCATGACGGCCGCTGAATGGGCGCAGGCTAAGGACGCGATTGCCGATTTTGCGCTGCCGGTGAAGCCGATTCGCACCCGACGCACGCGTAAGGTGAATCGAGGCAACATCATCGATTTGCGCCGCACGTTGCGCGAGAGCGTTCGCACAGGTGGCGAGGTGATTCACCTCGCCCGCAAGGCTCCGCAGGTCAAACCGCCGCCGCTCGTCGTGCTCTGTGATATTTCGGGATCGATGCATCGCTACACACGGATGTTTTTGCATTTCATCCATGCCCTGACCAATAGGTCAGTTCACTCCGCGAATACGTCGATTCACGCCTCTAACGCCGAGCAGCATGTCGAGGTGTTCCTGTTCGGCACGCGGCTCACGCACGTCACGCGGCAACTGCGCCACAAGGACGTCGACGCTGCGCTTGGCCGGGTGGCGAATGCCGCGCCCGACTGGTCGGGTGGCACACGGATTGGCGCGTGTCTGCATGAGTTCAATCAGCGCTGGAGTCGGCGCGTGCTGGGCCAAGGCGCCGTGGTGCTGTTGCTTACAGACGGACTGGATCGCGACGACATCAATGTGCTGGCCGCAAGCGCCGAGCGACTCGGCAAATCCTGTCGGCAACTGATCTGGCTCAATCCACTGCTGCGTTTTGACGGATTTGCGCCACGCGCGGCGGGAATTCAGGCGTTGCTTCCGCATGCGACGAAGTTCGTTCCTGCGCACAATCTGCAATCGATCAAGGCGCTGGCGGAGGCGCTCAATTCGTGACGCGCCATGACGTGACATTTGCAGTTCTTGGGGTGTGCGTCAAAGATTAGCTTTTTGCTACAAGCCAGTACGAATAAGGGCTAGTAACAAATATTATCGTAAGTCGACTTCTTGCATTTTCGCGCACTAGACCCAATAGAATAGGCTTTATAGAAAAAAGCTTATGGACAGAAGGAACATGAATTTTTGCGTAGCTTTGCTTAAAGAAAGGGAAATAACAAGATGGACATGAGAGACAGCCGCGTCATCAATGCGCCGCAGGCCAAAGTCTGGGCGGCGTTGAACGATCCTGCCATGTTGAAGCAGTGCATCATCGGCTGCGACAGTCTGGAGGCGACGGAGACCGGTACCTTCGTCGCCGCGATGAGCGTGAAGGTCGGCCCGGTGAGCGCGAAGTTTAAGGGAAAATTGCAACTGGAGGACGTACAGCCCCCGAACAGCTACAAGCTCACGTTCGAAGGACAGGGAGGGCCTGCTGGTTTCGCCAATGGCGAGGCGAACGTTTCGCTCACGGCGGAGAGCCCGTCCAGCACGCGTCTCGACTATGTAGCCAACGCGATGATAGGCGGCAAACTTGCGCAGATCGGCTCGCGTCTGGTCGATGCCGCCGCGCGCAAAATTGCCGACGATTTTTTCTCAAAATTCGATGCGCTGGTCGCTGAGCCCGCGCCCGCAGTGAGCGCGACTGAAGTAACGGTCGCGACCGAATTGCCGGCTACCGTCAGCAAGTTGGGCATTCCGCCCTATGTCTGGTTGGTGGTGGCCGTCGCTGTCGCATTGCTGCTTTACAAATGGTGCCTGTAAGCTGCAATCAGGGCGTCCTGATTGAGGCGCTACGTGCTGCGCCGCAGCAAGTTCAGGGTCGGTTTCCATCGGCGATCAAAAGAGCGAATTCCACCGGCAACAGGTGCAATAAGCTGCAATGAATTCCCTTCTCCCCTTTCGTTTGCCTGAGCTTTGTCCTATGCTCCACAGGCTACCGCCGACTGTGGGAGGATCGATATGGTTCGGTCGAGCGTTAATCAGGAGGAGTGCGATGTTGAAACTGAATGTGAATGGGGAAACCCGCGAATTTTGACGGTGATCCCGATACCCCGATTCTTTGGGTGCTACGCATCATCTTGACGTAACGAGCCCCAAATTCGGCTGTGGCATGGCGCTGTGTGGCGCATGCACTGTCCATCTTGACGGCTCGCCGATTCGTTCGTGCTCGACGCCTGTCAGCGCGGCAGTCGGCAAGAAAATCACCACGATTGAAGGGCTGCCAGCCACGGTTGGCAAAGCCCTGCAAGACGCGTGGATTGCCTAGGAAGTGCCGCAGTGCGGCTACTGTCAGACCGGCCAGATGATGAGCGCGGCTGCGCTGATCACGAAAAATGCGAAACCGTCTGAGGCAGAAATCGTCGCCGCGATGGATGGCAATATCTGTCGCTGTGGCACCTATAGTCGCATTCAAAAAGCGGTCGTCCGCGCCGGTAAATCCGTCGCTGGCGCGAAAGCATAAGGAGGCCGAGTCATGAGAAAACCTATGTTGCAAGACAAGCTCGAATCCTCCGCCCGTCGCGCTTTTATGAAGACAACAAGTGCGCTTTCCGGCGCGCTGGTTATTGGCTTCAATCTGCCCGCCGCAGGTGCCAAAACTGCGGACGCGCCGACGCTCACCAACGCGTGGGTGAAGGTCGACAGCAAAGGAGGCGTGACGCTGATCTGCCATCGTTCGGAAATGGGTCAGGGCGTTTACACCTCCATGCCGATGCTCGTAGCGGAAGAGCTCGACGTGCCATTGTCATCCGTCAAAATTGAAATGGCGCCGTCGGCACCGGTCTACATCAACGCGATGTTGGGCGGTCAGATCACAGGCGGCTCAACCTCTGTTCGCGACGCCTGGACCAAGCTGCGTGAAGCGGGCGCATCGGCTCGCACCGTGGTGGTCAGCGCTGCTGCCGACACGTGGAAAGTGCCCGCTTCGGAATGCGCTGCTGCGGATGGCATTGTGACGCACAAGAGCGGCAAGAAGCTCGGTTACGGCGCGCTGGTCGCAAAAGCTTCGACGATGAAAGCGCCTGATAAAGTCGCGCTGAAAGACCCGAAAGACTGGAAGATCATTGGCAAAAACAAGGCGCGACTCGACACGCCGGCCAAGGTTTACGGCAAGGCGCAATACGGAATCGACGTCAAGAAACCCGGGATGCTGATCGCATCACTCGCGCAAGCTCCAGTGATCGGCGGCAAGGTCATTAAGGTCAATGACGCGAAAGCCAAAGCACTCAAAGGCGTCGTCGCCATCGTGCAAATTCCGGATGGCATCGCTGTGCTAGCCAAGGACTTCTACATTGCGAAAAAAGGTCGCGACCTGCTCGAAATTGAATGGGACAACGGCCCCGGTGTGAACCTCGACAATCAGGAGATCGAGGCAGCACTGCGCACCGCGTCCGTCAACTCAGGCGCAATCATGCGCAAGGATGGCGCAGGCATTGCAGACATGGACAAGGCCGCATCGAAAGTGGAAGCGGAATACGAACTGCCTTTCCTCGCACACGCAACGCTTGAGCCGGTAAACTGCACGGCGGAATTCATCAACGGCGAATGCCACGTCACCGGCCCGATCCAGTTCCAGCAGGGAGCGCAATACGGCGTCGCTGCGGGTGTCGGCATGCCACCGGAAAAAGTGTTCATTCACACGACGTTCCTGGGGGGAGGCTACGGTCGCAAACTTGAAGTGGACTTCCAGATTCAAGCCGCACAAATCGCCAAAGCCGCCGGCAAACCGGTAAAGCTGTTGTGGAGTCGTGAAGACGACATGACACATGACTTCTATCGTCCGCTGTCATTGCATCAAATGGCCGCCGGGCTGGATGCTGCCGGCAACGTGACGACGTTCCACAGCAAGCTGATCTCGCCCTCGATCACCGCTCGTGCGTTCCCGTCGGTGGTGCAGAACGGCAAGGATCCGTTCATGGCGGAAGGTTCGGAAAATCTCACTTACAAAATTCCGAACATCATTATCGAAAACGTCATTCACGACACCGGAATTCGAGTGGGCTACTGGCGCAGCGTGTCGAACGCCCTGAATGCGTTTGCGGTGGAAAGCTTTGTTGACGAAATCGCCCTGGCGACAAAGAAAGATCCGGTCGCGCTTCGCATGGATATGCTCAAAGGCGATGCACGCTCACAAAACGTGCTCAAGCTTGCGACCGAAAAAGCGGGCTGGGGTAAAGCTGCTGCGGGTCGTGCTTTGGGTGTTGCGCAGATGGAATGCTACGGCACTCATTCTGCGGTGGTCGCTGAAGTTTCGATGACCAGAGATGGCCCGAAAGTGCACAAAGTTACTGCAGTGGTTGACTGCGGCATCGTGGTGCATCCGGATCAGGCACATGCGCAGATTGAATCGGGCATTTTGCTCGGTTTCAGTAGCGGCATGAAAAACTTGATCACATTCAAAAACGGCGTAGTGGAGCAAACCAACTTCGACAATTACCCGATGTTGCGCATGAGCGAAACACCTGTGATCGATATCACGTTCGTTTCAAGCAGCGCCGCGCCAGGTGGTCTGGGTGAAGTCGGTGTGCCGCTCATCATGCCGGCGATCGCTAATGCGGTTGCCACATTGACTGGCAAGCGGGTGCGCAAGCTGCCGTTGATGTCTGCGTTCGCGTAGTCAATCACTCTGCACGGAAAGCCCGCTTCGGCGGGCTTTTTTGTGTGCGGAAATCGTCGCGTTCGTATTTACGCCCAACGGATCCTTCGCCATGCTCAGGATGACGTTGATGTGCGTTTCCCCAAGCCAATAAAGCCGGAACCAAATTGGGTCGAGTGTAGGAGGGGCTTCGCTGCGACCCCGGTTGCGAGCGCCACCGTGGGTCGCGGCCGAGCCCCTCCTGCAAGGACTTCCACTCGATTTCTGAGCGCTCATTGTCATCATTGAACTGGCAAGTGATTAGCGCTTCGCGACCCATGCATCGCAAGGACTTTCAATGAACGACAGATAAATGTTCACTCGACTGGCGCCGGTCGGTCAGCGCTTCAAAACGCGTGCTGCGATGATGATCGCGGCCCTCACCGCATTTTCCTTGAGCCAGCAATCGGTTTTATCGGTTCGCAGTCGCAAGATTTTCACGTTCGCCAATCCACAGTTTCCGGGCGACCTGCCAGCGCGAGTGTCGCCGTGCTTGCAGGTGTTTGCGCGATGATTTTGCCACCACGAATCACGGCGAGTCGCGTCGCTCGCGTTCGCAACGCTTCAACCGGATTGGCCGCTTGCAGCAGCACCATATCGGCGTTGCATCCCGCAGAGATGCCGTAGTCTTTGAGTTCCAGTGTTTTGGCCGGATTGACCGTGACCGCGTCGAAGCAGGCCTTCATCTGCGCCTGCGCCGTCATCTGGCCCACGTGCAGTCCCATGTGCGCGACTTCCAGCATGTCGCCTGTGCCCAGTGAATACCATGGATCCATCACGCAGTCGTGACCGAACGCGACGTTAATGCCGGCCTGCATGAGCTCCGGCACCCGCGTCATGCCGCGCCGTTTGGGGTAGGTGTCGTGGCGGCCCTGAATCGTGATGTTGATGAGGGGATTGGCGACCACGTTCATGCGCGCCTCGGCCAGCAGCGGGATCAGCTTGCTCACGTAATAGTTGTCCATCGAATGCATGGACGTGAGGTGCGATCCGGTGACGCGCCCCTGCATTCCCAGACGCTGCGTTTCAAAGGTCAGCGTTTCAATGTGGCGCGACATCGGGTCATCGGTTTCGTCGCAATGCATGTCGACCGGCAAGCCACGCTCTGCTGCCAGCTCCATGAGCAGTTTGACGCTCGCCGCGCCGTGCGCCGTCGTGCGTTCGAAATGTGGAATGCCACCCACGACATCAACACCCAGATCGAGCGAGCGCTTGAGGTTGTCGAGCGCACCGGGGCTGCGCAAAACGCCATCCTGCGGAAACGCGACGAGCTGCAAATCAAGGTACGGTTTGACCCTGGCCTTCACGTGAAGCAGCGCCTCAACCGCCAGCAGCCGCGAATCACACACATCCACATGCGAACGAATCGCCAGCAGACCTTTCGCCACCGCCCAGTCGCAATAGGCAAGCGCCCGTTCGACCAGCGCTTCCTGCGTCAGGTGCGGCTTTAGCTCGCCCCACAGCGCGATGCCTTCGAGCAAAGTCCCGCTCTCGTTGACACGCGGCATGCCGTACGACAACGTCGCATCCATGTGGAAATGGGCGTCGACGAAGGGCGGCGACACCAGCATGCCAGCCGCGTCAATCGTTTGCACCGAGTCCGCGTGGATGGACGGCGCGACCTCAGTGATTTTGCCGCCCTCAACCGCGATGGATTGGCCTTCGCGACCGTCAGGCAGGTTGGCGTTGGTGATGAGTAGATCAAGCATGGGTTACTCCATATTTCCATCGTCGCGCATCAACGCTCGCCCCTGCGATAGGGCACCATCAATGCCTGCGGATAGCTGGCCTTGCGCGCAACCAAAATCAGCGCAGCAATTGACAACAGATAGGGGGCCATTAACCAGAGTTGATACGGCATCATGTTGCCGGGAACCTGTTGAAGTCTCAATTGCATCGCGTCAAAAACTGCGAAAAGAATCGCACCAAGTAGCGCTTTGCCCGGTCGCCAACTGGCAAATACAACCAGAGCGACGCAAATCCAGCCGCGTCCGTTAATCATGTTGAAGAAGAACGCATTGAACGCCGAGAGCGTCAAAAAACTGCCCGCCAACCCCATCAACGCCGAGCCCGCGACGATTGTGCCAATCCGCACGGTGGTCACGTTAATGCCCTGGCTTTCGGCCGCCTGCGGGTTCTCACCGACCATGCGGATCGCGAGGCCGACGGGGGTGCGATAGAGCACCCAGGCCACCAGCGCGACCAATACGAATGCGAGCCAGGTCAACGGCGTTGAGGCGGCGAATACGGAGAGCACCGGGACGCCGTCCAATGCGCCCATCCCGTTGGTCGCCACCGCCTGAAACGGCCGGATCGTCGGCGGCGTCGTGACTTTCGGAAAGGTCACGCGATAGGCAAAGTAGGAAAGACTGGTCGCCAGCAGCGTGATGCCCAGACCCGCAACATGCTGCGAAAGCGCCAGAGGCACGGTCAATATGCCGTGCAGCAAGCCAAAGACGGCACCGGTTGCCATCGCCGCCAGCACGCCAATCCAGAGCGGCGCGCCGAGATAAACCGCAAGCCAGCCAGTGTATGCACCGGCAACCATGATGCCTTCGATGCCCAGGTTCAACACGCCTGCGCGTTCGCACAGCAGCACGCCCAGCGTGCCAATGATGAGCGGCGTGGCGATGCGCAGCACGGCGATCCAGAACGGATCGCTGAGCAACAGTTGCAATGCTTCGGCAATCATCAGCGCCACTTCACGCGATAACGCGTCAGCATCGTGGCGACGAGCACCGCGATCAGACTCACCGCCACGATGACGTCGGCGATGTAGGTTGGCACGCCGACCGCGCGGCTCATCGAATCCGCGCCGACCAGCATGCCTGCCACAAAGATCGCGGCGGGCACCACGGCGAGTGGGTTGAGCGCGGCGAGCATGGCAATCACGATGCCGCTGTAGCCATAGCCTGGGCTCATGTCGAGCGTCACGTAACTCGTTCGACCCGCGACTTCTATTACGCCGGCGAGTCCCGCCAGTCCACCCGATAAAAGCGCCGTGAGCATCGCGGTTCGCGCCACCGGAAGCCCCAGAAATCGCGCCGCGTTGACGTTCGCACCCACGGCGCGTGCGGCGAAACCAAACGTCGTAAAACGAAAAATCGCCCACACGATGACAGATGCACCCAACGCCATCAGAAGGCCGGTATGCAGACGCGTTTGCCCGATCAATTTTTTAAGCTCAAGCTCCGGGTTCAATGCAACTGATTGCGGCCATCCCATCGCTGTCGGGTCTTTCATCGGACCGTCAAGCATCCAGCTGACGAGCAACAACACAGTGAAATTCATAAGCAGTGTCACCACGACCTCGTCCACGCGCCCCCAGGTTTTAAGCACTGCTGCGATGGTAAGCAGCAACGCTCCGGCAGCCATTGCCGCAAGAATCATGAGCACGAACAATAGCGGCGTGGCCAGTGCAAAACCTTCGCCACCGTGCAGGCCACCGACGCCCACAGCGGTGAGCGCACCTGCGTACAGCTGGCCTTCCGCGCCGATATTCCAGAGTTTGGCCTTGAAGGCAACAGTTGCGGCCAAACCCGTCAGTATCAGTGGCGTCGCACGCGTCAAAGTTTCGCTCAGTGCAAACACGTCGCCGAAGCCGCCCTTGACCAAGGCAACGTAGGCAGCGAGCACGGGAGCCCCTGCCCAAACCACCAGCAACGACACGATCAGCAAGGTGAATGCGATGGCCGACAGCGAGGCTAGAGCGATGGCGCGGGTTTGTGATTTCGCGTCGGTGGATTTGGGTTCAAGCCGCATGCACGGGCGATTTCTCGAATGTCGTTCCCGTCATCGCCAACCCGAGCGATGCAAGCGTCCATCCGGATTTGAGGCGCGCCTCTGAAAGCTGCCCGCGCGACATCACTGCGATGCGATCAGCCAGCATCATAATTTCTTCCAGGTCTTCGGAAATTAGCAGCACGCCTGCGCCTGCAGCGCATGCCGCGACAAGGTGATCATGAATTGCAGCCACTGCTCCAACGTCCAGCCCCCACGTTGGCTGATTGGCGACGATGAGGCGTGGTTTACGTGAAAGCACACGACCGAGAATCAGTTTTTGAATATTGCCACCAGAGAGGCTACGGATGGGTACATCCACGCCTTGGGTTCGTACATCAAACTGTTGCACGAGTGCTGCGGCATGCTGCCGCGCTGGTTCGCGGCGCACAACCCCCGCTCGGGCGAAACGGGCGTCATACAGGTCCTCAACGATGGCGTTTTCCCAGAGCGTCATATCGCCGACAACGCCGATGTGACTTCGGTCTTCAGGAATGCGACCGATACCGACCTGCACGCAGTTGGCCGGTGAAGCAGCGAGCGCTTTATCGCCGAGGCGTATCTGTCCGCTGCCAAGCGGAAGTACGCCACAACACAAATCAGCCAACGCTGCTTGCCCGTTCCCGGCGACGCCCGCGATCGCAACCATTTCTCCCGCATGCACGGTGAGCGACACATTCTTGAGCGCAGGCTGACCCGCGGTAGACACCGCATGCAGCACAAGCATTGGCGCACCACGTTGACGCTGCGGATATACCGCAGGAGTGAGCGTGCGGCCCATCATCCATTGCGCGAGCCGCGGTTTGGTGGCCTCTGCTGCGGTACATTCAGCCACCAGTTTGCCGGCACGCAGCACGACGATGCGGTCACTAACCTGCAACACTTCATCGAGCTTATGGCTGATGAAAATGATCGATAAACCCTGCGCGACCATTTGCTTCAACGTTACAAAGAGTGCTGCGCTTTCCAGCGGCGTCAGCACCGCAGTCGGCTCATCAAGAATCAATATCTTCGCGCCGCGCACCAGCGCTTTAAGAATTTCGACGCGCTGCTTTTCCCCGACCGAGAGCGAACTTACCCGCGCATCAGGATTCACGGCCAGACCGAAGCGCAAAGCGGCTTCGGCGAGTTGCTTACGAACCGGTGCCGTTCTGGAACGAAGCAGCCACATCGGCTCAAGCCCGATGAGGACGTTGTCGAGCACGCTCAGATTGTCAGCGAGCGCGAAATGCTGGTGCACCATGCCGATGCCTGCGGCCAGTGCGGCTTTGGGGTCAGCGGCGGGTAGCGGTTTTCCAAACGCGGTGATTGAGCCAGCGTCGGCTGCGTAGTGCCCGAACAAAATGGACACCAGCGTTGATTTGCCTGCGCCGTTTTCACCGAGCAACGCAAGCACTTCGCCGTGATTCAAATGCAGCGAAATATTGTCGTTCGCTACCAGAGCGCCGAAGCGCTTGGTCATCCCGGACAATTGAAGTGCAGGCCTTTGATCCTTCACAAATTCATTACTGCCCCGACCCGCGCCGACCTGCCGCAACTGGCTTTATTTTGCCGACGACTTAGGCTGGGAATCATCCACCTTGACCGTGAACTTCCCGTCAAGAATCATCTTTTCCTTGGCGCGCATTTTGGTCACGATATCAGCAGGAATTTTCTTCTCAAAGGTGCCCAATGGCGCAAGCTCCGAACCCTTGTACTTCATCATTGAGTATTGACCGTAATCCTCAGCCGTGAACTTGCCGTCTTTGACCAATTTCAATGCGCGATCAACGCTCGGCTCCATGTTCCACAGGGCAGAGGAGACGACCGTTTCAGGATATTTGTCCTGGGTGTTGATCACGTTACCAATAGCCAGTTTGCCGCGCTCTTTGGCCGCATCGGACACGCCAAAACGCTCGGCGTACATCAGATCCGCGCCCTTGTCGATCATGGCAAAAGCGGCTTCTTTGGCTTTCGGCGGATCAAACCAGCTATTGATGAAGGTCACCATGAATTCGACCTTGGGATTGGTCTCTTTGGCACCGGCCATGAAGGCGTGCATCAGGCGATTGACCTCAGGAATCGGGAAGCCGCCAACCATGCCGATTTTGCCGGTTTTGGTCATGCCGCCGGCGATCATGCCGGACAGGTAGGCGGGCTCCTGAATGAAGTTGTCAAACACCGAGAAATTGGGAGCTTGCGGCTTGCCCGATGAGCCCATCAGAAAGCTGACTTTCGGAAAATCTTTGGCGACTTTGCGTGCCGCAGCTTCCACCGCGAAGGACTCACCCATGATGAAGGTGTTGCCCTCTTGCGCATATTGCCGCATGACGCGTTCGTAGTCGGCGTTGCTGACGTTTTCTGACGCCTTGTATTCGATCTCGCCACGTGCCTGTGCAGCATTCAGCGCATTATGAATGCGGCTCACCCACTGCTGCTCAAACGGCACCGTGTAGATCGCCGCGACTTTCATTTTCGCCTGGGCGATTGCGGAACCCGCACCGAAAAGGGCCATGCTGACTGCAAGGGTTGCAACGGCGAACTTGATCATTGTGCGTCTTTTTTTCGAATGCTTAAGCATGGGTTGTGTCTCTATTCTTGAGTGGGGTTGAAGGTTGTTCGGGTTTTGACCGGGTCTCGGCGGATAGATAGTAGCAAGCACTGCGCGTGCCAAATCGCTATTTGGTTCCAAAAATACGGTCTCCCGCGTCTCCCAGCCCCGGCAGGATGTAACCGTGGTCGTTGAGTTCGCGGTCAATCGTGGCGGTGTAGATGGGCACGTCGGGATGAACAGAGTGGAAGTGCTTGATGCCAGCGGGGCAGCTCACGAGGCAAACGAATTTAATCGAGCGCGGCCGTGATTCCTTCAGCCGCTCGACCGCCGCGACGGCGGAGTTGCCAGTAGCGAGCATCGGGTCAAGCACGATTGCATCGCGTTCCGGCATGCCAGTGGGCATCTTGAAGTAATACTCGATGGCGACCAGCGTTTTCGGGTCGCGATACAAGCCAATGTGGCCAACGCGTGCACCAGGTATCACGCCCAGCATGCCGTCGAGAATGCCCATGCCTGCACGCAGGATCGGCACGAACACCACCTTTTTGCCGTCAATCAGCTTCGATTGCATGGTCTCCATCGGTGTCTCAATCGTCACCTCATGCATCGGCATGTCGCGCGTGACTTCGTACGCCATGAGCGTGGAGAGTTCGTTGACGAGGCGGCGAAAGCTGGTGGTCGAGGTTTCCTTCTTCCGCATCAGCGTAAGTTTGTGCTGCACCAGCGGATGCTCGATGACGTGAACTTGTGCGGTCATGGTCTGCTTTCTATTGTCAACAGTGAGAAGTCAAAAAACGGTACCGTCGCTCACGATGCGAATCGGCGGTTCGCCGCCACGCAGTGAACTCGCAAGCGCGCGGCCGGCTGCCCAGGTGCCACCTTCGAGGATGCAGGTAAGTGGCAAATTCGCCGCGCTTCTACCCAGCGCGGTTCGGACAAGCGGTGCGAGTTCGTCGAGCAACGCCACAGTCAGCGCGCGCCACTCGATGATCGGTTCTTCCGAAGGCGCGTAGCCGCGACTCCGAAGCGCCGGTGCGGCAATCAGGATGCCGCTGTCGACTAGCAAGCCACCATTGCGATACTCGGCCAGCCCCGTGAGCGCGTCGAAATCGGTGAGCTGCACGCCAGCCCATTCGAAGGGTTCAAGCAGGGAGTAAGTCATCCATTGCGACAGCTTGTGAATTGGTATCCAGCCCGCTGTTGCACCCGTGCCGCCCGCCAACGGATGCTGCCAGCAGTCACCCAATGCAATGCCATCAAGCTGATTTCCAGACGGCCAGATGCTGCCCAGGCCTTCCAGAAGCGCAGCGAGGACTTCATCGGCCCGGATTGAAGTGCGTAAGCCGTTTTCAGTCAAAGCATCGAAGAGTCCACCGGGCCGCGTGCTGCTTCCGAACCACTTCGGCTCGATAGCGAGAGCCGCTCCCAACCTTTGCATCAGCGTGGCGCGTCCTTCCAGACCCACCAGCGGGTTGTCGGGAGCCACCTGAAACACGGGAGTCAGCCGCTTGCCCGTCAGCGCTTTCAGCCCGTTGGCATCAGCGCGAAGTGGTTTTGATGGATCCGAGGAGAAGAGGCCCTGCATAAATGCTTGCAAGCTCGCGATGCCCAGACCTTCGGAGCGTGTAAATATCTGCCCGGTGGATGCCTCGACATAGCGCCAGGCCGCACCGGCACCCGCGTCCAGCAACACGCTGACGACTGCGAGATCGATATGCGCTCGGGCCTTTTCGGCAGGACTTGCATTGGCCAACGCGGCATCGAGCAGTGCTTTGCGATCCACACCGCCTGGCTCGAAATGGCGCCATCGGCTGTGATACGGAATGTTGAGCGTTGGGTAGCGCTGTCGCGTAACGTTCGCAACTTGTACCGCAGCACTCGCGAGCGCGGTGTCGTTGACCGTGAACCACTGAGATTTTCCAGACCTTGTGGCTGCCAGCACATTCCGGCAACGCTCGCGAATCGCCGTTGTGCTTTGCAGATAAGCCACGCCGTCGCTCATGAAAGCGCACGCCCCTTTGCTGTCGCCAGCTCGATTGCATCCGGCACCGGGCCAGCTGTGAAATACCCCGCTGCCATCTTGGCGTCCATCTCAACCCGCGCGTCATCGGGGATCAGCTCATCGGGCAATGCCACACGTTCGCCGATTTCGATACCGGAGCCGACAATGGCGTCGTATTTCATGTTGCTCATCGAAACGAGGCGGTGAATTTTGGTGATGCCGAGCCAATGCAGCACGTCGGGCATCAACTCCTGAAAGCGCATATCCTGAACACCGGCAACGCACTCCGTTCGCAAGAAATAGTTTTCGGCGCTATCGCCGCCGACCTGACGTTTGCGTGCGTTGTAGACGAGAAATTTGGTGACTTCGCCCAGCGCACGGCCCTCTTTGCGGCTGTATGAAACGAGTCCGACGCCGCCTTGCTGCGTACCGCGAATGCATCCTTCAATGGCGTGAGTCAGATACGGGCGGCAAGTGCAAATGTCGGAGCCGAAAACGTCGGAGCCGTTGCATTCGTCATGGACTCGCGCAGTGAGGGGAATCTCGGGGTTCGACAGATCCTTGAGATCGCCGAAGATGTAGAGCGTTTGCCCGCCGATGGGAGGCAAAAATACTTCGAGGTCGCTACGGGTCACAAGCTCCGGGTACATGCCACCCGTTTCTTCGAACAAGGTGCGCCGCAAGTCCGCCTCAGAGCAGCCGAATCGCTCCGCTACACCGGGCAAATACCACACTGGTTCGACGGCGATTTTGGTGACCACAGCCGTACCATTTTGTTTAAGCACTTTGCCATCGGGAATCAATCGCCCCGCGCGGATTGCATCGTGTACTTCGGGAATGTCAATGTGCGCCTTGGTCACCGCAATACTGGGACGAATGTCATAGCCCGCCGCAATTCGATCGGCAAAAACATCGGCGACGACCGCGCCGAACGGGTCGAGCGACACAATCTTTTTGAAGTCAAACCATTGCGGATAAGTGCCGATCGAATCAGTAGGCGCAGTGTTGGTCAGATCGGCGCGGTGCCCTTTTTTAAGGGAGCCTGCCGCCATCGCGAGCGCTCGGTAAATGCCGTAGGATCCGGCATGGGTGCCGATGACGTTGCGGTTGGCCCGACTCGTCGTCGTGCCAATCACCGGCCCGCGCGTCGCAGCGTCCGCCGCACCCCATTTAATTGACAGCCCCGAAGGATCGCCGCTACCGGTATGCGAGGTAAGACGAATGTGGCTGGAAGCTGCGTCGTTGGACATCATTAACTTTGTGGAGATAGCTGCGCAACAAGCATAACGTTTACCGTATGCAAAGTTCGAGCCCGCTGCAACCGCCTCATTTGACGTACGTGCCGGAATCATCACCGGTTCGTCGGGTGATTGCTATCAGCGTTTCTCATGCCTGAGAACTAGACCCGACTGCATTTCGTTGTGGCAACAAGTGTTGCAAACTGGCGAATTGATGAAGACGGCGTTCAATGGTGCTTTCAGGTCAGATATGTATAGAAATACAGCTACAATCAAGATATGACCGAAAACGTTGATCGAACTCTTTCTACCCTGAAGCGCGTCTTCGGTTTCGACACGTTTCTTGGAGCGCAAGCCGCAATTGTCGCAACGGTCGTCAACGGCGGCGACGCGTTGGTGCTGATGCCAACGGGCGGCGGCAAGTCCTTGTGTTACCAACTGCCGGCGCTCCTCCGTGATGGCGTTGGTATCGTCGTTTCGCCGCTGATTGCGCTGATGCAGGATCAGGTCGACGCGATGAAAGAGATTGGCGTGTCGGCTAGTTTTTTGAATTCGTCGCTGTCGATGGAAGAGGCCAGTCGAGTCGAGCGCGACATGCGTGCTGGCAAACTCAAGCTCGTTTATGTCGCGCCGGAGCGGTTGAACACACCGCGCTTCTTGTCATTGCTCGATGAGCTCTATGAGCGCAAAAAAATCGCGCTTTTCGCCATCGACGAAGCGCACTGCGTGTCGCAGTGGGGTCATGATTTTCGCGCTGATTATCTGGAGCTGACGCTCCTGCATTCCCGGTATCCGAACGTGCCGCGTATCGCGCTCACGGCCACTGCAGACAGCGCAACGCGCGACGAGATTCGCAACAAACTCTCGCTCACCGACGCCGCGCAATTTGTTTCAAGCTTTGACCGGCCGAACATTCACTACGCCGTGACGGATCGTCGTGAAGAGCGCGCACAGTTACTGGAGTTTCTTGAAAATCACAAGGAAGAAGCCGGGATCATCT
>JAYUWL010000281.1:0-8922 GCA_043753585.1 Burkholderiales bacterium
TGCGGCCGCCGTGACTGCCCGGTCAGGCGGCGTGCCATGCAGCGCTGCCCGATCAATTGAAACGAGCAACGGTAGCTACTGGACTGCGGTGCAAACGGCCTTCGCCAATGCAAAGACGCCCGTACAGCTGGGGGACGCAGCCAGGCAGGGCGACATTGCCAACAGGATCGTATTTCGTTTTCCGCGAAACTTCATTGAGCGCATGCCTGCAACGCTGCTCTTAGTGGCGGGGCAGGCCGATTACTCCAAGGTGCTCGGTGGCCGGGTAGTGGTGCTGGGGCAAACGTTCAATGAAAGCAAAGATTTTTTTGAAACACCGCATCAACGAATGGCCGGCGCAGAGCTACTGGTCAACGCCATTGATTCGATGGTGCAGTTTCAATTATTACGCCCACCATCGCCGTGGGTCACATTTGGCATGGCGCTGTTGCTAATCATTGTTGTGGGCTATGTGTACGCCCGATGGGACTCTGCAACAGGTGCCTATGTATCCATCGCACTCGTGCTGCTAGTGGCGGGTGGAGCCAGCTTTTTTTACTTCGCCCACGGCGTATGGCTGGACGTCGCCGCCCCTATATTAGCCATTCAAATTCACCGCGCAATTGCCGCGATGGAAGAGAGCTACCACCTGAAACGGCTGCGAAAGAAGTATGAGGCGGGACATTAGCAGACTGCAAATTTTTTGACGAGGTGACCGGCAACGCAAGCTGAAAGGAACACTTGGGATAAACCAACAGGCGTGTCGTGCAAAACCGAGTTTCTACCTTCGTACCGTTATTGCCCAAAATGCGGCTCTAACGATCATCATGTTTTTATGCGGGTCGCCACTCAAATTGAATTGAGCGAAGTCGAGCGAAATCGCCGCCACGCCTTTTCGGTAGCAAACAGAATACGTCACTACACTACGATTCCGTGCAATCTGGTCCGCTGTCGCAGACAATTCCTTAGCTGCCGGGAAGACTTTCAAGCTGGCCGGGTTAGAGGCAACTTAACTCGCCAATCACGTCGCTTGCCACTGCGTGGCGAATCCCTCGCGCCGCCAGCGCGTCTGCCGCCGCGCCATGCATGCACACACCCAACCGCGCTGAAGTCGATGCGTCGTAACCCAGCGCTAGCAAAGCCCCGATCATCCCCGCCAACACGTCGCCCGTTCCCGCGGTGGCGAGCAATGGATTGCCTGTGCGGTTGATCGTGGTCGCGGTACCGTCGCAAACAACGGTGCCCGCGCCCTTTACCACCGAAATGCAGCGGTAACCCTTCGTCAGATCGCGCGCCGCGCGCAGACGATCATCCTGCACAGCCGCCGTACTGCATCCCAATAGTCGTGATGCCTCCGCTGGATGGGGAGTGATGATGGTCGGCGCCGTGCGCCGCTGCATCAGCGTGGCTAGTTCCGCACTTTGAGCGATCAGATTGAGCGCGTCGGCGTCCACCACCAGAGGCACCGCACGGCGGAGCGCAGCCCGCAACGCTTGCATGGCCGTGCTGGAAACGCCGAGGCCACAGCCGACCACCATCGCGCTGCAATCGCTCGTTAACAAGCCGTTTGCAGTGCTCATCATCACCTCCGGCATGAGCTGATCAACCTGTGGCGCGGGGTCGGCGATCCAGCCGAGCTTGACTTTGCCAGCGCCGCAGCGCATCGCCGCACGACTCGCGAGGAATGCGGCACCCAGCATCCCCGTTGCCCCGCCGATGACCACGCAGATACCGTTAGTGCCTTTGTGGGCGTTGGTTTGTTGACGGTGGCGGATGGCGTCAATGTAGGTCTGATCAAGGGCGTGAACGGGCGATTGCGGGATGGGCGCAATGCCCAAGGCATCGCAATGCAGCTCGCCGACATAATCCAACGCAGGGCCGGTCAGAAGGCCGGGTTTGAGGGCGAGGAAAGTCAACGTGTGATCGGCAGCGACTACGGCGTCGCCAACGAGCGCACCCGTATCCGCGTCAATGCCACTCGGTATGTCGAGCGCCAGAACTTTTCCGCCGGTCGCACGCGCCGCTGCAATCGCACGGACAGCGTCGCTGTAGCCCGCATCCAGTGGACGTTTCAGGCCGATACCGAAAAGCCCGTCGACGATCCAGTCGGCGTTCAATGGAACGGGAAACTCACGCAGCACTGTGATCCGTCCGCTCCCCCCCGGCGCGGGAGGGTTAGGGAGAGGGGGATAACTCCGATGGCTCTGGGCGCCACCCTCTCCCCAGCCCTCTCCCCTCAAGGTAGAGGGGGCCGGACATAGCTCTTGCACACGACTCCACATCCGTCCAGCGTCAGCGCTGTATTTAGTCACGTCGGCCAGCACAACGATTATGGGCACATACCCCGCCTGCGCCAACTCCACCACGCAAGCCAGAGCATCCCCGCCGTTGTTCCCCGGTCCGGCAAATAAAACGATTTTCGAGTCTCGTGTCGTGCGAGCCATCAAAAACTCAGCCGCAGCCTTTCCGGCCCGTCGCATCAGGTCCAAATCGTGAAATTTGGCTTCAATCGCACGCAGTTCTGCCGTCGACAGAACAGGCTGCGCGCACGCTGGTAAGGCTTGCGAGGTGACTTTGGTTGAACTCACGGCGCGCGCCCTAAAATTGACAAGATATCAAAGGATACAAGTACTATGTCTACTAAAGCCGATGCCGCGAAAAAAGCGGCCGAACAAGACGCGCAAACCTGGGCTGCACCTGGCGCAACGGATTCACCGATCCCCGTAACCATCCTCACCGGCTTTTTAGGCGCGGGTAAAACGACGCTGTTGAATCGCATCCTGAAGGAAAATCACGGCGAAAAAATTGCGGTGATCGAAAACGAGTTTGGCGAAGAGGGCGTGGATAACGAAATCCTCGCCGACTCAAAAGAACAAATCGTTGAAATGAACAACGGCTGCATTTGCTGCACCGTTCGCGGCGACTTGATCCGAATTCTCAATAATCTCTACAAGCGTCGTGCCAAGGGCGAATTCAATTTCACCCGCGTGGTGATCGAGACGACTGGCATGGCCGATCCTGCGCCGGTCGCGCAGACATTCTTCGCTGATGAAAAAGTCAACGAGCGCTACCTTCTGGATGCCGTGATTACAGTGGTCGACGCCAAGCACGGAATGACGCAGCTCAAGGACTTCACCGAGGCGCAGCAACAGGTCGCTTTCGCTGATCGTCTACTCGTGTCGAAAACCGACGTGACGAGCGAGGATGAAACGCAGAAACTCATGGAGCGCCTGCGCAAACTGAACGTTCGCGCGCCGATCACCAAAGTGAATTTCGGCGTCACACCCATCAAAGAGTTGATCGATATTCGCGGCTTCAATCTGAACGCGATTCTCGAGATTCAGCCGGACTTTTTGACCAACTCGGATCACGAGCACCACGACGAAGTCGCAAGTTTCTACATCAAGACCGACAAGCCGCTCGACGTGCGCAAAGTGGATCGCTACATCGGCTCACTCATCAATTTGTATGGTGAGCAAATGCTGCGCTACAAAGGCATCCTGAACATTAAAGGTGAACCGCGTCGCGTGGTGTTTCAGGGTGTACACATGATGGCGGGTTTCGATTTTGCAAGCGAATGGCCAGCCGATGTGAAGCGTGAAAGTACCGTTGTTTTCATCGGTCGCAAGCTGCCGGAAGCCTTATTTCGTGAGCTGTTTGAAGATTGCTACGCGTCGGACGAAACCCCGGATGACGTCAAAGCTTACGCGCAGGGGTCGGTGGTGTAGGTTGGAACGCTTGCGGATCTGGCTCGGCACCGCCAAAAGCATTTATTTGCGCGACGCGTCGCGGACGTTCACGCGGCGGAACTGCAAGCGTTCCACCCTACGTCGCTAGGTTGCTTTACGAGCCAGATAGCCGCCGACACGACGCAACAACCACTTCGGCGCGCTCCGTGACGCCAGCATCGCCGCACGGTTGATGACACCCGGCACGCAGATTACATCGCCGCGCATACAGGCGTCGAAGCCGTCCTGCGCAACGTCATCGACGTTGCCAATCAAAAAGTCTGGCAACTTTGCCAGTTGCCCGTTGGCGTCGGTCGCGACGCTCAGCATATGGGTCGCCGTGATGCCTGGGCAAAGCGCGGTGATCGTGACGCCGGTACCTTTCAGTTCTTTCGATAACGACTCGGTCAGCGACAGCACATACGCCTTGCTCGCGGCATAGGTCGCGAGCAGCGGGATCGGTTGAAAAGCCGCGATGGACGCCACGTTAAGAACCCGCCCCGAACCGCGCGCCACCATGAGCGGCAACAGATGCGCCAGCATCCCGGTCAACGCCGAGATGTTCAGATCAATGATCGCCTGATGGCTCGCAGGTTTCATCCGTACAAAGTGCCGCTGCTCCAGTACCCCAGCACAATTGACCAGCACGTCGGGCACCCGACGCCGCCGCTTTAGCGTTGCCGCCAGCGTCGCAGCCGCTCCCGGAACGGACAGATCGGTGGGCAGTAGCAGCACCTTTACCCCGTGCTCCGCCGCCAGCGCTGTCGCGAGCGCTTTCAGCTTGTCTTCGCTGCGCGCCACCAGCACCAGATCGTGCCCGTAGTCCGCAAAGTTGTGTGTCAGCGCCTCGCCGATTCCGGAGGAAGCGCCGGTGATGAGGGCGATTGGGCGGGACGGGGCGGTGCTGGACATCTCTCATCTCCTGATGATTAACTGGGTTCCGCAGCGTAGTTTACGGCGCGCTGGATTCGCTGCAGGCGCCGGACGATGCGCCGAGTGTCCTGCGCAATGGCGCGGTCAGGAATGCTGCTCGCTGGCAGGCACGTTCAAGCCGCTGCTGGCACTGTAGATCGACCGCGCGAAAAAATTCGTAGGAATGGCAGTTAGTCGGGACGATGTTTCGTATGCGAAGCCTTCGCGGTTTAGCTTGGGAGTGGAATATTTAGCGGGCGACATGCAGTGTGTCGGTGCATTTGTGCAACCCCGCTAGCATGCTGTCATGTCTGAATCCTCTGTTGCTGAACGTCTGGCTGTGCCCGCGTTCATTCTGGTCTGGGCCTCTGGTTATGTGGTCGCGAAGCTTGCTGCTACGGACGCGGAGCCGCTCAGTTTTCTTGTGCTTCGTTATGCGGGCGTTTGCGCGCTGATGTTGGCGCTGGCGCTGGTGGGCGGTGCCCAATGGCCAAATCGGCGCGATGCGGTCCATATTGCGGTGGCGGGCGTGTTGATTCAGGCGCTATATCTGGGCGGCGTGTGGGTGGCGATCCGCATGGGGCTGTCGGCCGGGGTGGCGGCGCTGATCGTGAACTTGCAACCGGTGTTGACGGTGTGCCTGAGCTCTTGGACTGGGGAGCGGGTGACGCTGCGGCAGGTGCTGGGTGTGGCGATTGGCTTTATCGGCGTCCTGTTGGTGCTTGCAGCAAAGCTCACCGCAACCGCTGCATCGGCTGCGTTGGGCACTCCGGTGGTGATTTGTTTCGCCGCGTTACTTGGCACGACGTTTGGCGTGCTGTATCAGAAACGATATGTGCCAAGCTTTGATTTGCGCAGCGGTCAGGTGATTCAGTTTGCGGCTGCCATCGTGGCGACATTGCCTTTCGCCTGGTGGTTTGAGTCATTCAACATTCGCTGGACGAGTGCGGTGGTGACGGCGATGCTCTGGAGCGTGTTTGTGCTCTCAGGAGTTGGCATTTCGCTGATGTTTTATTTGCTGCGGCATGGCAGCGTGACGCGGCTAACAAGCGCAATGTACCTGGTGCCCGGCCTGACCGCTGTGCTTGCGTGGGTCATGTTTGGGGAGACTCTGGGCTGGAACGTGATCGCCGGGATGGCGGTGTCGCTGTTCGGTGTTTACCTGGTGGTGAGTGCGCCGGTGCGCCGTGTTAACGGCGCGGCCGGTTAAGCGTCCTGCCCGCGGTTGACCAGGCGCGCCCGGTCACTGGGTAAAAGAGCACGCGTCCGCAGACGCAAGTATCTCGGCGTGGATGAGACCCAACATATCCCTACCGCACCGCGCGGTGGTCAACAGATGCTTATGGAATTAAGGTTGAGGCGGGGTGCCTGGGGCAGGTGCGCCCGCTTCGTCGCCGTCAGCATCTTCATCCGTCTCATCTTGCGACACGATGCCAGCAGCTTTGTCCGCTGCTCTTTGCTTGAGCTTCTCTTCTTTTTTCTTCTTTTTCGCCAGCTCTTTCTGACGCTTCTCGAATCCGTAGTTGGGTGTCGCCAAGGCTCTTCTCTCAATTAAGTGCTAACGCAATACCGTAATCTTAATCCCGCCGCCAAATTGGTAGCCAAGCGCTGTCAATTCACGCTTGGCACTTCGCCTTGATGTCCGCAGGAATTTCGATGGCACGAATGCGATCAGTGACGCGATCTTTTACACAAAACGCGCGAATCTCGGTGCCTTCGCACAAAAGCGTTTCATCGCGTGTCACGATGTGCTGCATGACGAAAACCTTCGGTCGCCATTCGGTGATGTCAGTACTGATCTCGATCGATTCGCCGTAAGTCGCTGGCTTCATGAAACGGGTGTTGATTTCCAGCAACGGTGTGCCGATGATGCCGGTGGTCTTCACCAGTTCCCGCCACGGCTGCACGCCGTGACTGACGAAAAAGTTGAGCGACGCAGCATCCATCCATTTCGAAAAATTCGGAAAAAACACTATTCCCGCCGGATCGCAGTCGCCGAATTGCACATCAATTTTGAAAACGGTTTTCATACTTACTCTCCTTGCTGGCAAGATTAAACCAGTCCTCCGTTAACGAATTGACAGCCAGGTGCGACAACGCTTCGCCAACGTTTGAAGCCTTGGCTCCAAAGCATGTCATCTAAATGAGTGGGACGATGAACCGACGTAAACTCATAGGCTGTGCTGATGATCGACGGCTGTGCCCATACCCGATCATCGAAAAACGATTTTCTATCTGGAGGACTGTTCACCTATGACTACCCGCTACGAAGTACGCGATGGCGTTGCCATCTTAACCCTCGACAATCCTCCCGTGAACGGGCTCTCCTACGCGCTGCGCGTCGCATTCGCGGAGGAGCTGGACAAAGCCAACGCGGATGCATCGGTCAAGGCAATCGTCGTTACCGGCGCTGGTAAAGCGTTCTCCGGTGGTGCAGACATCAAGGAATTTGGAACACCACGCGCGGTGGCCGAACCGAATCTGCTGTCGCTGATTCGCGCGTGTGAACTGTCCTCGAAGCCCGTCGTTGCTGCGGTTCACAGCGTCGCAATGGGTGGTGGACTTGAGCTTGCGCTCGGATGTCACTATCGCGTGACCTCACCCGGTGCGAGCATTGCGCTGCCCGAAGTCAAACTGGGCCTGATTCCCGGCGCTGGGGGCACGCAGCGCTTGCCGCGCGTGATCGGCGTTGAAGCCGCGCTCAACATGATCGTGTCGGGCGAGCCGGTGAAGAGCGAATTCATCGCAAGCTTTCCCGGACAAAAACTGTTCGATAAAGTCATAGAAGGCGATCTCATGGCGGGCGCGATTGCGTATGCGCTCGACAAGGCAGACGTGCGCCCGCTGCCGCTGGTGCGCGATATGAGAGTCGGCCATCCCGAGGCCGATGCGTATTTTGCGTTCGCACGCAACACGGTCGGCGTCATGGCGAAGGGCTATCCCGCACCGCTCAAGTGCGTCGAGGCAGTCCAGAACGCGACAAAAATGAAATTCGACGACGGCATGAAAGCCGAGCGCGAGATTTTCACCAATCTCATGTTCACGTCTGAATCGGTATCGCTGCGCCATTTGTTTATCTCGGAGCGCGCAGCGTCAAAAATTCCTGATGTGCCTGAAGACACGCCAAAGCGCGACATCAAAAAGGTCGGCATCATCGGTGCAGGCACCATGGGCGGTGGCATTGGGATGAACTTCCTGAATGCTGGCGTGCCCGTCATCATTCTTGAAATGAAGCGGGAAGCCATCGACAAAGGCTTCGGGGTCATTCGCAAAAATTACGAAGCGCAAGTCACCAAGAAAAAGCTGAAGCAGGACGTGCTCGACACCCGTATGGGCATGCTCACCAGCACGCTTGACTACGCTGATCTAAAGGATTGTGACCTCATCATCGAGGCCGTGTTCGAAGACATCGGGGTGAAAGAAAAAGTGTTCACAGCGCTCGATGCTGTCGCCAAGCCAGGCGCAATTCTCGCTTCGAACACCTCAACGCTCGACGTCAACAAGATCGCGAACTTCACAAAGCGCCCACAAGACGTAGTCGGCATGCACTTTTTCTCGCCCGCCAACGTCATGAAGTTGCTCGAAGTCGTGCGTGGCGAAAAAACGGCGAAAGATGTGCTGGCGACCGTCATGGCAATTTCGAAAAAGATCAAGAAGACGGCAGTGGTTTCCGGCGTGTGCGACGGCTTCATTGGCAACCGCATGATTGAGCAATATGGTCGCCAAGGCGGCTTTTTGCTGGAAGAGGGCTGTACGCCGCAACAGGTCGACAAAGCCGTCGAAAAATTCGGCTTCGCGATGGGCCCATTCCGTATGGGTGACCTCGCGGGCAACGACATCGGCTGGGCGATTCGCAAACGTCGCTATGTCGAAAAACCAAACCTTCGTTACAGCAAAACCGCCGATTTGCTCTGCGAAATGGGTCGCTTCGGACAAAAAGTTGGCAAGGGCTGGTACGACTATCTGCCGGGTAAACGCGACGCGATTCCGAATGCGGAAGTCGAAGCGATGGTGGTCAAGCATCGCGAATCGCTCGGCATCACGCCACGAAAAATAACGGACGATGAAATCGTGCATCGCCTTGTGTTCTCGCTCGTGAACGAAGCCGCGCACATCCTCGAAGAAGGCATCGCCAACAAGGCAAGCGACATCGATATCGTCTATATCTTCGGTTACGGCTTCCCACCGCAACGCGGCGGCCCGATGAACTATGCAAACCAGGTTGGCCTGTTTAACGTCGTGCAGATGATGAGGAAGTTTCAGCAGAATCCGCTTGATGATGCGAAGTTCTGGGAGCCTGCGC
>JAYUWL010000282.1:0-8917 GCA_043753585.1 Burkholderiales bacterium
GTTGCCGAGCTCATTGGTGCGTCGAGCGGCATTGGCCACATGATCACCGATAGTCAGTCACTACTCGCAACCGACCAGATCATTTTCGGCATCATCGTCATCGGCCTCATCGGCCTCATCAGCGACATCCTGTTCAAGCTCGCCAATCGCAAGTTGTTCCCCTGGGCAGCTTTGGGCAAATGAGAGGAAATGAAGTTATGAGCATCCTCTCCGTACGCGCCGTCTCGCGCAGTTTCGAATCCGCCGGCCGCACGCCGACTGTCGCGCTGCAGGCCACTGATCTCGACGTCACTGAAAACGATTTCATCACCATTCTTGGCCCTTCGGGCTGCGGCAAAAGCACGCTGCTACGTATCGTGGCGGGACTCGACAAACAGACATCTGGCGAAGCTATGCTCGACGGCAAACGCATCAATGGGCCAGGTGCAGATCGCGGCATGGTCTTTCAGAGTTACACCCTGTTTCCGTGGCTCACCGTACTCGATAACGTCTGCTTCGGTCTGCGTGAGCGCAATCTGCCGCGCGCTCAGCAGCTCGAAATCGCACAATCCTTCATCCAAAAAGTGGGGCTGCGCGGATTCGAAAGTCATTATCCGAAGCAGCTCTCAGGTGGCATGCAACAGCGGACTGCGCTTGCTCGTGCGCTAGCGAACAATCCGCGCATTTTGCTCATGGACGAGCCGTTCGGCGCACTCGATCATCAGACGCGCGAGTTGATGCAGGAGCTTCTGCTTGGCATTTGGGAGGCGGAGAAAAAGACGGTACTTTTCGTCACTCACGATATCGACGAGGCGGTCTTCATGGGCAGCCGGGTTGTAGTGATGAGCGCGCGGCCGGGACGCATAAAGTTGAACCTCGAAATACCGATGCCGCATCCACGGCACTATTCAGTCAAGACCACGCCCGCGTTCGCAGAACTCAAAGCGGAACTGACCGAGCAGGTTCGAGCAGAAGTGATCGCAGCCCAAAAAGCCGCTATGGCCTGATTAGTCCAGCAAAGTTATCGCGGCAACGTGATGGTTGTCGTAACCTCGCCGATCGCGGCAGCGACATAACCTGGCGGATAAGGCCAGCCGCGCTTCGGCTGCATGGGTTTGCCTGTGAGGTAGCCCTGTATCAGATCGAAGTTCATGACGGCGCACACGTGGGCTTCAGCCGGCGTTTCAACACCCTCCGCAAGCGCAATGGCTCCCACATCATGCACGATGCGAACCAGTTGCGATACGAGTTGCTGCTTTTTTGGACTCGCACGATCAATGTCTCGGATCAGACCCATATCGAACTTCACGTAATGCGGCGGCGCGTCCACAAGCTCTACTAGCCGCGCCTGACCGGCGCCAAAGTCGTCGTATGCGAACTGAACGTTGATTTCCTGGAGACGTAGCGCCATGGCTTTCACATCGGCAATTTGAGTGACCGCCGTTTCATGAATTTCAATCACAAGCTTCACTGTTGGCACCATAGACCGCAGCAACAGAATGGATCCGTACAGCGCCTCGGTGAACATTTCGCGCGGATGCACGTTCACAAATAGCGTTGCATTGGGCGCGAAAGTCGCAGCAGCGGTCAGTCCTGCCCAGCGAAATGCCTCGCTAAGTTGCACCTCTTTGCCTAGTCGGCCTGCCATGGCAAACATGTCGATCGGTGTCTGTGGCAGCGCCGGTATCTGGCCACGTCCGAGAATTTCAAATGCTTTAAGTCGACCGTCTCGCGCATGCACGATGGGTTGCATGGCGGTGTGAACCGCACGTGCATCCAGCATGTCGATAAACTGCCGCCCGAGCACGACAAAGTGCTCGCTGAGCACCGGCTCACGCCCTACCAGTACTGTTTTAGTCGTGTCAGACGTTGCGAGAGCGTCAAACACATCCTGCTCGACCCGCCGCACGCGAAACTCAGTCGTGCCAAAGTGCACGACGTCACCGTCGCCGAGCAAAACCGACCCGTAGATCTGCGCACGATTGACAAACGTTCCGTTGCCGCTGTTGAGATCGGTCAGACGCAAGCTTCCGCCAATGTCGGGATCAATCACCGCGTGTTGACGTGACGTTGCCGCTGACGCGATCGGGAGATCGCACCCAGCATCACGCCCAACCATAAACGGAAAGCCGGAGATGCGAACCAGCGCCCCTTCCGGTTCGTATGTCACTCCTTCGAGACACCACCCAGCCATGTGTGCGACCTGCAACTTATCAGTCATTGGAACCAGAGTTTAGACGCGATTTGCGCGGACATGAAAGCGAAGATTCGGTCTCCGCGCGACTACTTCCGGCCAACAATGCTCTGTGCAACAGCCTCCGCTACGCGAATTCCGTCAATTCCAGCCGACATAATCCCCCCCGCATAGCCCGCGCCTTCGCCCGCCGGAAACAGTCCACGCACATTAAGACTCTGCAAATCGTCATCGCGCCGGGTAATCCGAATCGGCGAGCTGGTGCGGGTCTCAACGCCAGTGAGCACGGCGTCCGACATGAAAAATCCGGGTATCTGCTTCTCGAAAGCCGGGATCGCCTCACGGATCGCAGTCACCGCGTAATCCGGCAAGGCACTCGCCAAATCAGTCATCGTCACCCCAGGTTTGTAGCTTGGCTCAACGCTGCCCAGCGCGGTGGAGGCAACGCCGGCTACAAAGTCGCCCACGAGCTGCGCCGGGGCGTGATAATTGCTGCCACCCAACTCGTATGCGCGGCTCTCCCACTGCTGCTGAAACGCGATGCCGGCAAGCGGATGACCGGGAAAGTCATCAGGCGTGATTCCGACGACGATGCCAGCATTCGCGTTCCGCTCGTTGCGCGAATATTGGCTCATGCCATTGGTCACTACACGGCCCTCCTCCGAGGTCGCGGCCACCACAGTGCCTCCGGGGCACATGCAAAAGCTGTACACCGCGCGGCCATTGGATGCGTGATGCACAAGCTTGTAATCGGCTGCCCCAAGGGTCGCGTTGCCAACGCTCGGGCCGAAGCGAGCGCGATCAATCAGGCCCTGAGGATGCTCGATGCGAAAGCCAATGGAGAACGGCTTTGCATCAATATGCACTCCGCGATCAAATAGCACTTTGAAGGTATCGCGCGCACTGTGACCGATGGCGAGTACGACATGATCAGTGCGCAGCGTTTCACGAGTTCCTTCTGCGTTTTCAGTCACTACCGCACGAATCATCTTCTGCAATCCGGAAGACCATTCCGCTTCAAATTCAATATCGACCACTTTGTGCTGAAAGCGAAACTCACCCCCCATTGAGATAATCTTTGCGCGAATGTGCTCCACCATTTTCACCAGTCGAAAGGTGCCCACATGCGGTTTGCTCACGTACAAGATTTCAGCCGGTGCGCCGGCATCGACAAACTCTTGAAGGACCTTGCGTCCGTAGTGCTTTGGATCCTTGGTCTGCGTCCACAACTTCCCGTCGGAAAAAGTGCCTGCGCCGCCCTCGCCGAATTGCACATTCGACTCCGTGTTCAACTCACTTTTCCGCCATAGCGCCCAAGTGTCAAGCGTGCGTTCGCGGCCCACTTTGCCACGCTCCAGAATGAGCGGACGCAAGCCCATCTGCGCGAGGATCAACGCAGCCATGATCCCGCACGGTCCAAAACCAACGACGACCGGGCGCAAATGCTCGGTGCCTAACGACGCTGCGTTGGCAACAAACTTGTAGGTGGTATCGGGCGTCGGCAGGAGATTGACGTCGCGCTTGAATTTCTTCAGCAGATACGCCGCAACGGCAGCGGGCACCTCGAAATCAAGCGTATAGACGAGCTGGATGTCCGCCTTCTTCCGCGAGTCGTACCCGCGCCGAAAAATCACGAATCGTGTGACCTGCTCCGCGCGAATGCCGAGCTTGGTAACGAGTGCTGTTAGCAGATCCGCCTCAGCGTGATCCAGCGGCAATTTGAGTTCGGTAATACGCAACATTTTGTTCATCCCTGGGCGGAAAGTTAGTCCGCAGCACCTTAAATGTTATCGTGCAGCCGCAGATGCGAACTTAATGGTGTGTACAGCTAAGTAGCCGCAAGTCGGTTGCTGGTTTCAGGGGGGAAATCCATTGATGGAAATCCTCGTTCGTCAATCCACGCATTATTATTTATTTGGGGAATGCGTGATGCAGGTGAAAACGGGCGCAAAAGCATTTCTTCAGGCTGCTATCGGCACGGTAATACTCGCCAACGGGGCCGCGTCTTTCGCAGAGCCCGAAAGCAATTTTGAAGCGCGTGTGGATCTGGCTTGGTCGGTTTACGGAGTCAGTGGCAGGGGCGTAATCGTCGCGCCGATTGATCGCGGCATCGACTGGAAACATGCCGACTTTCGCAACGCAGACGGCACCACGCGCATCGAGGCCATATTTGATCTGATGGACGACACGGGTGCCAGCGCACCCGGCAACACTTACGGCAAAGGCACCATCTACACACGGGCACAGATCAATGCGGCGCTAAGCGCAGGCACGGCTCTCAACACGCGTGACGCTGTCGGTCACGGCACAGCTACCGCCGGTGGGGCGGCAGGAAATGGACGGGCCTCAGGTGGCAAGTATCGCGGACCAGCGTATGAGGCAACGCTCGTGGTTGTAAAGTTTGTGTCAGAGGGTGCTCCCGCGCATGGTACGGTGCCAGCCGAAGCGGCATTTAATGATCGTACGCGCTTTCCGTTGGCATTACGCTTCGTGCAAGACACTGCGGCCAGACTTGGCATGCCTGCGGTAATGCACATGAATTTTGGCAGCGTCACTGGTCCCATGGATGGCACTGGATTCTGGGCCGAGGCGATTGACAGCACTGTCGGCGCTGGCAAGCAAGGACTCGTAATCTTGACGGGAACCAGCGACGACGGCGGCTCAAATAACTATGCTGAGGGGCGGGTGAAGCAGCGGGAAACTGTGGACCTTCAACTCGAAAAGAGTGCGGCCAACACCGCAAGCACGCTCCGCGTATGGCTCTGGTATCCCGGCAGTGATCGGTATGACCTCTCACTTGTCACACCGCTCGGTACATTCGGCCCGTATTCCGCACCGCCGAGTGATGGCGGTGATAACAAAAACGTGGGTGGCGCTAATTACTATCACGTCGGTGAATCGTTCAATAGCAATGGCAAACGCTACATTGTGGCCGACATCGCCGGCGGCGCGGGCACATATACGCTGCGCCTTACGGGACGCACCGCGAGCGGAGGGCTGTTTCAGGCTTCCCTCAACCCTTCTCGCACGGTCGCTCCGGCCTCGACCGGGAACAAGTTTCTAACCTTCGTACAATCTGGTCACTCCGTGTGGGACGCGGCAGCAGCCACTCACAACATTGCACCGAACAATTATCACTACAAGGCAGGCACAGGCGGTACGGTCGGTGATTTGTGGATCGGCAGTGGCGTTGGGCCCACCTATGATGGTCGCATCGGTGTGGACTTCAGCGCGCCCGGAGAGGGGTCTATCGCGCCGCTGGGCGCTGACTCGTATTGGTCGAGCATTGTTAGGGGACCGAGCGATAGCGACGGAAAATACGTTGCATTCGGTGCCGTAAGCGGAGCGTCTCCCATCGCAGTCGGCGTGATTGCGCTGATGTTGCAACGTAATCCGACTCTGGACGCTGTGCAGATACGCCAAATTTTGCGCAACTCCGCCCGTGCTGATTCGTTCACCGGAATCGTACCGAACACGCGCTGGGGCTACGGCAAACTTGACGCCGCAGCAGCGCTCGCCGCCACGCCCGCGCTAGCGAGCAACGTCACGGTCGTCGAGTACTACAACCGCGATCTCGATGCCTACTTCATGACCGGGCGCACCAATGAGCAAAGCGCGGTTGAAGGTGTGGCGAGCTTTCAGCGTACCGGCGGCTCGTTCGCTGCAACTTCGGCAGCGACCGAAACAGCGGGGCTAACCCCTATCTGCCGTTACTACATTAGCATTGCCAGCCCACACACCAGCTCACACTTTTACGGACCGCGCGATACCGACTGCGTGCTGATCGGCAACGCAAAGCCGGCCGGATTTTCCTACGATGGGCTGGACTTTGCCGTGACATTGCCCGTGAGCGGAACCTGCCCCGCCATCGCGCCCTTTGCAATTTACCGAAGTTTCCGCGCTGCCGCCGGAGGAAAAACGTCGAACCACCGGTTCAGCACTTCACTGGGACGCTACAACGAAATGACAGCAAAGGGATGGAGTCCGGAGGGGATCGTGTTCTGCGCAGCCAGCGGAACGGCGACGCAATGACAACGATGTTGTTTGCGGTGCGGGGACGCCGCAGGCACTCGCTGCTGGCAGGAGCAGTGTGAGTCAATCGGCGACTTTTTAACGAAACAGCTTTTTATAGAAGTCTCTGCTATTACCAGGCTAGAAGCCCATTTTTTTTATAGTCGACTTTAATAATAAATTTGCGCTAGCCCGCCTGCGTGCACTCTTCTACGAAAAAGCTGCTTGCTGCCGCGCCCTCAGTCCGAACCTTTACGAGCAAGGCATGAAACGCGTCAGAACCGACCAGGGGCGCGGGCATCGGATCCACCTGCGCTTCGGCAAATCCTCCCTTAATCGAATCGGCGGCGAGCGTTAGCCACGTCATCGCTTCTTCCAGCTCGCCGAGTTGCGCGTAAACAGCTGCGAGCGGCGACGGATTGGACTTCTTGATGTGGCCTCTGGCGCGCGCTGAGTTCACGATTTTTCGCGCCTGCCGTTTGTCGCCTTCGCGCGCCGTCAGCACCGCCAACGCCGGCCGCGCGCTAGCGTCGTCCGGATCGTGCTCGATCAAGGCGTTCAACTCACCGCTTGCTGCCTCAAACGCGCCGCGCAGCGTGAGCGGGTTCGCCCGCGACAGCCGCGTCGCGGTGCGCTGCGGATACTCGGTCAAGAGATCCAGAAACACACGATTGGCGCCGTTAAGTTGCCCGGCGAAGTAATACGCCACGCCGCGATTGGCGCGGCATGCCGGGAACAGCGGAGCGACCTCTTGCGCCGCATCGAACTGACTGAGCGCGTCTCGCAGATCTCCGCAATAGGCAGCCAGCGTAGCAAACAGCATGTGCACCCCGGGTTGCCTTGGCGCAAGCTTCCGGGCAGTTAAAAGCAAGGCCTGCGCAGCAGGAAAAACGAACTCATAAAAAATCTTGTCGCACGCGAGATTGCGGTAGGCACCCGGCTTCAGCGAATCAATCTCAAGCGCGCTCCGTCAGGCAGCGCTACCAACGAGCCAAGCCTTTTCTGGCGTCACCTGTTCGTACATCGAAAGGTTACCCATGGTAGCTGCCTGCGACGCGTGTGCCATTGCGAATTCGGGCGCAGCGTTGATTGAAAATTCGAGCAGCGCGCGCCCTGGAATGTCCTTCTGCAATGCCCAACGCAGCGGCCCGACGCGCCTGCACGAAGGCGTCTGTCGCCTCGCGCGATACGCCTGCGAAGCCCTTACGCTGTGGTGGAAGGCTGTAATGCAGCGTCCGCTTCGCCCTCACCGCGCGCGTAACGCTTGCTCGCCATCATGTGACCATAGGGCGCTGAGAGCAGCATCGTGTGCACATGCTGCTCATCGCCGACACGCACCCATCGCGCGGACAAAACTGCCTGCGCGTTCACCCGGCGGGCCGAGTCCAGCGGCTCGTCGTCCGCCAACGCACGCGCCGAGCGCGAACCAAGGCCGAGCACCTGCAACACCGATTGCAATTCCCCGATGGTCGATTCAAACAGCATCGTCGTCAGCGAATCATCACGCGCTTCGCTCACAAACGTTAACACCAGAAAGCGCGGCGCAGCGAGCATGCGTGCACCCAACTCAACAAACTCTGACGTCGACGGATTGCGATGAAACACCTCAATGCCAATCGACATCTCGCGCAGGGCGCAGGTGACTAGGCGAACGGCGGAACCAATCGCTCGCAGGCAATCGATCCAGCCGGTTTCGAATGAGGTTTCCGCTCTGCTCGCTCATGTTGCCATCCCGATTTTATTGGGATCAACTTTAGCGCGAAAACGACCGTTTTCGCCTAAAGGTTTAACAGGTTGTTACGCTGCCACCTTCAGCGAACCGGGCACGCCGAAGCGCACCCGCATGCCTTGCAGGCCAAACGTGTCCAGCACCCTTAGCAATCGCTCAGTGGCCGCCTTGCGCGGCAAGTTCTTGAACTGCGCGATGATCAACTCGTTCTTCATCGAATGCTCCCAGCCAACCAGCTCGGTCACGGAGACTTTGTAGCCATTCGCTTCGAGCAGGAGGCAACGCAACACGTTGGTAATCTGGCTGCCAAATTCGCGGGTGTGGATCGGGTGACGCCAGAGTTCACTGATGCTTTTGCTGGCGGTGGTTTCGCCTTTTTCGTTGCGCAAATGCGCTGCGACTTCAGCCTGACAGCAGGGCACGAGCACGATGAATTTGGCCTTCTTTTCGAGACCGAAGCGGAGTGCGTCATCGGTGGCAGTGTCGCAGGCATGCAGGGCAGTGACAACGTCAATCTGCGCTGGCAGTTTTTCTGTGGTGATCGCATCGGCGACCGATTCGTTTAAGAACGCCATCTGCGAAAAGCCAAGCTGCCCGGCCAGCTTGACCGCGCCCTCCACTAACACCGCACGCGTCTCGATGCCCCACACCTTGTTCGCCGGATAATGCGCGGCGATGGCTTTAAAAAACAGATCGTAGAGAATGAAACCGAGATACGACTTGCCCGCGCCATGGTCAACGAGCGTCACGCCGCCGCGCTCAGCAAGCACCTGCGCGAGCAACGGCTCGATGAATTGAACGAGGTGATAAACCTGCTTCAGCTTGCGCCGCGAATCCTGATTCATCTTGCCGTCGACGGTCAGGATGTGCAGCGCCTTCAGCAATTCGACGGACTGACCGGAGCGGATTTCGGGCATTGCAGCGGTGGCAGGTTCTGGTTTTTTCTTTTGCATGCAGACGACTCTACACGAAGCGCAGCGATCCCTAACGCTTACGCCTCAAGC
>JAYUWL010000283.1:0-2914 GCA_043753585.1 Burkholderiales bacterium
AATCTTTACAGCGAAACGCGCAGCAGCGTAATGAGCAAGGCCGTCGAGCGCTCGTTGTCCCGCGTCTATGTCCCGAATCGCGGCGAAAACACAGTGTCGGTGATTGACCCTACAACGCTCAAAGTCATCGACAAATTCAAAGTCGGAATTCATCCGCAACACGTCGTTCCATCGTGGGACATGAAGACGTTATGGGTCGCAAACAACGCCGAGGGGCGCACCGACGGCAGCCTCACGCCAATCGATCCGACGACGGGCAAACCCGGCGCTTCAGTGCCGGTGGACGACCCGTACAACATGTACTGGTCACCGGACGGCAAGTACGCCATCATCGTGGCCGAAGCGTACAAACGCCTCGACTACCGTGACGCGCAAACCATGAAAATGGAGTTTTCGATCCTCACGCCGAAGTGCGCGGGCATCAATCACGCCGACTTCTCGATCGATGGAAAATTTGCGTTTTTCACCTGTGAATTTAATGGCAGCATCACGAAGATTGATCTGGTGAACCGGAAGGTTGTGAACACGATTTCGCTGTCGCAATACTTCAATCGCCCCGATGTGCTCGCGACCATCGCCACACCGGGCAAGAAGCCGCGCTTCATTCCCGATCCGTCGAATAATGGCGGCGAAATCTGCACGACGCGCGGCATGCCGCAGGACGTGCGCGCCTCACCCGACGGCAAGACGCTGTATGTGGCCGACATGATGGCCGACGGCGTGCATGTCGTGGACGGCGAGACATTCAGGCAAATTGGTTTCGTTCCGACTGGCGTCGGTGCGCACGGCTTGTACCCTAGCCGGGATGGCAAACTGCTCTACATCGCGAATCGCGGCGGCAACGAAATTCGCGGAAAACCGCTCGGCAAGGGCAGCGTGTCGGTGATGGATTTCGCCACCGGCAAAATCATCAAGACCTGGCCGATTCCTGGTGGCGGCAGTCCGGATATGGGCAACGTTAGCGCGGACGGTGCTTACTTGTGGCTGTCAGGTCGTTACGATCATGTCGTCTATCGCATCAACACCGCGAGCGGCGCGGTCGATCAGATTAAAGTCGGACGCGAGCCGCACGGCTTGACCGTCTGGCCGCAGCCTGGGCGGTATTCGCTCGGGCATACGGGCAACATGCGTTAGCGACTGGTCGGTAGCCTCGTCGTCAGGCGTGCATCGCCTGACAGCTTTATCACCAAACTCCCATTTTGCTTGGGCTAGACCCATAAAACGTCACTTATCGACTTTAGTCGCTTATTGGCTGTAGCCGTTTTTCGATGCGGGCTTCAGGCAAAAGCTGCAATTAAACTCTCAAGGCTAACCGTGCAATTCAAGATGTCTGAAAAATCCCTCTTCGCGGTGCTGCTGCGCTCGCCGTGGTGGGTGAGTTTTGCGGTGGCAATTGCGGTGGGCATTGCTGGGTTCATGTTGCTTCCGGATCGCTTCAAGACGGTTGGCGCGCTCTCCGGCATGCCGTTTGTTGTGATCGGTTCGATGGCATTCTGGCGGCAAATGCGCGCGCCGAATCCAGCGCGAATTGAGGCAACGTTGCAGGCACTCGCCGCGCTATCGAGCCGCGACTTTTTGAGCGCACTTGAAGCAGGATACCGCCAGGAGGGTTACGTCGTCGCGCGCATCGGTCTTGACGGCGCAGATTTATCGATCAGCAAGGCCGGTCGCACGTCGCTCGTGAGTTGCAAGCGCTGGAAGGCCGCGACCCATGGCGTCGAGCCGCTGCGCGAACTCAACAGTGCGCTCACAAAGCTTGACTCCAATCAGGGCATCTACGTTGCCGTGAACCCGGTCTCCGATGCGGCGACGACTTTCGCGTCGAAGAACGGCATTCGCCTGTTAGCGGGCAACACGCTTGCGCTGCTCACGCGCGATCACATTACGCCCGCCCGGTCGCGCGCGTAACCGCAAGCGTCGCTAGGGCTGTAACACGATGCGCCCCACCACGCGTCCGTGGATCAGGTCATCCAGCGCCTCATTCACCGACGCCATTGGGCGCATATCGAGCGGAATCTCGGGCAGCGTCTCACGCTGCGCGAGGGCGACCAGTTCGCGCAAATCACTCAAGCCGCCGACGTACGATCCCGTGATCGTGATTGACTTCAGGGCGAACATCGGCAGCGGCATTTTGAACTCGCCGCCGAACAACCCGACGATCACGACAAGTCCCGTGCGCCGCACAAGGTTCACGGCGAGCGACGAGCTCGCCTCCGAGCCCACGAAATCAATCGCGGCAGCAATGTTCCCGGTGCAAGCTCTGCTGATGCTTTTCAAAGCGTCAGCCATGCCTGGATCAAACGCGAGCGATGCGCCATGGGCTAGTGCGGCTTCGCGTTTGGCGGGATCAGGATCGATTGCCACAATCTTTGCCTTCGACGATGCTGACAGCAAGGCAACGCCGGTCATGCCGACGCCGCCACAACCAATAATCGCGACGTAATCCTCCGCGCCAAGCGATGGCAATTTACGGATCGCGCCGAGCGCGGTGATGCCCGCGCACGCAAACGTCGCTGCCCGCGCGGGCGCAAGCCCGCCAATCGGCACCAGATAACGCTCATGCGAAATGCGCAGTGCGTCGGCATATCCGCCCGGCACCTGAATGCCCAGATTGCGTGCCGCCTTCACGCACAAATGCTCGTCGCCTTGTTCACAAACCGCACACCCACCGCAGCCGAGCCACGGGTACGCCACGACGTGCATCCCCAGCGAAACATCTTTCACCTCGGGGCCGACCTCGACCACTTCGCCAACGATTTCATGCCCCATGGTCACCGGCAATTTGACGCCCGAGCGCTCCAGCGACGAGAGTTTGCCACCGCCCATATCGAAGCCACCTTCGCGAATGTGAATGTCCGAATGGCACATTCCGCAATGCGTAATCCGCAGCGTGACTTCGTGCCCGGTGGCGGGC
>JAYUWL010000284.1:0-8893 GCA_043753585.1 Burkholderiales bacterium
GGTTGAGCATGTGATGGCGACGCAATGCTTGTCGCAAAAGCGCTCGAAGTCGATGTTGGTGCGCTGCAATGGCCGCTTGTCTACCGGCGTGACGGCGAAAGATTTGGTGCTCGCCATCATCGGCAAAATCGGCACGGCGGGCGGCACCGGCTACGCCATTGAATTTGGTGGCGACGCGATTGCCTCGCTGTCGATGGAGGGCCGTATGAGCGTGTGCAATATGGCCATTGAAGCCGGTGCGCGCGCGGGGATGGTCGCCTACGACGAAGTGACTGAGACGTATCTTAAAGGCCGTCCCTTTGCGCCAAAGACGGATGAAGCGTGGAATGCTGCAACCAAGCACTGGCGCACGCTGACCAGCGATGTGGACGCCACGTTTGATCACACGGTGGTACTGAATGCCAGCGAGTTGATTCCGCAAGTGACGTGGGGCACCTCGCCTGAGATGGTGGTGTCGGTTGAGGGGCGGGTGCCTGATCCTGATAAAGAAAAGGACGCCACGAAACGCGAAGGCATTGTGCGAGCTTTGGCCTACATGGGTTTGACGCCGAATACGCTGATGAGTGAGATCAAAATCGACAAGGTTTTCATCGGCTCCTGCACCAATTCGCGCATTGAAGATTTGCGTGCTGCGGCTGCGGTGGTCAAGGGCCGTCGTCGTGCCGACAACGTCAAGCTGGCGATGGTGGTGCCGGGTTCGGGGTTAGTCAAAATGCAGGCTGAGCGCGAAGGGCTCGACAAGATTTTTGTGGCCGCAGGATTTGAGTGGCGCGAGCCTGGCTGCTCGATGTGTCTGGCAATGAACGATGATCGTCTGGAGCCGGGGGAGCGTTGCGCGTCCACGTCCAATCGCAATTTTGAGGGTCGTCAGGGCACCGGTGGCCGCACCCATCTGGTCAGCCCCGCGATGGCAGCGGCAGCCGGGATTGCCGGTCATTTTGTCGACGTTCGTCGTCTTGGTTAATATTGTTTTTGTTACACAAGTTTTAGTCATTTTCAAAAGGAGTTACTCATGAAACGAATTCTCAACAGCGTATTGTTGGCGGCGCTCGCATTGTCGGTTGTCGGTTGCAATACCGTGAAAGGCGTCGGGCAGGATGTGCAAAAGGCCGGCGAAAAAATCGAAGGCGCTGCAAAAAAATAGCATACTCGAGCCGTCATTCTGGATTTAGGCGACTTCATGGATAAATTTGTTACGCACACCGGACTGGTGGCACCGCTGGATCGGGCTAACGTCGACACCGACGCCATTATTCCGAAGCAATTTTTGAAGTCAATCAAGCGGACCGGCTACGGTCCGAACTGCTTTGACGAGTGGCGTTATCTGGACGTTGGCCAACCGGGTGTGGACAACAGCCGACGTCCGCTTAATGCGCAATTTGTTCTGAACGAACCGCGTTATCAAGGCGCGTCGATTTTGCTGGCGCGGCAAAATTTCGGTTGTGGTTCGTCACGCGAACATGCGCCCTGGGCCCTGCAGCAGAACGGCTTCCACGCCGTGATCGCGCCGTCGTTCGGAGATATTTTCTACAACAATTCGTTGAATAACGGATTGTTGGCGATTCGCCTGCAAGACGCTGAGGTGGATCGTTTATTCCACGACTGCGCGGCCTTTCCCGGGTTCGAGCTAATGATCGATCTGGAGGCGCAACAAGTGCGCTCGACCAACGGCAGTTTTGCCTTTGCGTTTGATATTGCTGCGTCACGCCGCGAGCGGATGCTCAATGGCTGGGACGACATTAGTTTGACGCTGCAGCATTCGGCCGTCATCTCGGCTTTTGAGGCGAAGCATCATGCAGCGCAGCCTTGGCTAGCGTAGGGGTTCGATTAAATGTCGCGAGACTGATTTGCGCGATTAGCTTTTCTGGGAAAGCGCCAATTTACCTTGGCTCACCTGGTTAAAACAGAAGAAGTCGATATCCACCTTTATTAGTGACTACGCCCACACCAAACAGGCTTTTCCTGCCAAAAGTTACTGGTCATAATTTGGATGTGATTCAAATTCACCAGCCCAGCGTCAAATCCGCCGCATCCTCACACAGAACAACATGAAAATCCTCATCCTCCCCGGCGACGGCATCGGTTCGGAAATCGTCGGTCAAGCGGTCCGCGTGCTTGAAAAATTCAATTCAGAGGGCGTGCCCATCACGCTGTCGCACGGCCATCTCGGCGGCGCGGCTTACGACGTGCACGGCCATCCGTATCCCGAACCGACACAGCAGCTGGCGCGCGACGCAGACGCGATTCTGCTTGGTTGCGTTGGCGGCCCCAAGTACGACACGCTGCCGCGCGCGCTACGCCCGGAGCAAGGGCTGCTCGGTATTCGCAAAGATTTGAAGCTCTTCGCCAACCTGCGCCCGGCGATGTTGTTTCCCGAGCTGGTCGCATCGTCTTCGCTCAAGCCTGAAATCGTGTCAGGGCTCGACATCATGATCATCCGTGAACTCACCGGCGATATTTATTTTGGTCAGCCGCGGGGTCGCCGCGTCAATGCGGCCGGCGAGGACGAGGGCTTTGACACGATGCATTACGCCCGCTCCGAGGTCGAACGCATTGCGCGTGTCGGCTTCGACGCAGCGATGAAGCGCAGTAAAAAGCTGTGCAGCGTCGACAAGGCCAATGTGCTTGATACTTCCATGCTGTGGCGCGAGGTCGTCACTGAAATGGGCAAGCGTTATCCCGAAGTGCAGTTGTCACACATGTATGTCGACAACGCGGCGATGCAGTTGGTACGCGCGCCCAAACAATTTGACGTGATCGTTACCGGCAACATCTTTGGCGACATCCTGTCTGATGAAGCCTCGATGCTGGCTGGTTCGATTGGCATGCTGCCCTCGGCGTCGCTCGACGCTAACAACAAGGGACTTTATGAGCCGATTCACGGTTCCGCGCCGGACATCGCCGGGCAGGATAAGGCAAATCCTATCGCGACCATCCTTTCGCTCGCAATGATGATGCGCTACACCTTTAGTCGCGCGGATCTGACCCAGCGCCTGGAGACGGCCGTACGAAAAGTGCTCGCTGCGGGTCTGCGAACCGGCGATATTGCAGCGTCAGGTGAGGGCATTGTTGGCACAAAAGCCATGGGGGACGCGTTAATCGCCGCGTTGTAGCGAAAAATCGACAATCTGTTGTATGACGTTGACATGGGTAGGTTAAGCTCTCCATGCACAACATCTGGTGCCTTTCCACATGCCGCAACACAACATATTGGGTATTGATCTACATCGCAACGGTATGGAGTGAGCGCACGCTCACGCGTCTTCAAACTTAAAGTTAATTCTGAGCTTGCAGCGGCAACCCCATGATGTTATTTTTCTTATAGTTTCAGAATTTAGAGGGCGGCATGCTTCGCCAAAAACCACTCGTAGTTTCGCTCGCACTTGCGGGATTGATTGTCGTCACCAACGTTGGCGCATTGGGCTTGGGGCGTCTTAATGTGACGTCGCCGCTCGGTCAACCCCTCGTCGCCGAAGTCGACCTGACCGTAGCGCCGGGTGAGGACGTCGATTCGATTCGTGCCAACATCGCGTCGCCTGCGGTGTACAGGGCGGCCAATGTCGAATATCAGGGCGTCGTGCAAACCATTCGCGCGCTCGTGCAACGTCGAGCCAATGGTCAACCTTATTTGCGGCTGGTGAGCAGCCAGGCGCTGAACGATCCCTATCTCGACCTGTTGCTTGAGGTGAATTCAAGCACGGGCCGGTTGGTGCGTGAGTATGTGTTCCTGCTTGACCCCCCCGGAGCGGCTGTTGCGCAATCGGTTGAGCCGACGCAGCCTTCGTTGCCGACGATGCCTGCGCGTGCGGCTCCGGCTGCGCCAGCGCCTCGCCCCAGTGCGCCGATTGGCGCCGCCCCCGTTGCTCGCGCAGCCGCAGCTGGTTCTGGCGATGGCAGCGCTTACGTCGTGAAATCGGGCGACACGCTCTCAGGCATCGCCGGACGCAATCTTGCTCCCGGTGTCACCATCGAGCAACTGATGATCGCCATCCAGCGCGCCAATCCTGGCGCGTTCATCGGCGGCAATATCAATCGGCTCCGCGCTGGCATCACGTTGAAGGTGCCCGCAGACGCTGACGTACAAGGCATCAATGAGAGCAACGCCGCCACAGAAGTGCGTGCGCAAACTGCTAGCTGGCGCGGCTACGTTGCACGCGTTGCTGACGCCGTGCCAAGCGTTGCGGCAGACCAACCCTCCGCCCGTGCAAGCGGCAAAGTATCGGGCGCGGTTGCTGATACGGGCGGCAACAACAGCACGACTGACAAGCTGAAGTTATCGCAAGGTGAACGCAACAAGCCATCTGCTTCGACCGAAGGCAAGGTCGCGGCCACCAAGGCGTTGAAAGAAGAGCAGTCGCGCGCGGCCCAGCTCGAAAAAACCAAACAGGATCTGGAAAGGGCACTGACCCTCAAGAATCAGGCGCTTGCCGAGGCGCAAGCCAAGGCAAAAGCCCCGCCGCCACCCGCACTCGCACCAGCTCCGGCCCCTGTCGCGATCGCAAAGGTAGAGCCGCCGAAAGTGGTTTCTGCCCCACCTCCGCCACCGCCCGCACCACCACCTGCGCCTGTCGTGGCCCCACCGCCGCCACCTTCCGCTCCGGCACCCGTGGTAGCACCACCTGCACCGCCGCCACCGCCACCACCACCGGCTGCGCCGCCGCCGCCACCTCCAGCGCCTGCAGCTGCACCTGCGCCCGTCGTGGCACCGCCTGCGCCTCCTGCCGTGCCTGTTACGCCGCCCGCACCTGCCGTCGCCGCCAAATCAGCTTCGATACCTCCTCAGGCGGAAGGCAGTATTTTTGACGTACTTGGCGAAAACCGGATGCCCGCCGCTGCGGCTGGCTTAGGTTTGCTCGCCCTGTTCGGTTTCCTCCTCTGGAATCGTGGCCGCAACAAGAAATCCGCACCTTCGATAAATTCGAAGATGTCGGAACCCGTTGTCAATACGCTTAACCCCGACACCGTGTTTGGCACCTCGGGACTGGGCGTTGTCAAGACCAACGACATGCCGGTGCAAAGCCAGTTCAGCCGTTCCGGCATGGGCACCATTGATTCGGGTGAAGTCGACCCGGTTGCCGAAGCCGAGGTGTACATCGCTTACGGTCGCGAGGCCCAGGCCGAGGAGATTTTGCGCGAAGCTTTACTGCGTGATCCACAACGGCTTGATGTCGCGACCAAGTTGGCCGAAATTAGCGCGACTCAGGGCAAACGTGATGTGTTCGACACACTTGCCAACGACATAACGGCACTCGATCGCAACAATGATTACAAACAAAAGCTTGCGACCATCGCGGCTTCGCATTTCCCGGGTCACCCACTAGCCGCTGGTGCTAATCCGCCGTCGGCAAAAAGTGGGGGCGAAATTGGAATGGTGCCGGCTGCTGCAACGGGATTCGCAGCACTCGAAACGCCGACCTCGACCGGTATCGGCGGGGTGACCGCGGCTCCGGCACCGGCTAGTTCGCTGGACTTCGTGCTTGACGGCATGACCATCGCAAAGCCAAGCAGCCCGCCGCCGCCGCCTGCTTCGGCATTCGCACCGGCTGCGGTGCCTGTGGTTTCGTCGATGTCGGGTTACCCGAACCCGAAATCGCTTGAGCAGGATCTCGCCGATCTGGAAGCATCGCTTAAAAAAGCAACGTCGACCGGCCAGATGCCGGAAGGTGGCATGGACTTCACCGACTTCTCAACCGCTACGCCGACTAACCTCGGAACGGTGGGGCCGTCGATGCAGCCCGAGATGCTCGATCTGAGTTTCGATGCGGGTCGTCAGGGCTTTGTTGATCCAACACCATCGATCCTTGACGGTCAGTGGCATGACGCATCAACCAAGCTTGACCTGGCCCGCGCATACGAGGAGATGGGCGACCGCGAAGGTGCTCGCGAAATCCTGCGTGAAGTGATTCACGATGGTGATGAAGCGCAGCAGGCCGAAGCAAAAGCGATGCTCGCCAAGCTCGGCGGCTAATCAACGCGTTACTTATCGATAGTGAAATGCAAGCCACCCAGCCAGCGGATCAAGCTCCGCAGCGCTGGGCGTTAGGGCTGGAGTACCGGGGCGTTGCCTACTGCGGCTGGCAACGGCAAGTTAGTCAGTCCTCCATACAGCAAAAACTGGAAGAGGCGCTCTCGAAAATCGCGATGGCTCCGATTGGAGTTATCGCTGCGGGCCGCACCGATACCGGCGTTCATGCCTCCCTTCAAGTTGTTCACTTTGAAACTACCGTCGCGCGTGAAGCCATCGCCTGGGTGCGCGGCGGCAATCAATTTCTACCGGACGACATCTCCATTCGCTGGGCAGTGCCAGTCGATGACAAATTTCACGCGCGTTTTGCGGCAACTTCGCGGCGCTACGTCTATCTGCTCGCGTCGCAAGCGCATCGACCCGGATTGAATCGCGGGCTGGTTGGCTGGACGCATTGGCCACTCGATGTTTCCCGTATCGAGGCCGCTCTGCCCGCGCTCTGGGGAAAGCACGATTTCACCAGCTTTCGTGCCTCGGAATGTCAGGCGAAATCGCCGATCAAAACTATCCATTCCGCTAAAGTCACTCAGCGAGGTAGCGTGTTGCGCTTTGACTTTCATGCCGATGCCTTTCTGCATCACATGATCCGAAATATCGTCGGCGCGCTGGTCTACATCGGCAATGCTCGTCAGCCGAGCAACTGGCTAAAAACGTTAATCGCGCAGAAAGATCGCACGCTGGCAGCCCCTACGTTTTCACCAGACGGCCTGTATCTCGCCGGAATTGAGTACGATCACTGCTTTGAGCTTCCCGAAGCGTTCGTCGATCCGTGTCTCTAAATTCTTCCATTCCCGTCGCTCGAACACGCATCAAAATTTGCGGATTGCGTGATGAACAACACGTCGATGTCTCGATCAATGCAGGTGCCGACGCACTGGGCTTCGTGCTCTATCCGCCCAGCGTTCGCGCCATTTCGCTGGAACTTTTTGCCAAACTCACGCGCCGTGTCCCCGCGTTCGTTTCCACCGTCGCTCTGTTCGTAAATCCAACGAAGCAGGAGGTCGACAGCGCCCTTTCCACCGCCCGAATCGATCTGCTGCAGTTTCATGGCAACGAGCCGGAAACCTTCTGCGCAAGCTTTGGGCGTCCGTATGTGAAAGCGCTGGCGGTCGACGAATCATTCGATTTATTACAATGGGAAGAACAATACGCCTCCGCTGCTGCGCTCCTTCTGGATACGCCAAGCGCCGGGCATGGCGGCAGTGGAAAGACATTTAATTGGCAGCTCATCAACACAACAAACAAACCAAGCGCAACCGCGCCTCGGCTCGTTTTGTCTGGTGGCTTGACTGCTGCAAATGTGGCCGACGCGATTAGGGCTGTCCGTCCGTTTGCGGTGGATGTCAGTAGCGGCGTCGAGGTTTCTCGCGGCGTGAAAAGCTCCGAATTGATTCAAAATTTTTGTCGCGCTGTGCGCCTGGCGGATCCCTCGATGTGAGTCACGCCGGCTGTCACCAGCGCTGAAAGCATCCCATGAAACTCTACGACTTACCCGACGCCCGCGGCCACTTTGGCCTTTACGGCGGCACTTTTGTTGCTGAAACCCTGATTCAGGCGCTTGACGAGCTCAAGGCGCAATACGCGAAGTACCAGCACGATCCTGAATTCAAGGCCGAATTCGAAAGCGAACTCAAGCATTTCGTCGGTCGCCCAAGCCCCGTCTATCACGCCAAACGCTGGAGCGACATGCTGGGCGGCGCGCAGATTTATTTCAAGCGCGAAGACTTAAACCACACCGGCGCGCACAAAATCAACAATTGCATCGGCCAGGCGATGCTCGCCAAACGCCTGGGCAAACCGCGCGTGATCGCCGAGACCGGCGCGGGACAACACGGCGTTGCCACAGCCACGATTGCCGCACGCTACGGCCTTGAATGCGTGGTCTACATGGGTAGCGAGGACATCAAGCGGCAGGCGCAAAACGTCTATCGCATGAAGCTGCTGGGCGCGAGCGTAGTGCCGGTCGAGAGCGGTTCGAAAACGCTGAAAGACGCGCTGAACGAAGCGTTGCGCGACTGGGTGACCAACGTCGACAACACGTTCTACATCATCGGCACCGTCGCCGGCCCGCATCCGTACCCGATGATGGTGCGTGATTTCCAGTCGGTGATTGGTACCGAATGCCTCACGCAAATGCCAGAAATCGCGGGTCGCCAGCCCGATGCGGTGCTCGCCTGCGTCGGCGGTGGATCAAACGCGATGGGCATTTTTTATCCCTACATTCCGTTTGAAAACACGCGCTTGATCGGCGTCGAAGCCGCCGGTGAAGGCATTGAAACCGGCAAGCATTCTGCATCGCTCACGCAAGGTGTGCCCGGCGTGCTGCACGGCAATCGCACCTACCTGTTGCAGGACGAAGACGGTCAGATCGCCGAGACGCACTCAGTCAGCGCGGGCCTCGACTACCCCGGCGTCGGCCCCGAGCATGCGTACCTGAAGGACATCGGCCGCGCCGAGTACGTGAGCATCACTGACGACGAAGCGCTGAAGGCGTTTCACGAATGTTGTCGCATCGAAGGCATCATCCCCGCGCTTGAATCGAGCCATGCAATTGCGTACGCCACGAAGCTCGCACCGACGATGGGCAAGGACAAAATTTTGCTGATCAATCTCTCGGGACGCGGCGATAAGGACATGCATACGGTGTCGCAACGCTCCGGCCTGTCGTTCTATTGCCATCCCGAGTGCGAACAGGGGCGCATCGCAGCTCAAGCCGCACAAGCCGCAAGCAAGCCGCTGGTGCGCCAATGAATCGCATCAATGCCGTCTTCGCCACGCTCAAGGCGAACAAAAAAACCGCGCTGATTCCGTTCATCACAGCGGGCGACCCATCGCTCGAAGCAACGCTGCCCACGATGCATGCGCTGG
>JAYUWL010000285.1:0-2901 GCA_043753585.1 Burkholderiales bacterium
GAGGCCAACGCGATGGGGCAAGGGGTGTTTCAGGTGATGGTGCTGCTCGCGCCGTATCTCGAAGGCGATGCGCGGTTGTTGTTCGAAAAACTCGCGGCCGAATACCGATAAGAAATTCAAGGAGAGACTCATGGCAAAAAAAAACGGCTGGGCCGCGTTCCCGCACGACAACGCAGCGTTCATTTACGATGGCGCAGCACTCAAGAAAAACTGGGCTCGGCTGCACAAGGGTGACGCTGAACCGTTCCCGACCGACAAGGCCGTGGAAGAGGCCTGGCGGCTCTATCACGCTGGTGATTTTGAGGGCGCATATGAGGCGGGCCTTGCGGCTGGTCTCGACGGCTACAACGCCGCCAACAAGGCCGCCTGCATCTACAACAACTACCTCGAAACCAGCGCCGCTAAAAAGCAGAAGGCGTTTGAGGAAATCGCCGCCCGCTGCGAAGAACTGCAAGCCGCGCAAAAGAAAAACGCCAACGCTTACTATCTCGCGGCCTACGCGCTCGGTCGCTACGGCCAACTGATCGGCGTCGCCAAAGCGCTCACGCAAGGCATCGGCGGCAAGGTCAGCAGCGCGCTCAACACCGCGCTAAAGTTGGAGCCGAAACATGCCGACGCCCACATCGCGCTCGGCACCTTCAACGCCGAAATCATCGAAAAAGTAGGCAGCATGATCGGCAAGATGACCTATGGCGTCAGCAAAGAAGCCGCTGTCGAAAATTACGAAAAGGCGCTCAAACTCAACCCCGAATCAGCCGTTGCCCGCACCGAAATGGCCGACGGACTTTACAAGTTGTTTGGCGACAAGAAGATGAAGGATGTTGAGACGCTTTACGCTGAGGCAGCGGCGTCTGAGCCTAAGGATGCGATGGAGTGTCTTGACGTGGAGGCGGCTAAGGCGGAGATGGAGGACTAGTGACCAGTCTTAAACGGCTTCTCAATGGCCCAGTGGGTGGCGTGGCTGTTTGGACGCTAATTTTTGCGATAACACTTGCTGTTGGGGTGGTCGGGCAATGGCTAGTGTTTAGTGACGGCCACTTCCCCGACTGGTCGGTCATGTTGCGTTGGCCGATACTATGGGGCGTCTATTTTTTGTTTGGGCATAGTGCTGGAGAAAATGCGACACGTTGGGTCGCCAATCGACTTGGGCCTTGAAAGTCTGATGTCGCGGGGATTTGTAGGAGCGGCTATGCCGCGACCTGCCCGCAATGACCGCCGCTGACTCGCGCCCGGGTAACCGCTCGCTACGACGTGGGCGTGTTTCCATTATCGGACAGCTTTATCACGTAACAGCAAGAACCGCCGACCACTCGCAGACATTCGCTGATCCAGTATCAGCGCTCATTGCTTGCCGCGAAATTCACCGGTTTTTTCTTGCCTCGCCTTCGCACTGTTTAGCTTGGGTGCTCATGCCCGACCATGCGCATTGGCTCGTCGAGCTTGCTGGTACGAGCTCGTTGTCCAACACGATTGGCGCGCTGAAGAAGGCGATTGCGACTCCGGTCAATGTTTCACGCGATTGTGTTGGGCGGACGCTATGGCAGGCTGGATTTCATGATCACGCGTTGCGTACGGAAGACGATGTGATTGTCATTGCACGCTACATCGTGGCGAATCCCGTTCGGGCGGGATTGGTTAAGCGCGTTGGTGACTATCCTTGGTGGAATGCGGCTTGGATTTGACGTTGCGGGGTCGCGGCGGAGCCGCTCCTACAAGTACATCGTTTACGCCGTCTGCATCTTCAGCCCCACCGGCGCTTCCCTGATCGGCATATGAATCAACGCCGCGCCGATGGCGAGGACGATGTCGATGATCCAGATGGTGTCGTAGCTGCCGGTTAGGGTGAAGACTTTGCCGCCTATCCATGCGCCAAGGAACTCAGCGACCTCATGCGAGAACATCACGATGCCGGACAGGGTGACCATGTTCGCGGGGCCGACGAATTTGAAGTTGCGCGCATTTTTACAGCGCCTGAGCCTCGCGCTACGTCAGCTACGCCAGCTTCGCCACCCGTACTTGCAGCCGCTGCAAATCAATCCGCAGGCGCTGAATATCTGACGCAAATTTCGAAACATCATCGCGCTCGGCGACAAGCTGGGCTTCCGTGTGTAAATAGCGTTTCCCGGCTTCATGCAGACTGCTTTGGGCATTGTCACCCAGTGCTATTAGCGCCCGCAAAAAACGAATCGCTTCGTTGGCAAGGATCGGCCCGACAACGCGCTCAAGCTCGGCTTCAGCCGCAAGTGGCAGCGACGTGAACGCTTTGGCAATGTCCTGCAACAACGCCGCCTGACCAGAGATTTTTGCGCTGCGAAGCGCAGCTTCTTTGCCCTGAGCAATGAGTGGCAAGGACGACAACGGAAACTCGACGCTGACCGTCAGATCCTTATCGGTGAGCAATGATGGGCCCGCTTCGAAGCTGCCATCAGCCGTAATCGCAAGCGTTGTCGACAGCGGCGGCATGCGTACCTGCAGCGTCTCCCCCACATGCGTCGCGAGCAGCTTGCGCGCAGCGTCATCGTGCGAGAGGAGGCGGGTGAGGGCGCGAGCGATAAGACTTGAAGGAAGCATTCCCGTATTTTCGCAGAGGCGGCAGACCACGCAAACCTGGAAATGAAAAAGCCGACGCGAGGTCGGCTTTTTTGGAGCGGGCCGTAGTTAAGTTTGCTGGATCCCGGCAACCAGCCAGCCCTTGCTGCCGTCAACCGGTTTCACCAGATTCCAGACCTCGGTAAACGCGGAGCCCATGACCATGCCGTCTTCACGCATTTTGCCGGTGAATTCGACGCTTGCCCAGTATTGACCCCGCTCCGTCTCGATTCCCATCAGGTTGGCCTGCAGCTCTTCAACATGCGTGCCCTCTTTGTTGCCGCCGACTACATCTTTGGCAATCTGGTTGTA
>JAYUWL010000286.1:0-2895 GCA_043753585.1 Burkholderiales bacterium
TGCGGATGAAGAGAAGGCCACTTTCTTCGGCCACTTCGCCGCTTTGCTGCTGCTGACTTCACGTTTGAGCGTGGCGTGTGCGGCGTTGAAATACGGCGAGATCGCGCGCTGCACGTCACCTGGCAGTGAGCCCGGCAACACGCGTTCCGCGAGCGTGAGCACAATGGCTTGATCGAGCGACATCGCGGGCACGCTAATTGGCAGCGCCTTGGCCGACCAGCACCAGCCGAAAGGTTTGCTCTCGTCGCGACATTCGAGCGTAGGGTAGTGCGCCTGAATGTCTTTGAGCGTGCGTTGAACGGTGCGTTGATCCTTGATATGACCGCGATCTCGAAGTTGCACCGTCAGCGTTTGCGCGTCAAGCACGCGCGGTGCTGCCGGAATGAGTGACAGCAGATCGAGCACAAATCTCAACGTGTTTTGAGTGGTGGATTTCCCCAAAATTTGCCTCGCCTAGTTAGCGCAATTCAGTGAAATTGATTGAGCGCAGGCATGATGTAGCGCTCGCGCGTCCTCCAGCGCGTGATGACGAGGCCAGTCGCGTGGTGCGGAAAAGTAGCTATCAAGCGCATCGGTGATTTGCTCGCACTGCGCGGCCGAAAGCACTGTGAAGCCAGTAATATTGAATTTACGGAGGACATGATCCGTATAGCCGTCGATTAGCTCAATCAACAGGTCGGCGTCGGTGGCGAAATCACACACGATTTCGAGAGGCTCCGCAGCCTCATTTAGCCATTGCTTCAATGACTGACGTAGCTCACTTCGATCAAGCGTTGTGCTCGGCCAGTGCTCAATGATGGGCAATACAACCTCTCGAACAAACAGCGAGCATTTGTGAAGCGGAACACTTTTCAACACTGCGTAAAACTCGCGGCCGTTGTCGGCAACCAGCCCAATACTGATCAGATTGGGATGCGTGAATTGCGTGAACTCGGTGTCAAGGTAAACACGCATCGCTAGCCCTTGAGCAGTGCTTCACGAACCCGCACCATTGCGAGCGTATCGAGTTCGCAATAGGCGAGCAGCTGCTTGATGCGCCGCTCCCTTCGCTCCGCGGTTGTGTCTGATGCGATGATTTCGAGGAACGCAAGCTGTGCACCACCACCATCTTGTACTTCGTCCAGTTGGTCATAAGCCAAATCAGGTACCAGCGCAGGCAGGACGGCTTTGATGCTCCAGCTACCTTTCTGCGACGGATGGTAGTAGTGCGCCTTTGCAATTGGCAGCAAGTCAACCAACCGATCGACCAGCGAAAGCAATGCCTTGCTCTGCTTGGCAAAGCGCTTGGCCAATTCTTTGATGCGAGCGGACTCGAAGCCCTGGTTGTAGACAAAGATCGGCGAACTCGATGTATCCGCGTCACAGGCGACCAACAAGGCGGCGACAAAGTCTGCGGACGGATCGCTGCTGTCGACGTGCAGAAATTCGCGATGCTGCAACGTGCCGGAGCGGCTTAATCGATGGCAAGAGAATTGAAAAGGAACCTGCTGAAACGGACGCGTGCCCGCCCACAGCGGCACAGCTGGGCTGATGGTTTCAAAGTCAAGAAAATAGGCAGGCAGTTTGTGTGGCTTCAACGCGGCGGCGGCACCTTTGGCGTCGAAGTAAGTTTTGCCGCTCAGGCTTGCCGCCTTCACGCGCTGCTGCAAAACGGTGAGCAATTCGTCGGGCACCTGCTCAAGTTCAATGATCTCGGGATTCGATAGGTGCGTCTTTAGAGCTTTCGTTTGTACCGTGGGCAACCACGACACTGGACGCGTGGCCTGTGGTTCCTGCGCGCTGCAATGGTCAATGAATCCGCAGGGAAACGGGTCGTTGCAATGTGCGCCCGTGCGAATGTTGTGCTCGGTGCGCTTGCGCGCCGTGGCTTGAGCCTCCGCGATCCAGCCCGCCACTTCATCAGTGCGCTTCGCGACCTCGGCTGTCACGTCTGTTTCAACCAGCATTCCGTTGTAATCGCCGCCACCTGGATACACCCAGGTTGAGTCGATATGCGCCAGCGCTGACGCTTTCAGGTTTACTCCTGATTGCGTGGCAACGAAGTATTGAATTGCGGCGTCGTCGCGGTGGTAGTCCTTCACTGACGTTGAAGATTTGACCTCGATCATCTTCCATGCAGCACGACCCCGCGGTTGCATGACGTCAGCGAAGGCAATCGCGCCACCCGCCGAGAACAGCGCCTCAAAAAAAGGCGATTTGCCACGCAGCAGTTCGGCTGTGCGCGCGGATGCGACGTCGTAGCCGTCCGTTTGCGCGTCAAGCACGACACGCTTAGGGTGCGGATCGTAGAGCACCTGCGCGACTGCGCCAACGCTGTGACCGGTGGCGAAGCTGGCCTCCGTCTGCGCACTATATTCCGGCTTGACGTCTGGCTGAAGCTCAAGCCACAGGCGCTTTGAGCACTGACGATGTCCGAGGATCTTCGATTTGGACAGCGTACGCATTGGTGTGTCTGGTCATGTTGATTCGATATCACCATGTTAGCCATGCATGCGACAAAATGTGTCGCTGCACGCTTCCTGCGATTGGAAATATTCCGCCGCAGGCACTTGATCACGAAACGGCAAAGTGAATTCGTCGTCCGCGCGTGCACGGCGGGTGCCGACATGTCGCTCCCCGCACTCTTGCGGGACGCCAATAGAACCAAGCAACGCGCGAGCGCTTGCGGTTAGATTAGGGCCCCTTGATGCCATACTGCCTCGCACGGCGTAAGTCACGCTTACGATACCGATTCGCGTGCCGACGTCGGCCTGACTACGAATAAGTACATATTTTGAATGGTTCGCGCAAGCGCTCGCCGGTAGGATCCGTCGCAGGTTGCAGCAGGACATTGCGACCTGCTGCGCGAGGAGGGCGGCTTTGCAGCGGAAGCGGACGGTCGTAATATGCACCACC
>JAYUWL010000287.1:0-2892 GCA_043753585.1 Burkholderiales bacterium
AATTTCGGTTTTACGAAGGGCGGAATGTTTTCATTCGCAGCGAGTTTGGCGGTGCGGTAGTTGCTGCTCTCGACGCGACCGTTTTTGGTGAGCACATACACGATCAAGTCCTGCGCCTTGTTCGGCGGTGCGTTCAACATGCCCAGCCGCATCGGCAGCATGAATTTTTCGCTCTCGAACGCAAACTGCAACGGACGCAGTGTGCTGTAGCCAAGGCGCGACTGTTCTTTCAAGTTGACCTTTGCAACAAAGAATTTCATGCCCTGATTGATGTAGGGTTTCAGCGCGGCACTTGCGCCTTTTGGTATTTTGTAGCCGTTCTCGCGCAGCCAGGTTTCGAGACCATCGGACTGCGTGGCCGAAAGGCTTACGATGTCGTATTCCTCCAGCGTGTACTGCGCCTCCACGGTGACGCCAAGCGCCTTGTTGCGCTGCATGTCGCCCCCGGGCGCCGCACTTGGCGCGACAGACCTTGCCGCGTACATCACACGGGGATCGAGATCCTGGCCCCAGCCCAGGCTGAACTGGCACGGATCGCTGTCGTGATACTCCGCCAATCGCGGGCTTGAGTACGCATCGAGTCGCTCAAACGTCAGCTTTTCCGCCACCCGCACCTGCCCCTGCGTGAGCACCGTCGGCGTCGGCACGATCAGCGCAAATTCGTTGAGCGGTCCCGAGTAATCATTCAACATTGACAGCACCGTGCGGTTGCCGTCGCGCACCAGAACGACCTGACTCGCCTCGTTGAACAAACTGGCATCCGCCTTGCCCGCATAGAAACCGCAGAATGCGTGTGTGGACAGCGGGAGCAGCGCGCTGGCTGCCAGTGTCAGTGTTACCGCACGCACCAGCGTCGTCCGCCACAGATTGCGACGCGGAGATGAAGGGTCGATGGCGGGCGTGTCGCTTGGGGTCGCGGGGTTCATGTTCTCTCCAGTGGACGGGTGAGTTAGCTGTAACGAGCCTAGACGTGAAACGGGGTTAAGCGTGCGCCAATTTCGCAGCATACGGTGCATCAATCGCAACGACGATTTGCACAATTAGCGTGCAGCTAGGCATGCCTGTTTATTGCGTACACACAAAAAAGAAGGAATCAGCTTTTAGATGAAACAACCACTGTATAAGGGCTAACCGTTATTTTTGCCAAATGTCGACTAATGCAATTTTTATTGCTTAGACCGAATAAGCTTTGGGTTACAACGAAAAGCTATAACTAGCGCTTACGTTGTAACCCCCGCCTCTGATGCAACGGCATTAGCGTTCTAAATCAAGCCCAAACCACCGGGCCGGGTTTCGCGTACCAGCCATCAACCTGGGGGGCGAGTGCGGCTTCGATGCGGGCGCGTTTAATCTTCATCGTGGGGGTCAAATAGCCGTTGTCGATGCTCCATGGATCGCGCGAGACGACGATCATACGAATCGTTTCGTAGTCCGGCAGTCCGCTGTTGACCTCGGTCAAAAGCGCAGCCAGATCGGTGGTCACCTTTTCCCGGACTGCCGGGTTCACGAGGGTGGGTCGCAAATTCTCGGCGAGCACCACCACCGCGTAGGGCGCTTGGTGGCCGACGCCCGACACCATGGACATTTCGATCATCGGGTTGGCGTTGATCGAGTTTTCAATCGGAGCAGGCGCGACGTATTTGCCTTTGCCGGTCTTGAACAATTCCTTCTTGCGCCCGGTCAGCTTCAGCATGCCGTCCGAGCGCATCTCGCCCAGATCACCGGTGCGAAAAAATCCGTCGTCAGTGAAGCTTTCGGTGTCCAGCTCGGGTTGTCGGTAATACCCCGCAAGCTGTCCCGGCGAATTGATCAGCACCTCACCGTCGTCGCTGATGCGAACCTTGACGCCCGGCATCGGTGAGCCGACGTAGCCGGGAGCGCTGAGCCCGATAGAAGAGGTGCAGGAATAGGCAAAGTCCTCGGTCATGCCGTAGCCCTCAACGAGGTTCAGCCCGAGCTTTCGGTACCAAGCAATGAGCGGCGCGGGAATCGGCGCTGAACCGCTGCCGGCATGCTTCACCGAGTCGAGCCCCAGTCCGGTGAGGATTTTGCGACCGATGATGTTGCGCACGATGGGAATGGAGAGCAACAAATCGAGCTTTTTCTGCGGCATCTTCTGGAAAACGCCCTGCTGGAATTTAAGCCACAGGCGAGGCACAGAGACAAATATGGTGGGTCGTGCGCGCTGTAAGTCGGTGACAAATGTGTCCAGCGTTTCTGCAAAAAAAATGTGTGCCTTTCCTTCGACGATGGAGCCGCATTGAACCCATGCGCGTTCCATCACATGCGCCAATGGCAGGTACGAAAGTATTCGAATCTGCTCGGTCGGGCCGATGGCGTTGCGCATATTGCTTACAACACCTTCCGCCGCGCGCGTAATGCGGTCGAAGCGGTGCATCACGCCCTTGGGCGTGCCGGTTGAGCCAGAGGTGTACATGATCATGGCGATGTCGTTGGCTGCGCGTGCCGGCTTGCCCTCGATCGGCTCGGTTTTTGCGACGATGGCGCCCCATTCCGCAAACGACGTACGGGCGGACGCGGGTGCCAACGGGAATGCGACGCAGGGCAAGCCGGCGGGCACGGCGCTCGCCTGATGCTCCCAGGTGTCCAGTTTGCCCACAAAAAGCAGGCTCGCCTCGCTGTGCGTGAGCACGTAGCGCACCGTGTCGGCTGTCTCCGTTGGAAAGATCGCGACTGTAGTGCCACCTGCCATCCAGATGGCCAGTTCTGCCATGAAAAAGTGAGCACAGTTTTTACTGAGAATCGCAACGCGAGCGCCTGGTGCGAGGCCGAGACTTTTCAAGTGCGTCGCCATTCGGCGCGCCTGATCCATCGTTTGCTGCCAGGTGTAATCGGTCACAGAGCCAGCGGTCGGCTGCGTCAGCCAAACGT
>JAYUWL010000288.1:0-8791 GCA_043753585.1 Burkholderiales bacterium
ACGCGGAACTCGTGCGGTGCAATTTCGTGTTTGATGGCTTCCGCGAAGGCCTGCAATTTGCTGCGCAGAACTTTGTGATAGTCGCGGCCGAGGGCGTAGCGGGAGATGTAGGCCTGATTGTTCTTGGCAGCGGTTTGCGCTGACGCCACGGCCCCCTCACCCCAACCCTCCCCCACGAGGGGGGAGGGGGCCGACCCAGCATCATGCCTGGGCGAATAGTCCAGCGCGACGCAAATCACGCTCTGCGTACCGGGCTGCAATTCATCCGGCTGCCATCTTTTCGAACCGTGGCGGGCCATATACTCCATCTCGCCATGATGACCGGCCTCAATCCACGCCTGAAACCCCTCCGCCTCGCGCTCAAGCGCGAGGTCGGCTATCCCCACCGTAGAAAAACCCATGCACATGCCGAGTTGCACGATACGTGCTTCCATCGATTTTTGTGCAGGCTTTGACATGCGCACCATTGTAGAAAGCATGGAGTATTTGGCTGATGAAGCGGCGACGCTCGCTTTTGCGCGCGAATTTGCAGCGACGGTTGAATCGCCTTGCTCGGTCGCTCTGATCGGTGATCTCGGAGCGGGGAAAACGACGTTCGTGCGTGGCGTGTTGCGCGCGCTCGGCGTCACCGGAGCGATCAAGAGCCCGACTTACGCGCTGGTTGAAAGCTATGACACGACGAAGGGTGAAGTGCATCATCTCGATGCGTATCGCATTGAAAATGTGAATGATTTCGAGGCTCGTGGCGGGTTTGAATATTTTCAGTCGCGGTCGATCCGATTTGTCGAATGGCCGGAGCGGTTGCAGGGGTCGGTTTTGTTTGACGTGACGCTAAAGTTTGATTTTGAAAATGACGGGCGACGGGTGACCGTTTCACCCCTGGCTAATTTTGGCTCCGATAGTCATGTTCCCCCTCAACCCAACCCTCTCCCGCGCGAGGAGAGTGGGCCAGCTGCATGAACCGTCGACAAGCTTTACAAGCGCTTGCGGCGCTGGTTGCGGGCGGCGCGGCCTCACTTGCACTGGCGGGCCCCAAAGTGCTCGCCGTACGCGCATGGCCGGGCAAGTCCTCTACTCGAATCACGATTGAATCGGACAGCGAACTGCGTTTTTTTGTATCAGCGTTGGCAAATCCGGATCGCGCGGTGGTTGATATCAGCGACGTTCAAGCCGATGCAGCGTTTCAAAAAGCGCTCGAAACACTCAAGAACGACACCGGCGTGCTCTCGCGTGCGCGCATCGGTCAGTACCGCCCCGACACCGCGCGCCTGGTGCTTGAGCTCAAAGCCCGCTCCGAGACAGCGGCATTCGCGCTGCCACCAGTGGGGCAATACCGTCATCGATTAGTGATCGATTTGACGCCGGTTGACGCGGATGATCCCATCGCGGCTTTTTTGTCGAAGCTCATTGAGCGCGAGCTACAACTGGAAAAAGCGGCTGATCAAGCGGCAATCGAGGCGGCAAAGCAGGTTCCGCCCATTCTTCCGCCTAAACTCAATACGTTGCCGCCGATAATTCCGCCGGTCGTGCAGCGTCCACCCGCACCAAAGCACATCAAGCCGTTTGTCGTAGTGCTCGACCCCGGTCACGGCGGCGAAGACCCCGGCGCGATTGGTCCGGCGGGCACCTATGAAAAGGACGTCGTGCTCGCCATTGCTCATAAGACCAAGGCGCTTCTTGAACTGGATCCACGTATCGTCGTGCTGATGACGCGTGAGGAGGACGTGTTCATTGCGCTCGGTGATCGAGTACGCAAGGCGCGCGGCGTCAATGCGGACGTGTTCGTTTCCATTCACGCCGATGCGTTCACGCGGCCCGACGCGCGCGGCAGCTCCGTATTTGCGCTGTCGGAACGCGGGGCCAGCAGCACGGCGGCAAAGTGGATTGCCGACAAGGAAAATCAGTCTGATCTGATCGGCGGCGTGCGGCTCGCCGGGCGTGATCCGTCGCTGGCAAAAATGATTCTGGAGATGAGTCAATCCATCACCAACGCTGAATCGATGAAGCTGGGTCGCGGCATGATCGGCGAGATAAAACCGATCAACAAGCTGCACAAGGGCAGCGTGGAACTGGCGGGCTTTGCCGTGCTGCGTGCGCCGGACATTCCGTCGATTTTGATTGAGACGGCGTTCATCTCGAATCCGGAAGAAGAGGCGAAGCTTTCAAGCGTCGCGCACCAGATCAAGCTGGCCCGCGCGATCGGAAATGGCGTGCGAAAATTTTTGGTCACTCAGCAGGTGAGAGCATGATCAGCTTTTCGCTGAAAGTGCTATTTAATATGGGCTATGTTGAATTAAATGCAGAAGTCGATAATTGATGAAATTACGTCCTATCCCAAATGCAGTGGTGGTTTAATTAAAAAGCTGATCGATTTGCAAGCGCTGAACCGTCGCAATTTTCTGAATAGGAAAGGGCGTTAACTGATGGCATCCAGTCTTCTCGCCCTCATCGACGACATCGCGACGCTGCTCGATGACGTCGCGCTTCTCACCAAAGTCGCCGCGAAAAAGACTGCGGGTGTACTCGGCGATGATCTGGCGCTCAACGCGCAACAAGTCTCGGGCGTCACCGCTGATCGCGAGCTGCCGGTGGTGTGGGCTGTGTTCAAAGGCTCAGCGCTCAACAAACTGATACTGGTGCCAACGGCATTGGCGATCAGCGCGTTTGCGCCGTGGGCAGTGACGCCGCTGTTGATGGTCGGTGGCGCGTTTCTTTGCTACGAAGGCTTCGAAAAACTGGCGCATAAGTATCTGCACAGCAAGGACGAGGATGACGGCCGTCGCACGGAGCTGCTGAGCGCAGTAGCCGACGAGAAAGTCGATCTTGTCGCTTTCGAAAAAGAAAAAGTGAAGGGCGCGATTCGCACCGACTTCGTGCTCTCGGCCGAGATCATTGCGATCACGCTGGGCACGGTCGCAGCCTCATCATTTGTCACGCAGGTCACCGTGCTCTCGGGTATCGCGGTCATCATGACAATCGGCGTGTACGGCATCGTCGCCGGCATTGTGAAGCTTGATGACGCAGGGCTCTACCTGAGCCGCGCAGTCGGCGAGCGCAGTTACACAAAATTCAAGCGCAGCCTGGGTCGCGGCATTTTGCGGGCTGCGCCATATCTGATGAAGGGCCTGTCCATCGCAGGAACCATAGCGATGTTCCTCGTTGGCGGCGGCATCCTGACTCACGGCATTCCGGCGCTGCATCACTGGATCGAAAGTGTCAGTGCGAGCCTGGGCGGCATCATCGGAACCGTCGCGCCGACGCTCTTCGACGGTGTGTTTGGTGTGCTCGCAGGCGCGGTCGTTTTGCTGGTCGTCACTCTGATCAAGCGAATTAGAAAGTAGCCAAAGCGCGTTTTTGGATCGCGTCAGTTTGCGCGATTCCGCGCAGAGCCGCGTGTAGCGACGCATGCCACGCTAAATCAGCCGGGAATCCCGCGCTTCGTTAGAATTTTGTTTTGCGCTGTTCAGCCGCTGCATCGACGCTGCTTTGCTGACGGATCGCCCACACTCCCTGAAAGATGAGTGAATGCAGATTCAACCGCATTCATGTTTTTTCGTGGAATCAGAAACGTCGTTGCAATGGCTGAACAGCGGTCAAATTATTTTCAGAAGGCCAGCCTCCCTTGTTCAAAAACATCATCGTCTATCGCATTGATCCGTCGTGGTCCAGGACCACCGCGCAGGTCGAGGCCGGACTCTGTCAGATGCGTTTCCGCGCCTGCGGTGCAACACAGGAAAAATCCGTCGGCTGGTCAGAGCCGCGTGGCGAGAAGCATGGCATGCTGGTCGAGTCAGTGGGCGGGCAACTCATCATGCGATTGACGACGGAGTCGAAGGTATTGCCGTCATCAGTCGTCAAGCGCCGTGCCGAAGAAAAAATCGAGCAAATCGAGGCGTCGACCGGCCGCAAAGTCAGCCGTATGGAGAAGAAAGACATTCGCGAAGAAACGCTCCTCGATTTGTTGCCCAAGGCGTTCACGCGCATCTCACATACGGTGGTGTGGATTGACCCGACCGAGCGGCTTCTGGTGATCGACGCGTCGGGGCAAACGAAAGCCGACGAAATTGTTGCCGTGTTGCTGCGCTCGCTCGATAGTCTGGTCATCACGCCAATTCAAACCAATGTCGCTCCGGCCACGCAAATGGCAGCTTGGCTCATGAGTCATGAAGCGCCGGGCCGCTTTGATGTGGATCGCGAATGCGAGCTTAAAGCGACCGATGATTCACAGGCGGTTGTTCGCTACTCCAGGCACACGCTCAACAACGAAGAAGTGCGCAAGCACCTGCAGAACAACAAGATGCCGACACGCCTTGCCTTGACCTGGAATGGCCGCGTGTCTCTGGTGCTGAACGAGGAGGCACAAATCAAGAAAATCAAGTTTCTTGACGGCGTGTTTGACGCGAGTGACAACGCCGCGCCCGACGAAGATCGCTTTGATGCGGACGTAGCGATTGTGACCGGTGAGCTGCGCAAACTCATCCCGGAAATGATCGATGCGCTGGGCGGCGAGGTGGCGCTCGCCTAGGCGGCAGAGCGACTAAACGGATGGGCTCAACGTCACGCTTCGTAGCGGGTGCGGTTGCGTCCCGTCGCTCTCGCAGCGTAAAGCGCCCAATCAGCCCGTTGCAATAAGGCTTCATAGTTATGATCTGTGGGTGTAAACGTCGCGACACCGATGGACACCGTAACCTTTTTGGGGAAACGCTGACGTATGTCAGCGTGAGCACGGCGAAGGATCACTTCGCATAGGGGGTAGGTTGTGGGGCAATGAAATCATTGCATGCCACCTAATCTTCCGCCGGGCGCGCAGGTTGACAGTTGCAATAAACGCGCGCGTTCATACCGCCTCAGCACGTGATTGAGAACGGCCAGTATTGCCGCAGTTCGCAATCACCCAGCGGCGAAGCTCGCATCTGCGCGATCCGCGTCCTTGAATAAAACCACGAAGTTCTCGCCGCCTTGCCGTCACACCTGATTGGAGCTGCGGCGGTGGTCGGCGAGCGTCGTTGACGGGGTTCCAAATTCGCCACAGTCATCATCGGCTACTGCGTAAGCGCCGTCCGACATTGATCGCCGTTCAGCGCTGATAGCTCAGGCGCGGTCCCAAAAGTAACCTTCGTACATATCTTGGCTACTGCCCAGATGGCGATGGCGCAGGCGATCGCACCCCTTGTGCTGAAGGAGAACAAAGATGAATCGCGCCCCTGGTCACCCCCCCTTTGAGTCGGCCGGCTTCTTGGCCATTGTCCTGACCCTAACCGAAAGTCATAAGTGATGGCCACGTCGCTCAGCATGCCGGGCTTCGGCTGGAATGTAATACCTGAACCGCGTCGGCCTGCGCCAGTTCAATCCAATGTAGTCGGACGATCCGGGGCGTTTGTGCGCCCTGACTTGTACGAACGTGAATATGCGCGCCGCCCGGTCTCGACTTCGCGCGAAACGACGCTTTCAGCTCGGCCCGAGCCGCGCGAAAATCAGCTTTTGGCTGCCTTGCCTCAAGCTGAATCTGCACGCTGGCGAGCGCATCTGGAGCCGTGCGACATGCCATTTGGAAAAGTTTTGTTCGAGGCCGGATGCCAATGCACGCACGCCTACTTTCCCACCACCTCAATCATTTCGATCTTGTATCTGACCGAAAATGGAGAGTCTGTTGAAACTGCGGTTGCCGGAAACGAAGGCATGGTCGGCTTGTCCCTGTTAATGAGCGGATCGCTGGCACCGGGACGCGCCATGGTGCGCAGTGCAGGTAGTGGGTTTCGTTTGAAGGCGAGCTGGCTGATGCAGGAGTTCGACCGCTCCCGAACGGTTCAGCAATTGATGCTTCGTTACACGCAAGCCTTCCTGACGCAAACAGCGCAAACCGCAGCGTGCAACCGACATCATTCGCTGGAACAGCAACTCTGCCGGTGGCTTCTGATGAGCCTTGACCGCCTGCGATCTGATGCAATCGTTGCAACGCAGGAGTTGATTGCCAGTACGCTTGGCGTGCGACGTGAGGGCGTAACGGCGGCCGCGAGGCGCTTGCAGGCCGCTGGGTTCATTGAGTATCGACGAGGCCACATCTCGGTGCTAAGTCGCGCAGGACTCGAGAAAGCTGCGTGCGAATGCTACGCCGTGGTTAAGCAGCAATACGACCAGCTGCTGCCCGAGGCGCTAGCCGCGTAGTTTGTGCTGCGTTACGATCTGCGGCGTACCGACTGACGCTATCGAGTCGGCCAAAGCCGTAGCAGGTCGCGTCTTAAGGAGTACAGTTTTTTGCGGCACAGTTGACGTTTTCGTAAGCCGTTTCCTGAGCGTTTTCAAGCAGAAAATAGCAGCCTAACCACTTCAGCCGGGCTTATTCAAGAGCCCGAACTTCACCTTCGCCACGCATCGACTGATCCCGGGTACTTTCCCGGAACCAGTTTAAATCCGCTTCATTTCCTGGAATTGAAACCTAGTAGCAGGCCGCCAACAACAATAGCGCCGATGCCTGCCCACATTGGCACATTCACGGTTTCTTTTTCTTTGACCGAGAATTCAATCGGGCCAAGTTTTACGTCGTGGGTCGCTTTGGTGAAGCTAAAACTCCCATACAGCAGACCCAGTACGCCCGCGACCATGATGATTATTGCGATGAGTCGAATGGTATTCATGTACGGTGTGCCTTTAGAGTTTGTGTCGATGTGGGTTTCGCGAGGTGCGTTGGCGCGAATGCGGATACTAAGCGAACATCCTCAACTGGGCAACGCTGATCAAGAGGCAGCGACGGCGCATTAGCGAGTTGTGTGGTGCTCCCAATCCTCATGTTGCAGCGCGGTAATGAAGGTTCCTTTACGCCACACGCCTTGCACTACATCCGTCTCGCTCACTTGTTCCGCGTTTCTCTAGTGCGGTTTTGCGTTTGACCTGTCCCACAAGTCATCCCAAGGGGCAATGCCCGGATGGGCGGGCAATCCTGTGGCAAATGAGGCGGCCCGGAACTCGTTCGTTGTAACGTTAACGTGCGGGATCTCCGTGCCTTCTGTGCCCTCATTGGGCGTCACGGTGGTGGTGTGCGGAAGCATGATTTCTTGAACAGTGGCGCGCTTGTGCATGACGATCCTTTGATGCTGGGTAGGGTCACGGTTCAATGTCCGCAACCACTGGCACCAAAACACATAACTCCGATGCCAACAAGAACACGACGTTAGTCTTGCCGGGTTTTTCCGTCTGTCGTACGAAGTACCGATCATTTGTAGGCACACAACTACAAACAAAAGTCGCATTGCCGGGCGAGGTAATCCCGGCAGAAAACTCGCGAGCGCGTGACTTCCTGATGCTATAGCCGCGTGGCCTGCCCGAGTCGCAGCGCATGATCGTACCCATCATTACGTCATACTTTTTTATGAAATTGACGGAGCGTAGAACGGCAAGTCTGGATTACTATTCTGCGTCCGGGCGAACGACCGTCGCTGTCGGGGCAAGCAAGCCAGTACGTGGTCAAGGCTTGTCGCGCCACACATCGCTGGCGAGACCAAAAAATTAAATGTTTAAGGAGAGACTCACCGTGTCCATTACCCCACTATTTCAGCGCGCGTTTATCGGGCTCGTTGTCACCACCTCGCTTGCCGGTTGCGGCGGAGGCGGCGACGATTTTGTGCCGGAGGCAAAACGCGCGCAGGACTCACGTTTGTTCACTGCGGACGCTTCAGTCACCACCTTCACGGCAATGGCTGCTGCCCCTGGGGACGCCGTCGACATGAGCACAACCAGCCGCTGGGCGGGTGTATTGAACGGTGCCGCGTACAACGTAGAAGTGCCCGCCAACTGGAACGGCAAACTGGTGATGTATGCGCATGGTTACGCCGGCACAGGCGCTGCGCTCGGTGTTGGGCCGCCATCAATCCGCCGCTATCTGATTCAAAACGGCTACGCCTGGGCCGCGTCGAGCTACACCAAAAATTATTACGATGTGCGTGCAGGTGTCGAGGACACTAACGCGCTGGCCAACGAGTTCAACAATATTGCGTTCAAGAACGCGCGTATTCTGGCTGCTCCTAGCAGGTACTACATCACCGGCCATTCAATGGGCGGCCACATCACGGCAGCCGCGATTGAGGACGAGGCCGCGGCCACTGCGATCAACAAGGTCAAGTACAGCGGCGCAGTGCCGATGTGCGGCGTGGTCGGCGACACCGAGCTGTTTAATCAATTTGCCGCCATGCAGGTGACCGCGCAGGTGCTGGGCGGTTCACCGACCAACCCGGTCGACAAATGGGCAAACATCAGCACGCAGGTCACCGGAAACCTGTTTACGACGTTCCCGTCGGTGCCCACCGCAGCGGGCGTCAAGTACCTCTCTGTGGTTAAAAACATCACCGGCGGAACGCGGCCCATGTTCGATCTGGGCATTGCGTTCGGCGGCAGTTTCCCGTCGGCGTACGGAACCTTTGGATCAGACGGCACCGTCACAGGCATCCTCAACGAAAACGTGCTCGACACGACGGCCTACACCTACGTGATTGACAATGACGTTGCCGGCAGCGCGGCGCTCAATGCAGCGGCGATCAAGATCACCCCGGCTGCGAATGCCAACCGCCTGCGCTCCGACGGTCTGCGCTGGGTACCTAAGGTCAATGGCGAATTCAGGATTCCGGTGGTGACGATCCACACCCTCGGCGACTTGTTTGTCCCGTTCAGTATGGAACAGACCTATCAAAAGCGTACATTGACCAAAGGCAACAGCAACTGGCTCGTGCAGCGCGCGATTCGCGGCGTCAGCCACTGTGATTTCACCGTCGCCGAACAGGCCACCGCGTTTAACGACATG
>JAYUWL010000289.1:0-2865 GCA_043753585.1 Burkholderiales bacterium
CGTGCACGCCGATTGATGCCGCCAGCGTCCATTTGAGCAACGCGCTCATGCCCTCCGCAACCGGCAGCATGGCGGGGGCCTGGATCACTTTTGTCGCGCGCTTCACACGATGATTCTATGGCACGCATTAGGCCCCGTTGGCGTCATCGGATGCGTTTGTAACGCCAACTGTTTCGATGAATCGCATATGCAACGCGGGCTCGAACAAATCAACCTCCGCGACCGACAGAATCACCTGCATGCCTGCGGGCTGGCTGGGCATATCGTTAATCCGCTGCACCATCGGAAGGCGATCAAAGCGAACCAGATTTTCCCGGATGACGTGAGCGGTCAGCTTGGTGATGTTTTCCTGCTGGATGTAGCGCAAGCACCAGTAAAACTCCATCTGTTGCTGGAATTCACCGTATCCCGAGTAGGTCATGTCGAAGTCAGCGACTGCGGCCAGAAGCTCGGAATTGCCGTGAGCGTAAGGAGGAATGCGGTCCGTGCTGGTTGGAACGCCGTCAGTGTTGGGCGCATTCTCGCTAGCCACCAATGCCAGCAGCTGGCGCTGATTGAGCAGATCGGAGTAACGGCGCAAAGGCGACGTTGCCCACACATAGTGCGGCACGTTCAAGCCTTCGTGCGGCCCAGCCATTGAGCTCATCCGCGTTTTTCCGCCCGCTTGCACACGGAACATGCCAGGCCATTTGCGCGCGGCTAATTCCCCGGCCCAGGTGACGTTGGCAAAGATCATGAGTTCAGAGACCAGTGTGTCGACCGGTGATCCGCGTTTGCGCGGCCCGATCTCTACGCGGCAGTCTTCGGCGTCCGGATCGCCGTGAATGGCAAAGCTGTAGTCGACGCGGTTTTGCGCTTGCTCGCCACGCGCGGACGCACGCACCTGGGCGAAAGCGTAGAGCGTGCGCATGGCGGCGGCATGCTTTTCTTTGCCGTCGTTAACTGGATTCATCCATTCCAGCTCGTCGAGGTGGCCGATACGTAAATTGCTCGCCATTGGCACGCGCTCGACGCGCGTTTCGGTGTGTGTGACTTGCATCAGAGCATCAAGCGTCGCGTAAAGCGACAGCGCCGCTGGCGATTTGCCCTCATCAAGCGAGAACACCGTGATCACCTCTTCCGGAAGCATGGTGATCTTGTTGCCCGGCATGTAGACCGTCGACAAACGGTCCCGCGCTACGCGGTCGAGCTCGCTGTTTGCGGTGATGGCGAGTGCTGGCGCGGCAATGTGTATGCCGATGCGAAACCCACCATCGACGAGCACTTGTACCGAAAATGCATCGTCAATTTCGGTTGTCATCACGTCATCGATACTGAACGCCCGCACCTCAGCGGTTGGCAAATCGGCGACCATCGGCGACGCAAGATTCGAAGGAAATGCAACACCTTTAGGGAACGTCGCCCGCAAAAATCGCTGGAAGTGCAACGCATGCGTCGACGGTATCGCGCCAGCTTTGGCAAGTAAATGTACGGGTGCCATACGGGCACGATCCGCTGCCGCAACCAGCGCACGATAGGCGAGGCTTTGCTTTTCCGGGCTGTGCAGCAGCTGCACCCAATTTGAGGCGATTTCAACCGGCGCTTGCCCCGCCAGCAGCGCCTGCACCCACGCTTCAATCTGTTCGGCTTCGCGCGCTTTGCGCTCAACACCTGCGAGTGCGGCGTTGAGCGCGTCCTCCGGAGCCCGCTTGTAACGGCCCTTGCCACGCTTGTAGAAGTACATCGGAGACTGCTGCAATGCCAGGAGTGTTGCCGCCTGATGCACCGCTGTTGCCGACGCACCGAAATATTCCGCTGCCAGCTCGCCGAACGAAAATTCGTCACGGCCGTCAGCCGATTGCCAGAGCAGAGACATATCAATCTCAGCGCGTTGAACAGTGGCTGTGGCCATCAAGTCAGCCGCAGACGGCGTTGCAAAGTGCAGCAAGCTGTTGGCCCCCTTGACCTTGATACGGCGCCCGCCGGGCAACTCAACTTGCGCCGAAGCGTCGGTCTCGGACATGATGAGACCGGCCAGAATACGGCCGTCGTCTTCGAAAAGTAGATTCATTTAATCGGATTGGAAATGCCGTGCGGTACATGCCCGGCGGGGACGACACGACTGGCAGATTCAACATGCCGCCGCTGATCGTCAAAAAAAATGTCGGCCCCAAAGGCGCGAAGAAATTCGGCCTTGTCGAGTCCGCCGAGAAAGAGTGCTTCGTCAATGCGCACACCCCAGGCGCGCAGGGTACGGATGACACGCTCATGCGCCGGCGCTGAGCGCGCGGTGACGAGCGCGGTGCGGATCGGCTGACGGTCGCGGGGAAAATCAGTCTGAATGCGATGCAGTGCCGCGAGGAAATTTTTGAACGGGCCGCCGCCGAGCGGTGTACCCGCAGCGTTCGCCTCCGACGCACTGAACGCATCAAGCCCCTGCGTCTGGAATACGCGCTCTGCTTCGTCAGAAAAAAGCACCGCGTCACCGTCAAACGCGATGCGAAGCTCATCCTCGTCCTGTGCGAAAGCGGTGTCAACAACATTTACCGCACCCCGGTGAGGCACGATGGTTGCCGCAGCGTGACCCGACTCCAGGGCGTGACGAACATCCTCAGGATCAGCCGACAAAAACAGATGCGTACCCAGCGCGGGAACGTAGCGCGACGTGTCCCGCCCACTGGTAAACACGGCGCGCGTGATGCCCAGTTTGTAATGACTGATGGCGTTGAAGATTCGCAACCCGGTATCGGCGCTGTTGCGCGACAGCAAGACGATTTCGACGTGCTGCCGACTGGCCTCGTTCAGTCGCAGTAACTTGCGCGCCAATTCAAACGCGACACCCGGTTGCAGCAGATCATCTTCATGCTCAATCTGGTGCCGCTGGTA
>JAYUWL010000290.1:0-8762 GCA_043753585.1 Burkholderiales bacterium
GCGACAACGACGGCGCTTTCTCCCGGTTTCAAACGCACACTCAGTTTGCCCGTCAAGCTGCCAAACGCGGGCAGTACCAGCCCGTGAGCATGTTGCCAAAAGCACGGCAAAGTGATGCCTTCGCGCGCAGTTTGCATTCGCATCGCAGGATGCAAATGCCCGGCTAATTCGAAGCCTGCGCCCCGCGCAGCATCCGGCTCGTGGCAGCACTGAAACGGGCCCAGCGCGTACGGCTCAGCCACCGCGTCTAGTCTCCATTCAGCGGGTGCCTCGCCTGCGTGGCGATCATGATTGCCGCGTACCAGCACTATTTCAACGTGGCTGTGGCGCGCTCGGAAGGTTCTGAAATTGTGATCGAGAGCTGTTGTGTAACTGGTTTCGGTGTGTACCAAATCACCGAGGATGACAAAGCGAGTTGCTTTGTTCGAATTTAATAATTGTGAAAGACGCTCAAGATCAAAACTGGAATGACCACTTGGAACGGGGACGCCGGCTGCGCGAAAGCTGGCAGCCTTGCCGAGGTGTACATCAGCGACGAAAAGTGTTCTTTCCCGCGGCCAGAAGAGGGCGTGTTCAGGCAGGCAATTAAGCTGCTCGCCATGCGTTTCTATTAGCAAGCGACGAGCGCCTTGCGCAATGGCGGCAAAAACTTCGCAGGCGCCGTTCGCAGCACCTGCACCGTAGGCGTTTGATGCCACGCAGCGCAGCGATGCAGCGCGCCAGCGATGTCATTTGCGAGTGACTCAGTTAGTGCCACGCCAAGCTCAAGGTGCAGCGCGCGCACCTCAAATATTTTGTCAGCGCGGTGAGCTTTGGCATCGACTCGTGCGACCAGCTCGCCTCGCACAAGAATCGGTAGCGTGAAGTAGCCGTATTTGCGTTTCGGCTCAGGTGTGTAGCACTCGATGCGATAGTCAAAATTAAACATTCGCAGCGCGCGTTCGCGATCCCATAGCAGCGGGTCAAAAGGCGAGAGCAGGGTGCAATAAGTTGGGCGCAGCTGGTTCTTTTGTATCGCTGTCAGTAAGGTTGCATGGTCGGGATGAACGTACGCCGACCACGGCCAATCGGCGACCTCGACGCGCAGCAACTCCCCAGTTTCAACCAATGAGTCGGGGTGCGGTCGAGCTGCCTTGCCTGCGTGGCGAAAATAATCTCCGATCCAGCGCGCGGGTGCCAGCCCCATCTCCGCCAGCTGTAACGCGCGCGCCTGCGCAAGCGTAAGCTGCACTGCTCCGGAGACTTTTGGCGCAACTTCACGTGGCATTGGAACCCTTCGTCAACGCCGCTTCAGACAAAATAGCGGGCTACACCCCATTTTGCCCGTCTGCCGCTTATGTCTATCAAGTCCGACCACTGGATTCGCCGTATGGCCGAATCGACTCAAATGATTGAGCCCTTCGAGCCGGGTCAGGTGCGCTTTGTGGACGGGCAAAAGATCGTGTCTTATGGCACGTCGAGCTACGGCTATGACATTCGTTGCGCCAACGAATTCAAGATTTTCACCAATATCAACTCGACGATTGTCGATCCCAAGGCGTTCGACGAAAAATCGTTTGTGGATTTCAAAGGTGACGTTTGCATTATTCCGCCGAATTCGTTCGCCCTGGCACGCACGGTTGAGTACTTTCGTATTCCGCGCAGTGTGTTGACAATTTGTGTTGGCAAAAGCACCTATGCGCGTTGCGGCATCATTGTTAACGTGACGCCGTTCGAGCCGGAGTGGGAAGGCTATGTCACGCTTGAGTTCTCGAACACGACGCCACTGCCGGCGAAGATTTATGCGGGCGAAGGTTGTGCTCAGGTGCTCTTCTTTGAAAGCGATGAAGTGTGCGGCACGTCGTACAAAGATCGTGGAGGCAAGTATCAGGGCCAGAGCGGCGTGACCCTGCCGCGAGCTTAAAGCGTTCAGAGTTACAGTCATCAAGGCTCAAAGCGTGCGCACCATCGGCTTGCTGCTCGCGGCGGGTCGGGGGCGCCGCTTTGACCCAACCTCACCGGGTCGCAAGCTGCGCGAACAACTGTCGGGACGATCTATTGCCGTGCATTCGCTGGATGCGTTGTCGAAGGCGGTCGATGCGGTGATCGTTGCCGTGCGCGATCTCGATGATGAATTTGCGCTAGCAGCACGGCAATCAGGCGCCAAAGTCGTGCAGCCAGAGGATGCTGATTCCGGGATGGGGCACAGCCTTGCTCATCTGGCACGCATCGCCATCGCAAACTATCCGCTTGCGTCTACGTGGATTGTGGCGTTGGCCGACATGCCCTGGATTCAGCCGGACACCCTGCGCGTGTTGCTGGCGGAGTCTCTACGGACGAACAGCATCGTGCAACCGCACTACGGCGGCGCACCGGGCAACCCCGTTGTCTTTCCAGTTCGTTTTGCGGCGGAGCTCATGCAATGCGCTGGTGACGTTGGAGCGCGCGCTGTTTTACAAGCGCATCCAACCCAGTGCCGCGCGCTGGAAGTGGACGATCCCGGTGTGCTGCGTGATGTTGATCTGCCCGAAGACGTTGCGGCACCGATCGGACTGTAACCCAGCTTCGTCATATTGTCCTATTGTCTTATTGTCTTATGGTCCTATGGTCCTATGGTCCTATAGTCCTATCGCAGCAGCACACCCACGTTGCCCAACTGCATGCGCCACCATGCCTCAATCGCATGCGCTTCCAGTGGCTTCGACAGATAAAAGCCCTGAATTTCCTCGCATCCTATTTCGCGCAAAATTGATAACTGCAGCGGTGTCTCAACGCCTTCTGCGATAACCCTCATGTTCAGGCTGTGAGCGATCGCCACAATCGCCTGCACGATTCCACGACTCGGCTTGTCATCAATGCGCTGAATAAAACTTCGGTCAATCTTGATGGTGTGAAACGGCAGCCGCGTCAGATATGACAGGCTGGAGTAGCCAGTACCAAAGTCGTCCAGCGTGAGCGTGACGCCCATTTTCCCCAGCGTATCAAGGGTGTCCATCACGTTTTGCGGGTTGCCGACCAGCATTGATTCGGTGATTTCGAGGTCAAGATACTGGGGCGGAATTCCAATCTTCTGAATTGTCTGATCGACTGATTTGAGCCAGTTCGGATCCTCCAGCTGTTTGGCCGACACATTGACCGAAATTCGCGGATGAATATCCTTCTCTCGCCAGACCATGAATTGCTGGCAGGCTAGCTCGAGTGCGCGTTGACCGAGCGGGTTGATGATGCCGCTTTCCTCGGCCACGGTGATGAAGTCGCCCGGCTGAATGAGCCCGCGTGTGTGATGCCGCCAGCGCAGCAGCGCTTCCAAACCGGTCGGAGAACCCGTCGCAGCGTCAACCTGAGGCTGGAACATCAGGAAAAATTCATTCTCGGCGATACCGCGCCGCATATCGGTTTCGTACTGGGTGCGCTGTGCCTGTTGCCGACTGGATCCACCGGAAAAGTGCTCAATCCGGTTGCGGCCGGCCTGCTTTGCCGCGTACATCGCAGTATCGGCGTTTTTAAGCAAAGTACTGGCGTCCGCGCCGTCGTGCGGGTATATGGCAAGGCCAATGGATGCGGGCATATTAAGCCGCGAGCCGACGACTTCAAACGGCTCCATCAGCGCTTCGAGAATATCTTCGGCGACCAGCAGCGCTACGTGTTCAGCATGGTGTGCTTCCAGCCGCGAGATGAGCACGACAAATTCGTCGCCGCCAAATCGCGCCACCAGATCATCCTGACGAATCGCATCCTTGAGCCGCGCTGCCGCCGTTCGCAGCACGGCATCTCCCGCGTCGTAGCCCAGGCTGTCATTGAACGTTTTGAAGTAATCGAGATCGACAAACAGAACCGCCACACGACTCCTGTCCGCGTCCGCCGACTTGATGGCGTTTTCGAGTTTGGCGCGAAACAACAATCGGTTGGGCAGGCCGGTGAGTGGGTCGGTCTGCGCGATTTGCACCTCGCGGACGGTGGCCGTGTGCAGCTCGTTAGTCCGTTCACGCACCCGAATTTCGAGCGAACGCTGGTAATGGGTAATCTGTGCGCGACTGGCTGACAACTGATGCGCCATTTCGTTGAACGCGCGCTCCAGTTCACCCGCCGGGCCACGTGAGCGAATTGGCACCTCTACATGAAAATCGCCCTGTGATAACGAGCGGGCCGCGTCGGTGAGTGCGCGCAGCGTGTTGCGGGTACTACGCGAAATCACCCAGCCGGCGATCAGGACGATGACCACTGCGGCTAACAGGATCAAACCATCAATCGTCGTGAAGTGACTGAACATGAGCTCGTGGGCGGGCGTACGGGGACGGTTCGCTGAATCTAAGCTGCAACTACCGGGATTTTGCCGATGCGCGATTGCCATTCGCGCGGTCCTGTTTCGTGCACGCTGGTGCCCAGCGAATCGACCGCTACGGTCACTGGCATATCGGTCACGTCAAACTCGTAGATCGCCTCCATACCCAGATCCGCGAAAGCAAGCACCTTCGCGCTCTTGATTGCTTTTGACACCAGGTAAGCCGCGCCGCCGACGGCCATGAGATACGCAGCCTTGTGGTTTTTGATCGCCTCAATCCCCATCGGGCCGCGCTCGGCCTTACCGATCATCGAAATGAGGCCTGTTTGCGCGAGCATCATCTCGGTGAATTTGTCCATACGCGTGGCAGTGGTCGGACCAGCCGGGCCAACGACTTCGTCGCGTACCGGATCGACCGGGCCGACGTAGTAAATCACGCGATTGGTGAAATCAACCGGAAGCTTTTCGCCCCTCGCCAGCATTTCGCTGATGCGTTTGTGCGCGGCATCGCGACCCGTCAACATCTTGCCGTTGAGCAAGAGCGTTTGCCCTGGCTTCCAGCTGGCGACTTCGGCTTTGGTCAAGATGTTGAGGTCAACACGCTTGCTCAGCTTCACATCCGGTGCCCAATGCACATCGGGCCAGATGTCAAGCGACGGCGGCTCACAAAACGTCGGCCCCGAGCCATCAAGCACGAAATGCGCGTGACGCGTCGCAGCGCAGTTCGGAATCATCGCAACGGGTTTGCCCGCCGCATGGGTCGGATACATCGCAATTTTGATATCGAGCACAGTCGACAAACCGCCGAGGCCCTGTGCGCCGATACCGAGTGCGTTGACCTTTTCGTAGAGCTCGATGCGCAATTCTTCGGTCTTGTCTCGCGGGCCACGCTTTAACAGTTCGTACATGTTGATTGGCTCCATCAACACTTCTTTCGCCATCATCATGGCCTTCTCGGCGGTGCCACCGATACCAATGCCGAGCATGCCGGGCGGGCACCAGCCCGCGCCCATCGTCGGTATGGTTTTGAGTACCCAGTCGACCAGCGAATCACTCGGATTCAGCATCACGAACTTGCTCTTGTTCTCGCTACCACCGCCCTTGGCCGCAACATTCACGTCGACCGTGTTACCGGTCACCAGCTCCATGTGAACCACGGCGGGTGTGTTGTCATTGGTGTTCTTGCGCAGAAATAGCGGGTCGGCCACGATGGAGCCGCGCAGCTTGTTGTCCGGATCGTTGTAGGCGCGGGCGACCCCCACGTTTACCGCGTCGGTGACTGAGCCTGGAAAGTCACTGAAACGCACATCCATGCCAATTTTCAGGAACACGTTGACGATACCGGTGTCCTGACAAATCGGGCGATGACCGATCGCACACATCTTTGAGTTCGTCAGGATTTGCGCTATGGCATCTTTCGCTGCGGGCGAGGCTTCGGCTTCGTAGGCGCGTGCCAGATGCTCGATGTAATCCTGCGGGTGGTAGAAGCTGATGAACTGCAGCGCCGCGGCGATGGATTCAACAAAGTCAGCGTAGCGGATGGTGAGGGTCATGATTGCAATACCGTCGGAGAGCTAGTCATTATGAGTTCGGCCATCATGCTTTTTGGCGTCGTGATCGGATGGAGCCATCATGCGATCTGTGGCGGCAATGGCCATTGCGGAGAGCAGAAAGACGACGTGGATGCTGGTCTGTGCAATGAGGGTTTTCTCCGTATAGGACTCGGCATTAATGAAAGTCTTTAACAAGTGGATTGACGAAATACCAATGATCGCCGTGGCCAGCTTGACTTTGAGTACCGAGGCATTGACGTGCGACAACCATTCAGGCTGATCAGGATGGTTTTCAAGATTCATCCGCGACACAAACGTCTCGTAGCCACCGACGATCACCATGATTAATAGGTTCGAAATCATCACCACGTCAATCAAGCCCAGAACCAGCAGCATGATGAGGGTTTCGGTGAGTTTTGTTGGCATGGCGGGGCAGAAAGCAGGAGGGGTCTTTGCACCCATCACGGCCGGGTCGCACGGCTGAACCGACGAAGCGATGAGCTGAACGGCCTGGGTCGACCCAAACGCCGCTTCAATCAGGTGCGTCAGTTCAACCCAGAAGTGAAAGACGTAAACGCACTGCGCGACGATGAGACCGATATAGAGCGGCAACTGCAACCAGCGCGACGCGAATATCGCGAAAGGGAGTGGGCGCATTTTTTTGGCGGGCGCGGCGGTGCGGTCCGTTGATTTCATACGGTATTCAAACTTCGATGTTGGGAACGGGGCAAGTGGAGCGGTTAAAGAATGCTTTATCTGATTCCAGTTTAGCATCGGTACATGGCAAAACTCAGGTGCTTGCAATGCGTTTGCTGTGTCTCGTCGGCATTCAGCTTTTGTCCTGAAAGCTTCGCGTATAACGCTCGAACCGCTAATTTTATTTAAGTCGACTTTTGACGTTATTGACCTACGGCCCTAGCAAGAATATGTTTTTGTGACAAAAGCTGATGCAGCAAAACCCGTCAGTCTCGCGTCAATGATTGCGGCTAACGTCTAGGTAATGAAGAGCTATCACTTGGCAGGATGTGAGTGATACATTGATTTATAGTCACAGGAGGAACTCATGTCTGTAACGTCGTCAGCGCCATCGTCCGCGATTAAGTCCATATTGGTCGAAAACCGTGTTTTCCCGCCGCCGGCCGCGTTTACGGCGCAGGCCAATCTGAAACCAGCAGACGTTGAGGCGATGCTTGCCAAAGCGGCGAATGACCATTCGGAATTTTGGGGCGATCTGGCCCGCGAACACTTGATCTGGGCGAAGCCTTTCACCCGATCGCTTAACGACAGCAATGCGCCGTTTTTCAGGTGGTTCGAGGATGGCGAGTTAAACGCGTCATATAACTGTCTGGATCGGCACATCAGCACGCCGACCGAGGACAAGGTCGCCATCATTTTCGAATCCGACGACGGCAAGGTCACCGAAATTACTTATGGCGATCTCTACACGCGCGTCTGCCGATTTGCCAGCGGACTTAAATCGCTCGGCTATAAGAAAGGCGACCGCTCGATCATCTACATGCCGATGTCGATTGAGGCCGTCATCGCGATGCAGGCCTGTGCCCGGCTGGGCATTATTCACTCGGTGGTGTTCGGCGGTTTCTCGGCCAAAAGTTTGCAGGAACGCATCGTCGATATCGGTGCTTCGCTCATCATTGCCGCCGACGAGCAGCTGCGCGGTGGTAAGGCCATCGCACTGAAACCCGCTGTGGATGAGGCGTTCACGATGGGCGGTTGTGACGCCGTGCGCCATGTCATCGTCTACAAGCGCACCGGCGGCAACGTCGCCTACGGCCCGCGCGACATCGATTGGGCGAAGGTCGAAAGCGGATCGTCCGATGAATGTGCTCCGGTGTTGGTGGACGCAGAGCATCCGCTGTTTGTGCTCTACACCTCGGGTTCTACCGGCAAGCCGAAGGGTGTCCAGCATTCCACGGGTGGCTATTTGCTGCACGCGATGCTCACCATGAAGTGGGTGTTTGACATCAAGCCGGCCGATGTATTCTGGTGTACGGCCGACGTTGGCTGGGTGACCGGACATACTTATGTGGCATACGGTCCGCTCGCGGTGGGTGCCACGCAAATCATCTTCGAAGGGGTGCCGACTTTTCCGAATGCCGGGCGATTCTGGAGCATGATCCAGAAACACAAGTGCAGCATTTTCTACACTGCACCGACAGCGATTCGCTCGCTCATCAAGGCCGCAGAAACCGCACCGGATTTCGCCCCCGGCAAATACGATTTGACCTCGCTGCGCCTGCTGGGATCAGTCGGCGAGCCGATCAATCCCGAGGCATGGATGTGGTACTACAAAAACATCGGCGGCGAGCGCTGCCCGATTGTCGACACCTTCTGGCAAACCGAAACCGGAGGTCATATGATCACGCCGTTGCCAGGTGTCACGCCGCTGGTGCCCGGCTCATGTACACAACCTTTGCCAGGGATTGAGGCCGCGATTGTCGATGAGGCCGGTGGCGACGTGGCGAACGGTCAGGGCGGAATTCTGGTGGTGAAAAAGCCGTGGCCATCGATGATTCGAACTATTTGGGGTGATCCTGATCGTTTCGCGAAATCGTATTTCCCGCCAGAACTCAAGGGCTACTACCTTGCCGGCGATGGCGCCGTGCGCGATGCGGTAACCGGCAATTTCCGGATCACAGGTCGTATCGATGACGTGCTCAATGTATCCGGCCATCGACTCGGCACCATGGAGATCGAATCAGCTCTGGTGTCGAATCCGCTGGTGGCCGAAGCCGCCGTTGTTGGACGTCCGGACGACACGACTGGTGAAGCAGTTTCAGCATTCGTTGTGTTGAAAGGAGCCCGCCCGGTTGACGCCGCTGCCGCGCAAAAACTCGCCAAAGAATTGCGCGATTGGGTCGGCAAGGAAATCGGTCCGATTGCCAAGCCAAAAGACATTCGCTTCGGTGACAACCTCCCGAAAACACGCT
>JAYUWL010000291.1:0-8762 GCA_043753585.1 Burkholderiales bacterium
ATTGGAATTTACTATGTTGATCGAAATTAAAGTCCCGCAACTCGCCGAAGGCACCCCGGAGGGCACGCTTGCGGCGTGGCACGTTAAAGCGGGTGACGCCGTCAAACGCGACCAGAACTTGTGCGACATCGAGACCGATAAAGTCGTGCTTGAAACCCCCGCTCAGGCTGATGGTGTGTTGGTTGAAATCAAGGTTCAGCCGGGTGCCACCGTAACTTCGGGCGTTGTGCTGGGCGTGATTGATACGGAAGCGAAAGCGGTTGCTGTAGGAGCGCCCCTAGGCGCGATAGCCGCTTCCGCAGCGGCGTCGGTGCCCGCCGCAGAAATCGCGCCCGGGGGCGCTTCTACAGCACTCCCCGCCGCGAAGAAAATGATGGCAGATCAGGGTATCGACGCTTCTACTGTTTCAGGAACGGGCCGAGGCGACCGCATCACCAAGGGCGACGTGATCGCCGCCGTTGAGGCCAAGGCCGCGCCAAACACCGCCGCACCCACGCCAGCGGCCAAACCGGCCGCCGCCGCGCCAACATTTGCCCCACCCGTCAACGTCCCGCTCGGCAACCGCCCCGAGCAGCGCGTGCCCATGACTCGCCTGCGCATGCGCGTGGCTGAGCGTCTGGTGCAGAGCCAATCCACCGCTGCCATCCTGACCACGTTCAACGAGGTCAACATGAAGCCGGTGATTGATCTACGCACTACGTACAAAGACAAGTTTGAAAAAGTCCACGGCGTCAAACTCGGTTTTATGAGCTTCTTCGTCAAGGCCGCCGTTCACGCACTCAAAATGTACCCTGTGGTTAACGCTTCCATCGACGGCAATGACATCGTGTATCACGGCTACTACGACGTCGGTATCGCGGTCGGCTCGCCACGCGGTTTGGTCGTGCCGATACTCCGCGACTGCGACCAGATGAGCATCGCCGAGATCGAAAAGAAAATCGCCGAATACGGCAAACGCGCTGGCGAAGGTAAGCTTGCCATCGAAGAGTTGACCGGCGGCACGTTCACAATCAGTAACGGCGGTACCTTCGGCTCTATGCTCTCAACGCCCATCATTAACCCGCCACAAAGCGCAATTCTTGGCGTGCATGCCACGAAAGATCGCGCCGTGGTGGAAGGTGGTCAGATCGTGATTCGCCCAATGAATTACCTCGCCATGTCGTACGACCATCGGATTATTGATGGACGCGAAGCGGTGTTGGCGTTGGTGGCGATGAAAGAGGCACTGGAAGATCCGGCTCGATTGTTACTGGATTTGTAATGGGGTTAAGCGCTGAATCAATACCGCGCGGACTCGTTGCCGTATGCCCGGTGTTTGCAGGACTCGCGCTCACTCGCCTTCGGTTGGGTGTGGAGGTAATCGCGCCAATCATGATTTCGTGTGGATTTGCTGCGATGGCTGTTCGCCAATACTTTGTAGTGCGCGATCTTCCGGTGGGTGGCAGATTATTCGATAGATGGAAGTCCGCGCTTTATACGTTTGTTTAACGCTATTCGCTCTAGGGCTTGCAGTGCGATATCCAATTTGAAGCGCGTAGGTCGGAACGCGAGCGGATCCGGTTAATCAGTGATGAAAACGCCTCAACACTTTCTCGCCAGCCGCATCCGTCCAGATCGCGTCATGATTCGTGATGAGTGGATTGAGTTTGTGCTGACAAATGCGGCTCGATCCGATGTTCAGGCAGATGGCCAAATGCGCAGGTGGTCTGCGATTGAGGACGCGGAGGGCCGCACGCTTCTGTCGTGATCTTGAAAGATGGCGAAACGGTACACAATGCGTTCTTCGACAGGAGCCTCAAGCCATGAAGATCAAATACTTTGCAGATACAGACACGCTCTACATCGAATTTCGCGGAGCTACGATCAGCGAGACGCGTGATCTTGACGAGAACACCGTGTTGGATATCGATGCTGCCGGAAACATATGCGCGCTCACGATGGAGCACGCCAAGTCGCGCGCTGACATTCCCAGTTTTTCATTTGAACAAGTCGCGGCTTAGTGCCTGCGCGAGAGAACATGGATCAATTCGACGTTGTAGTAATTGGTGGTGGCCCCGGCGGCTATGTGGCGGCAATTCGTGCAGCGCAGTTGGGTTTTAAGGTTGCCTGTATCGATGACTGGAAAAACGCGGCGGGTAAGCCTGCGCCGGGCGGTACGTGTACCAACGTGGGTTGCATTCCCTCGAAGGCGTTGCTGCAATCGTCTGAGCATTTCGATCATGCGCATCATCACTTTGCGGAGCATGGCATCACGGCCTCAAACGTGACCATGAATGTGCCGAAAATGCTTGCGCGCAAGGACATGGTCGTCAAGCAGAACAACGATGGCATCCTGTACCTGTTCAAGAAAAACAAGATCACGTTCTTTCACGGGCGCGGCTCGTTTGCTGGTGCGGCTAAAGACGGCGTTTATGAAATCACCGTTACCGAACCGGCAAACAACTCAATCACCGGCAAGCACATCATCATCGCTACGGGCTCCAATGCGCGGGTCTTACCGGGCGCTGCGTTTGACGAAAAATTGATTCTGTCGAACGACGGCGCGCTGCGCATCGAAGGCGTGCCCGCTAAGCTCGGTGTGATTGGCGCGGGTGTCGTTGGGCTCGAATTGGGCTCGGTGTGGCGTCGTTTGGGTGCTGACGTGACCGTGCTTGAGGGTTTGCCAACGTTCCTCGGCGCTGTCGACGAGCAGGTCGCAAAAGAGGCGCTGAAGCTCTTCACCAAACAAGGATTAAAGATCAGCTTCGGCGTCAAAGTCGGTGCGATCAAGGCGGGCAAACACAACGTTTCGGTCGAATACACCAACGCAGACGGAAAGGCTGAGAACGTCACCTTTGACCGCCTCATCGTGTCCATCGGCCGCGTGCCGAACACAAATGGTTTGAATGCCGACGCAGCGGGAGTGAAGCTCGATGAGCGCGGTTTCGTCGCGGTTGATGGCGATTGCAAAACGACCGCTGCGAACGTGTGGGCGGTCGGCGACGTGGTGCGCGGCCCGATGCTCGCGCACAAGGCGGAAGACGAGGGCGTGGCGGTCGCCGAGCGCCTTGCAGGCCAGCATCCGCACATCGATTTCAATTGCATTCCGTGGGTGATTTACACCTCGCCCGAGATCGCCTGGGTCGGTCAGACCGAGCAGCAATTGAAGGCCGCAGGCGTTGCCTACAACGCGGGCAGCTTCCCGTTTATGGCCAACGGTCGCGCACGCGCGTTGGGTAATACCGATGGTTTCGTGAAAGTCATCGCGGACGCCAAGACCGACAGAGTGCTCGGTATGCATGCCATTGGGCCGATGGTGTCCGAGCTGATTGCCGAAGGCGTGATGGCAATGGAATTCGGAGCATCATCGGAGGACATCGCACGCATTTGTCACGCCCATCCGACGTTGTCGGAAGCGACCAGAGAGGCCGCGTTGGCTGTGGACAAACGCACGTTGAATATGTAGTGGGTTGCGGCGTGTTTGTTAGGAGCGATCTGTTCTGGATTCCCGCCGTCGCGGCGATGACTGGACGTTAATTCGGTCCCTCATGCTTCCCACCCTGCAAAAACTCTGCACCGAACGCGGCATCACGCTGGACAGCGCGCAGCTTCATGCTGCGACGCGTTTGGCGCAACTCAATGACGAGCTAACGGCGTTTCGCAACAAGCGTGCTTCGCTGATTGGTCGTGTGTTCACGCGTCCTGTCGCGCCACGTGGCGTGTACTTTTACGGTGGAGTCGGGCGCGGCAAGAGCTTCTTGATGGACACCTTTTACGCGGTGACTAAAGTGCGCCGCAAGATGCGTATTCACTTTCACGCGTTCATGCGCAATGTTCACGAGGACCTGCGCACACTGAAGCATGAGGCTGATCCGTTGGTGGCGGTGGCCGAGCGGTTGGCTGAGCGTTATCGGTTGATTTGCTTTGATGAATTTCACGTCAGTGACATTGCTGACGCGATGATTTTGGGCCGGTTGTTGTCGCATTGTTTCGACAATGGCATCGTGTTTGTGATGACCTCGAATTACGCGCCGGGCACGCTTTATCCCGAAGGGTTGCAGCGGCAAAACTTCTTGCCGACGATCGCGCTGATTAAAGAAAACATGGATGTGGTCGAGGTGGACAGTGGCGTGGACTATCGCCGTCGCACCCTTGAGCAGGATAACGTGTATCACTGGCCGTTGGGTGACCAAACCGATGCACGGCTCGCGGCAACGTTTGCGCGCATCGCAACGTCGAAGGCTGTGGTTGATAAAAAGATCACTATTTATGGCCGCGACATCGCGCTGCGCAAACGGGCCGAGGGCGTGATCTGGTTTGACTTTGCGGCGCTGTGTGAAACGCCGCGATCACAGAACGATTATCTGGAACTCGCACATGCCAATCACACGTTGCTGCTGTCGAACGTGCCGGTGCTGCGCACCAAAGACGGCAACGTGATTCGTCGCTTCACGCTGCTGGTGGACGTGCTGTATGACCATCGCGTCAAGCTCATTATGAGCGCAGCTGCGTCGCTCGCAGACATCTCAAAAGTAGATGAGGCGTTGACCGATAGCGACACGCGACGCGTGCTCAACGAGTTCAGTCGAACAACGTCACGGTTGACCGAAATGCAGAGCGCGGAATACATGAGTGAAGCGCACATTTCGTCGCTGTCGCGATAGCGAATTACCAAAATAAAGTCAGTAACTTTGCACTGGAATACCGATTCAGACTGGGCTTGGAAGGCAAAAATCGCTTAGGTAGACTGCACGCATATTTGAGGGCTGAGCCCAACTACGCAGCGGTTTCAGCAAAAAGCTGATGCGAAAATCTAACCTGTCAGCGCCATCATAATCCAATACGAGGCCAGTCCGATCACAATCGAGAAAAGGCCCACCATACGAAGTTGACCGTCGTTTAACTGGGCGACTTTGTTCATCGTCTCGCGCCACACTTTGGGCGCGATGAACGGCAGCAAACCCTCGACGACAAGCACGAGGCAGAGCGCAGCGAAAAACTCCACTAGCGCTGATTCGTGTTCAGGCCGAGACGCACGTTATTTGCCCTTCGCGCCGCTCTGCTTCAGGAACTTGAAGAAGTCGCTGCTCGGGTCAAGCACCATCACATCATTCTTGCTTTTGAAGGTTGCTTTGTACGCGTCAAGACTGCGGTAGAACGAGTAAAACTCAGCGTTCTGCCCGTATGCACTGCTATAAACCGCCGCCGCTTTGGCGTCGCCTGAACCTTGCATTTCTTGCGCTTTTTTGTAGGCATCGGCCAGAATGACTTGCGCCTGTTTGTCAGCATCTGCCTTGATTCGCTCGCCTTCAGCGGCACCGGTAGAACGTGCTTCCGCCGCAACGCGCTGCCGCTCCGAGCGCATCCGGTCGAACACGCGGGTCGATACGGAATCGTCGAAGTCGACGCGTTTCAGGCGAACATCAATAATCTTCGCGCCGACTTTTTTGGCGTCCGCTTCGGCAGACTCACGCACGGCAGCCATAATTTTTTCACGATCACCGGAGATCACTTCTAGCAGCGTGCGACGTCCGAACTCTTCGCGCAACAGCGACGTGATCGTCTGCCCAATGCGGCGTTCGGCCTGTTTTTCGTCACCGCCGACCGCGCGATAAAACTCTTTAGCGTCGACGATCTGCCACTTAACAAACGAATCCACCTGCACCGGCTGATTCTCTTTGGTGTTGAAGCGCTCCGATTCGGGGCTGTCCAGCGTCAGGATTTGTTTGCTGTATTTGCTGACATTTTGAATGAACGGCAATTTGAAGTTCAGACCGGGCTGGTCTTTGATGGCGACCACTTCGCCAAGCTGGCGAACCATCGCGAACTCACGCTCGTCAACAATAAACAGCGTCTGCGAAAACGCGAAGATGACCACGAGAAACGCGGTAAGGACTGGAGCGATTTTATTCATGTTGGACTCCTGTTAATTACGTGAATCGCGACCACCACGCGCGGCGTCGCGCGCGGGTGTGCGGCCGCTGGCCGGATCGACTGCTGCGGCCGGATCGGGAAGTGTGGGACGTGTTGCCTCAGGTAGAGCGACCGGACCGACTGCTGCTGCGCGCGTGCTGTCCATCAGTTTGTCGAGCGGCAAATAGAGCAGGCTTTGGCCCTGCTTTTGATCGACGAATACTTTGCTGGTGTTGCCGAGCACCGATTGCATCATGTCGATGTATAGACGCTCACGGGTCACACCCGGTGCCTTGTTGTACTCGCCCACGATCGAGGTGAAGCGTGCGGCGTCGCCCTGTGCACGGGTCAGCACGCTCTGTTCGTAGCCTGAGGCTTCTTCAAGCAAGCGCGACGCGCGACCACGGGCCTCGGGGATCACACGATTGGCGTACGCCTGACCTTCGTTGACCTGACGATCACGATCCTGCTGCGCTTTCACCACGTCCTGGAATGACTCGATCACGGCTTCAGGCGCGGCGACCGCTTGCAGGTTCAGCTTGCTGATGGTGATGCCAGTGCCGTAACGATCCAATAGTTGTTGCATCAGTTTTTGTGTCGCGCCAGCGAATTCTTCGCGGCCCTGGTTAAGCAGAAAGTCCATCTTGCGTTTGCCGACGACTTCGCGCATCGCCGTCTCGGCCGCTTGCACCACGGAGTCTTCCGGCTTGCGGTTGTTGAACAAGAAGGCTCTGGCATCCGACAGCGTGTATTGCACGGCGAATGCAATATCGATAATGTTCAGATCTTCGGTCAGCATTTGTGACTGCTTGGCGTCGCGTGCGCGCCCCGACGCTTTGCCGCCGATTTCAACCGAGCGCACCTGATTTAAATTGACCAGCGTGGCCGCTTCGATAGGCCAAGGGAAGTGCCAGCGCGGGCCAGCGTCGGTGGTTTCGATGTATTTGCCGAAGCGCTGCACGATGCCGCGCTTGCCTTCGTCCACGATGTAGAAGCCCGTGGCGAGCCACAGCAACACGCCAATGACGGCTGCAATGACGAGACCGCCTGCCGCAAACTTGGGACTGATCGAGGGAAATGACGGGCCGTTGCCACCACCACCGGTTTTTCTCGGGCCTTTTTTGCTGCCGAAAATTTCGCTGACGCGATCATTCACTTTTTTCATCAGCTCATCAAGATCGGGCGGGCCGCTGGGCTTGTTGCCAGACGATGGAGGCGGCGGCGGAGGCGTCGGCGATGGAGCTGGCGGCGGGGGAGGCGGCGTGCTGCTCGCAGGCTTGTCGCCGTCGGTGCCGGGTTTGCGTCCCCATTGCGGGTCGTTCAGCGAGAGCTTGATGTTCGATACGAGACGACTCCATAAAGAGGAAATCGAATTGCTAGTTTGGGTTTTCATACGGGCCATGATGCGTTTGTGCTGTGTGCGGTTATCGCTTAAGCGGCGTTTATCTGGTCTTGAGTCAGGGTGTAGTCGATAGTTGGGCGCGGAAACCGCGCTTGCAAGGCGGCGCGCAGTTCAGCAATACCCGCCCCCGTTTTGGCCGAGACGAATACGCGACTGGCGAGCCCGTTGTCACCGATTTCGACCCGTCCAGCGTCGGTTCCGAGACCCAGCAAATCACACTTGTTGACCACAATAAGCTGCGGAATGTCGGATGCGCCGATCTCTTCGAGCACCAAATTTACCGCCTCGATTTGCTGGTCGCGTTGATCGCTGGCACCGTCAACCACATGCAGCAGCACGTCAGCCTCCACGGCTTCGAGCAGCGTCGCTTTGAAAGCATCGACCAGTTCATGCGGCAGGTCGCGCACGAAGCCAACGGTGTCGGAGACCACCAGCGGCATCGCCTCGGCGACGTAGAGCTTACGCACGGTGGTGTCGAGCGTAGCGAACAGTTGGTTCGCGGCGAAAATGCCCGCCGAAGTGAGTCGGTTGAACAGCGTGCTTTTGCCCGCGTTGGTGTAACCAACAATGGCAATGGAGCGGGTTTGCGAGCGATCGCGTTGACGACGCTGCGTCTGCCGCTGCCGATCCACTTTGGCTAGCCGCTCCTTCAGCGCGCGAATTCTGAGCGTAATGAGGCTCTTGTCGATCTCCAGCTGCTTCTCGCCTGGGCCGCGCATGCCGACGCCACCGCGTTGCCGCTCAAGGTGAGCCCAGCCGCGCACGAGTCGGGTTGACATGTGTTCGAGTTGTGCGAGTTCCACGGCCAGCTTGCCCTCAGCGCTGCGAGCGCGCTGGGCGAAGATGTCGAGGATCAGGGATCGGCGGTCGATGACGCGGCAGGAAAGCGCTTTTTCAAGGTTGCGTTCCTGGGCGCCGGACAGCGAGTGATTGAAGATGACCAGTTCGGCACCGTGCTCGGCGCAGGCAAGCCCGACTTCTTCGACCTTGCCTTTGCCGGCATACAGCGCGGGATCGGGACGGTCGCGTTTTCCCGTGACAACGGCTGCCGTGTCGACACCCGCTGACGCGGCGAGCGCCTGCAATTCTTCCAAATCATCAGTCAGCACAGCCTTGCCAAAAGCAAGTTGCACCAAGATCGCACGGTCATTTCCGGCGTGTCGTTCAAACATGGGGTAACACCGCCGGGGGTAAATTTGCGCTATTCAGGCGCTTCGTCTCCGTGCGGAATCGTCACTGCGCGAGCAGGAACAATGGTGGAGATTGCGTGTTTGTAGACCATCTGGGTGACGGTATTTTTAAGGAGAACGACGTACTGGTCGAACGACTCAACCTGACCTTGCAGCTTGATGCCGTTGACGAGGTAAATGGAGACTTGAACGTGCTCTTTGCGCAGCGTGTTCAGGAACGGGTCTTGGAGGGATTGCCCTTTATTGCTCACTTCTTATTCTCCGAAATTCTTGTTGAA